>NZ_JBQENY010000017.1:0-85483 GCF_052044915.1 Sphingopyxis sp. 22461
CCCACACTTGGCTGACCGAAATACTGACCAAGCTCGCCAACGGGCATCCCGCCAATGCCGTCCGCAACCTCATGCCCTGGACCGCCGTGGCCTGAAAACATCGCTTACGATCGTGCGGGCCTGACCGATCGTAAAGAACAGCGTCTCGTTGAGCAGCTCGTCGCGCATGCGACCA
Source organism: Sphingopyxis sp. 22461 (assembly GCF_052044915.1). Lineage (NCBI taxonomy): Bacteria > Pseudomonadati > Pseudomonadota > Alphaproteobacteria > Sphingomonadales > Sphingopyxidaceae > Sphingopyxis > Sphingopyxis sp. 22461. The sequence continues at coordinate 176 of NZ_JBQENY010000017.1, forward strand.
TTGAAGCTCTCGACGAACCCGTTCTGCGTTGCATCATTTGGTGAAGGCTGCGGGTTCTATGACTTTGGTGTAGCGTGGGCTTTACGGTGGGGTTTTCGTTCCCACGCCAGACCGATATCCGTGAGGCGAATTGCGATGTCGGCGATATCGATTTTGTCGGGATCGAAATCGCCGCCCCATTCGAGCATGTCTTCATGCTCGGGATGGTCCGGATCAGCGAGTGCTTCGAGATACTCGGCATAGCCGGGAGACCCACCGACGTCCTCGGGCGGGCATCGGCCGGTGGCGGCGAGGAGCGAGGGGTAGGGAAAGCCCGGCACACGCGCTTCGATCCGTTCGACGGTGACGGCATGGTCCCAATAGTCGCCAAAATCATAGATATAGCGGAAGGTTTTGCCGCCGCAGTCGTCGATCGCGGAGCGCAGGGTGGTCTTGCGGGCATCATTCATGCTGGAAAGATAGTCGGGATCGGGAATGCCGAAGGCGGCGTCGCCGGCGAAACGGAACTCGTAGAGATGGGTGTCGGTCCAGCCCATGGCGATCTGGATGACCGTGTGAAGCCGGTCGAGATTGATCGACAGCGGCACCTCGATCCGGCGCATGACCTTCGGCTCGATATCCCTGAGGACGATCTTGAGGCGGGCGATAAGCGTCATGCGGCGACCTGAAGTGCGGGCTGGCGTGTCCGCCATCCCCGGGAGAGAAGCTCGTGGGGACGGTTTTGCGCGATGCTCGCGATGCGGTCAAGGACGTCGGCGAGCCAGACCTGCGGGTCGATATCATTGAGCTTGGCGGTGACGATGAGTGAATAGAGATCGGCGGCGCGCTCACCGCCGCGGTCGGAGCCGGCGAACCGTCATGACTTGCGGTTATGGAAAGGTATGCATAACCGCACGAACGCACTGTTTGCCGGCGCCGACGAGGGCGGCGACAACCGGGCGATGATCGCCACGCTCGTTGAAAACTGCAACACCAGCGGCATGGACCCACACGACTGGATGACCGAGACGCTCAGCAAACTCGCCAATGGTCACCCGGCGAATAACGTTGGGAATCTCATACCCTAGGTCGACGTGGGCTGAGAACAGCGCTTACGGTTCAGCGCGGCTTGATATATGCGATATGGTCACGGCTCGAGGGGAGGGGCGTTTGCCGGTCGCGATGCGGCAGCCGCGTCTAGCTGACAACATGCTGCTTGTCGCAGACAGAGCCCTATTCTTGGAGGTCGCCGTCGAATCCCTCGAAAATTGACCCGCGAATCTGCTTACGCACTTTGCGCTTGAGAATAGACCAAGCAAGCTGTTTGCCGATAAAATCCAGCGGCCAAACCGGCCAGTTCTTGGGCTTCCGATCAACAATCCAGAAATCGGTGAGGTCCGTTGACCGTTCCGCCAACATATCTGCGACCGTCTGGCCATGCAGGTGGTTGATGGCTAGACCATGCCCCCAGCATCCACCGATATAGATAACGCGTTGATCACCGATACTCGTCAAGTGAGGAACCATGTCACGCGTAGCCGACATGTGTCCACCCCAATTATGCTCCAATCTGACGCCCCCAAGAGCCGGGAATATCCGTTTCAGATGTGCGAGCGAGACGTCTCCCCCCTTGGCGCTGACCGCCGGTTCCATCTCATTGCGAACGGGGTGACCGCCATAATAAATGAAATAGAACTGGATACGCTGGTCGGCGGTAGGCGCCATATAGTGAAACAGATCAAGCGAGCTCTCGATCGCATTGCCCTGTTTCCAACCAATTTCCGCCCACATTTTGTCCGAAAGACGCTCCGTCACCGCGCCGCGCGCGAATACCGGCGCCTGGTATGGCGCGAGCTCTCGGCCGACTGGCCCTTGCAGTTGGTGCGTGAAAGCGTTCGTGGCAATCACCACCTTGCTCGCTCCAATAGAGCCGCCCGGAGTCATCACTCGCACACCGCCCGGCCGTCGCTCGATATGTGTCGCGGGGGTGTTTTCATAAACCGTAACGCCCGCCGCTTCGGCCAGTCCCTTAAGGGCGCGCACTTGTTTGCAGGGGTTGAGCAAACCAAGGTCCGTGTCGAAAATGGCCGCTTTGAAGTTGGTATTCCCGTTATAATGGGCCTGCACGTCCGGTGCGGTCAGCCATGAGACCGTATCCACACCGATGTCTTCATAGGTGGAATACAGGTCATGGAGATCGTCCACCCAGCGGTCGTCAAAGGCCACCCGCATAAGACCGGGCGCGCGATAATCGCTTTCGATGCCATTTTGCTCGATGATCTCGCGCGTATAAGCAGTTGCGCGCCGACAATATGCGAAGGCCGCCCTGGATCGCTCGACGCCATATGTCTTGCGGATGGACAATTGGTCCATCCCGAACTGGGGCATGATCCAGCCTGCCGCGCGGCCGCTCGCTCCGAAGCCGATGATCTCGCTCTCGATCAGGACGACCTTGCCCAAGCCGCTTTTTGCGGCATGCCAGGCCGATGAGAGGCCTGCGATGCCACCGCCGATGACAAGGATATCGCATTGCAGATCGGTATCCAGATCACGATTTGGAGAATAATCGCCAAAGTCGCGGATCCAGAAGGATTTTCCGGCATGCGGAGGCGATGTACGGCGACCGGGCCGGCAAGCCGCGGAAACTTCAGATACCGCCGCCATTAGAGTGTCGCCCTCAAATCGGAGGAATCGAACATCTGTCTGCTGCCGAAATCAAAGATCTCTGCTGCCGCATCGACATCCTCACCGCTCGAACCTGCCACTTCATCTTTCCTTTCCGACGTCGAACAATTGGCCTGCCGTACAATGGCGATCCGCCAACTGTGACCTACGTTTTCAGCCGATTATAGAGCGACGCGGCCAGATTATGCGACTGCCGCGATGTATAATAAGCCACGAGGATCAGGGCTCCTACCGCGGGTATCGGAGCAATCAGGAACACAGCAGCGATAGGGTATCCAATCAGGACCAGCGCACCTATTGCGGGGCCGAGCGATTGAGCGGTGACGTTCACGATATATATGGCCCGCGTATAATGTTCTTCCGGATCATTTTCTGCAACTACAGACATGTAGTAAGCAAGTCCCATATTAAATACCGAAAGATATATGGAAAAGGCGACAACGTATAAAGTAACGTTTGTGGCGATGTAGAAGAGCCAGAGAGATATGATAAAAAGAGTAGTAGTAATAACCAGCCACTTTATCCGCCCGCCAGCAGCGCCGAATATGGTCGGCATCAGGCAGCCGGCCACCGAAAATATACAGCCGATCGCGAAGGAATTGGCTATTGCGCTCGGCTCCAGTCCGTTGTCCAGGCCGACCCGTTCGGTAAAGCTAAACCCCACATTGGCGCTTATGGAAAAGAGCAGCAGTGCCAGGAGGCCGACCTTGCCCAGCACTCTAACGTTTGACTGCTCCAGATCGGCGCCGAAAGCACCGGCCTTATCCGTCCTGCCGCGCAGCTCGCGAGGAAGAAGCAGCGCCAAGCCCGCGGCGACGAATAGCCACAGAGCGCCTGATGCGAGGCTTGCGCTGTAGCCAAAATCGGACCTTATGGCATCCAGCACCCAAATTGCGACGGCGGAAAGAAGCATGCCGAGCGTTAGCCCTGCCCCAAATGCGCGGTCCGGAACACGCGCCCGCGCGAGCGCGCACGCAGACACCGTAGTCAGCAAGACCACCCCGAATCCCGCGACGAACCTGATCAGGCACAGAAGAACATAGCTGTCGGCCAATGCCGTTGCCGCATTGGCGATCGTCGCCACGAGCGCTGCGAAAAACGCCAGCGTCCGCCAGGAGAGCCGCGGCATGAGAAAGAAGCCGAGGACGGCCCCTACGATACCTCCAGCTTGATCAATGGTTTGTACGAACCCGGCCTCGCTCAGACTTATATGTAGTGTATCGACGTAAAGCCCCACAAAGAACGGCGCGATATTGATCAGAATAATCGAAAGCGCGTAGAGGACGCACGCTATTGCCAATGTCCTTGCCGGACGCACGCCGAGCTCGCGATCCATCCCTTGCACCTTTCCCATGCGGTTCAATAAACCGCCCGCCACGCGCGAGCTTCCGGGCCGGCCCGGTTGCTCGTCCTTATAAGACCGCTGCCTGTATTCCACTACGATCCGACACGCAAATCAATTCGTCAATCGCATAATTTACGCCCTACTTTGTCATTCTAAGCGACCGCCAGCCCAGATTCGGCTCGCGGGCAAGGCCGGGCCGGTCATGGTGTTCCATCACCTGTGCGGCGCTGGCACTGTCGACAGTTGCGCGAGACGAGCGTTTCCAATTTCGCGGCGTCATATGGGGCGACATTCCGCAGGTCGGAGGGCGTTTGCCCCCGGCCGTTTGGAAGGGGGATTTCGCCAGCCTGAAGGTGCGGTGAGAGAGTGGGTGGACTTGCGAGGCATGCCGCGTGATCGGCAATCCTCGCTTGACACCGCGCAACTGCCGATCGATAATTAAATCGTCGTGGAAATAATTATACGCGGCGTGGTGACATGAGGCGTTATTCCTAGGAAAATGGGAGATTTGTATGACTTGCAACCTTAAGACGCGATTGGCCCTGCTTGCATTGACGTGCGCCACGCCGCTGGCGGTGGTGGCACGCGAGGCGCCCGCAGAGGCGGCGCCGGCCGACGTTGTCCAGGAACTCCATGCCTTCTACGCTGGCCAAGATCAGGCCAATCGTGACGGTTTGACATCGACCGAACTGGCCAAGCGCTTTTACAGCGACGATGTGATTATCACCGGCGAGGGGGATGTTGCGGCGCGGCGCGGGATCGAGGCTTCCGTCAAGGCCCTTGACGACTGGTTTGCCTATCTTGGTCCCAATGGGAATAAGGGCTGCGCGTTCGCCGTCCAGGATACGGTTGTCTCGTCCGAGCGGGACATGGCTTCGGTATTTGCAGTGCTGACCTGCCAGCCCAACCCGCCCGCGACCACGAAGCAGGAGACGATTCGCCAGCTTTTCGTGCTGAAGCGCAAACCTGAGGGTTGGCGCGTCGTGCGAGAGATGTGGCAGGCCGGCGGCTTCGGTAACTGATTGCTTCCGGGAAGGCCCATTGCGGTTTTTTGAAACAGCCGCTCGAAGCAATGGGCCTTCCCGATAAAGTTTTCGGGGACGCTGCTCGCATCGCAATCCCCCGATGATGGACATGGCTCGTTTGTCAGTTACCCGGAACTGGGCGGATTGGTCTTCTTTCTGGACCTTTTGCAGGTGCTTTCAATCCTCGCAGATTCCATTCGACGATGTCGGGTACGACATCCTCGACATTCCTGTCCCCCGTTTCGTTCTTAATCCGCAGCCACAAGTTGGCGTCTCGCTCTGCTCGACCCGCAGGTATATTGTGAAGCCGCCGCCACCGGCAAGTCTGGCCGGCCCATCATGCCTTCGTCAGGCCTATCGCGACCCGGGGCTCTCGAAGAAGACGAGGGGCCAGGTCTGATGCGGCGTGTCTGCTATACCGCCCTCTCGATCAGCGCGGCGGCGACTGCCAAGATCAGCCCCGGCAAGACGGGAATGGCATATCGGCCTTGCTTGGGCCGGGTTCCTCTCCGCTTCGGTCAAATTGCCGCGCACCCTCCTTCACCGCGTGCCAGGGAAGCGAGATCGGGAGCGTCACTCAGATTTGCGGAGGGTGTGCTACTTGTTCAACCGCGTTGCAGCGCGCGCGGTATGCGGCCCGCTGCCGCGGTGAGAACAGTCAAAGCCAGCGGGGCTGATCTCGTCCCAGCAAGGGCGACCCGCAATCGAGAGACAGGCCGGCATGTTCAAACATCAGTGGTGTGCGTAATCCGTCGACCGGGGATGCGCCCGTCCGATCAAATTGTCTCACCAGTCCGCGCGCCGCGATCTGGGGATCGGCCAGTGCCTGCGCGACCGTGTTGATTGGGCCGGCTGGTACTGTCGCGACCTCCAGCGCGCCCAGCAAGTCGTCCCGCAACCAATTTTGCGTGACTGCGCTGATTATGGCGGTCAATTCGTCCCGGTTGGCTACCCGCGAAGAATTGGTCGCGAATGAAGGTGACGCCGGCAGTTCGTCGAGCCCGACGACCTTGCAAAAACGGTCAAACTGACCATCATTGCCCACCGCAAGAATTAGCCAGCCATCCTTGGCCGGGGACACGGCATAGGGTGCGATATTCGGATGTGCGTTGCCCAGTCGGGCCGGATTTTCCCGCGTTGCCAGGTAGTTCATCGCCTGATTGGCAAGGACGCCGGTCATGCAGTCAAGCAGGGCAACATCCACATGGTCGCCCCGGCCGGTCCGCTCGCGGCGCGTGAGGGCGGCCTGAATACCGATGACGGCGTATAGGCCCGTCACGATGTCAGCCAAGGCCACGCCGATTTTCTGCGGTGCGCCAGCCGGGTCGCCGGTCAGGTCCATAATCCCGCTCAGACCCTGCACGATGAAATCATAGCCGGCACGAGCGGCATAAGGACCGTCCTGACCAAAGCCACTTATGGAGCAATATACGAGGCGCGGGTTCAAGGCCGAGAGGCTTGCATGGTCCAGCCCGAACTTGGCCAGACCGCCCACCTTGAAATTCTCGATAACGACATCGGCTTCGATCGCCAGGCGGCGCACCTCCTCAAGATCTCGGGCATTGCCGAAGTCGGCGGTAATCGAACGCTTCCCACGATTGCAGGCGTGGAAATAGGCTGCATCATGTGTTCCGTTGCCATTGTCGATAAATGGCGGCCCCCAACTGCGCGTGTCGTCGCCGTCCGGACTTTCTACCTTCAATACGTCAGCGCCAAGATCCCCGAGGATCTGGCCGGCCCACGGGCCGGCCAGAATTCGGGCCAGTTCAAGGACCCTCAGGCCCTTGAGCGGTTGGCGTGCGCTTGCGGGTTCTTGCTGCATCAGAAAGCCGCGATGTCCGTGATTGCCCGCCCGATAATCAGGGCGTGGACATCATGAGTACCCTCGTAAGTGTTGACCGTCTCGAGGTTCACCATATGGCGGATGACCTGATATTCTTCTGAAATTCCGTTTCCGCCGTGCATATCGCGAGCAGCGCGTGCTACGTCGAGCGCCTTGCCGACGTTGTTGCGCTTGACCATCGAGATCATCTCGGGTGCGAAGCGATCCTCGTCCATCAGGCGGCCCACCCGCAGGCTCGCCTGCAGGCCTAGAGCGATGTCGGTGGCCATATCCGCCAACTTCTTCTGATAAAGCTGGGTTGCTGCCAGCGGTCGCCCGAACTGTTTTCGGTCCAGCCCATACTGGCGGGCAGCGGCATAGCAAAACTCGGCCGCTCCAAGCGCGCCCCAGCTAATGCCGTAGCGGGCACGGTTGAGGCAACTGAATGGCCCGCGCATCCCTTCGACGCCTGGCAGTAGGGCATCTTCTGGCACGAAGACCTCGTCCATCATGATCATGCCCGTCATCGAGGCGCGAAGTGACAATTTTCCGGAGATCTTGGGAGTGTCGAGACCCTTGGTTCCCTTTTCAAGGATGAACCCGCGGATCTTCCCGCCATGAACTTCCGACGTCGCCCAGACAATGAAGACGTCGGCGATCGGAGCGTTCGAGATCCAGGTCTTGGACCCCGTCAGCACGTATCCGCCATCGACCTTGCGCGCTCGGGTCTTCATTCCAGCCGGATCGGATCCTGCATCCGGTTCAGTAAGGCCAAAGCAACCAATTAATTCGCCGCTGGCTAAGCCGGGCAGAAACTTCGCCTTCTGCTCATCCGAGCCAAAGACATGGATCGGGTACATGACCAGGGAGGATTGCACCGACATCATCGAACGATAGCCGGAGTCAACGCGCTCGACCTCTCGAGCGACGAGGCCGTAACTCACATAACTTGCGCCCGTGCCGCCGAACGCTTCGGGTATCGTGATACCGAGTAAGCCTCGACGTCCCATTTCGGCAAAAATCGCCGAGTCTGTGTGTTCTTGTGCATAGGCTTGGGTGACACGGGGCTGCAGCTCGTTTTGAGCGTAGGCCCGCGCCGCATCGCGGATCATGCGCTCTTCTTCCGTCAGCTGGTCTTCAAGCTGAAAGGGGTCCGCCCTTGAAAAACGCTGCATCTAAAATCCAATCAGAAATTGAAAATTGCGATGCGAAGCATGCGTCGCTTATGGAAATCAAAGCCAACAAACCGGAGGTCTAGGCTGGAGGTGGAGCTCCCCTTGTTGCATGGATTCCGCCATGCCCGAGGAATGAGGGCCCAGCGACCGTTCGAATTTTTCCGTCCGATATGACGGGATCACGACTCGTCCAGCTGAATGGCGGCGAACCGGGAAGGCCGATACCGGCGCAGCCACAGTCCGAACCCTATGCCTGCGGCCATCGCGACCGGGATGCCAATTGGCAATCGATTGACCACCGGATTCTGGCTACCGCTAAGGTACTCAAAATTGTTGACGGCGAAGTACAGCGCCACCAACAGGCCGACAAACGCCAAAATCGGTGCAATAACGTGCTGCCAAAGGTGGCGCTCGGGATGCTCCCGGAAATACGACACCACCGCCAGGCTGGTGAGCGCCTGCATGAACATCACGCCAACGGCTGCAAAACCCAGGACGATCAGCCCCAGTCCGAGCATCGGGTGCAGCCCCAGATAAGCAGCGCTCGTGAAGACGACGAGCGCGACGACTGAAACGGTGGCGCTGGCCGCAGAGGGCGAGCCATGGACAGGATGCGCCCGGCCGAGAGCGCGGGGCAAGCAGCCCTGACGGCCGAGGACGAATAAATAGCGCGCGGCCACATTATGCATCGAAAGGACGGTAGCAAACATGCTGGTGACCAGCGCGACCTGGATGATGGTGGTGAATGCACCGCTGACGTACTGATTGCTGAGCTTAAAGTAGATGAGTCCGACGTCTGCTTCGGGTATGCCTTTGATGTTGTCGGGTCCTATTGCGCCTACGGTGATCCACGATGTGACGAAGTAGAAGATGCCGATGGTGAAGATCGCGATGTAGGTGGCCCGCGACACAGATTTCTGAGGCGATTTAGCCTCCTCGGAAAACAGAGCGGCAGACTCGATGCCGAAGTAGCAGGTGAACGCGAGCAGGATCGCAACACCCGGCGCGCCAGTCGTCAGACCACCGATATCCAACGACTGCGTCGGGAATGCCGCCCCGCCCAACTGTCCGACAAGGATGGCATCGAAAAACAGCAGCAGCATGAACTCGATAAGGATGACGGCCAGCACGACCCGGGCGCTGAAGTCGATCTGGCGAAGGCCGAAGAAACCGATCACGACCCAGGCCGTCAGCGAATAAACTACCCAATGAAGGTTAAATCCGAGCAAGTCGCTGAACGTGGTCTGCATCATATAACCGAGATAACTGAAGCCCCCAGGCACGAACATGGTGTAAGAGACTACCGCGACGCCGGCTGCCCCTAGACCGGTGATCGGGCCAAGGCCGCGTGCAATGTAGGTGTAAAATGCGCCGCCAACCAGCACCTCTCGACTGAACGCGGAATAGCCCACTGCGAACAATGCCGTGACGACCGTGGAAATGACGAAGGCAAGCGGCAGGGCGGTTCCACTGCCGAACACCAACGCTACGGGGAGCACCCCGATAACGCAGGCGAGCGGCGCGACAGCGGCGATGACAAAGACGGCCAGCCGAAAAGTACTCAGCGAGCGCGGCAGTGCAACGGTCTCGCTCTCGACGGGAGACGGAACGAGTGCCGATGCAGTGGCGGCATTAATTTGTGTCATGCGTATCTCCATGAACGGCTTTCGGTTGCGTCAGATGCTGATCGTAACGACGGCGGCCTTGATCTCGACGAGCTCCCCGAAACCGCTGCGCTCTACGCGCCAGCCTTCGATGGCCCATTGCAGCCCCGAAAAAAGGTATGCGATCAAGAGCGTTTGCCGCGGATATCGCCAAGTCCAGATTGCGCATCCGCCTTGCCCCCATTTCGTTCACGCCCGATTTCACAAGACCCGCGTCGGCGCCAGCGGATGTCAAACTGCCGCTTGCGAGGTCGTTCGAGAAATCGAGTCGGCCGCGAGCGTCTCGAATTCGTAGCAATTTCGTCACCGTTCGCAACTAATTTATGCGATTGATGATTTTTTCCAGACGCGGACAGGTGACAGGTCTGGTGTGACACTGCGGATATTATAACGTAGTTAAATAGTTGATAAAATGATGTTAAACTGTGGGCCACGCTTCCCAGCGGATTTGCGGCCGGGGGTTCTTGCCAGTGGGTTCGCATAACCATTGACAACCACCTTAATTATGCGGCAGAATAATTTACTGCATTTTTGCATGACCGAGCTTCTCCCGATGGCGGATTCTGTTTCCCGCGCAGGGGTGTGAGGTGAGGAAATCTCAAATGCTGAGGGGCGCCTCGGCCGAGGCAAACGGGGAGTGGCTTGCGCACTGGCAGGGTGCTCTCGACCGGCGGGGATGAACTATGCAAAAAAGGGAGAAGTATAATGACTGCTCGATTGACTAGGGGTTCGGCCCGTTCCGCACTGGCGATTTCGCTTGCTTTGCTACCGCTCGCAGCTCCCTCGAAGGCTTATGCCCAGGAGAGTGCGGAGCCTGAATCGGGTGCAACGGCCGCAAGCGGCTCCGGCGATATCATCGTTACCGCACAGCGCCGCGAGCAACGTCTTCAGGACGTACCGGTCGCCATTTCAGCCTTTGGCGGTGAGTCGATCGAGAAGCGCCAAGCGGTGCAGATTTCCGATTTGATTACGCTTTCGCCGAACTCGCAGGTGAACTACCCTTTCGGTGAAGGTGGCCCGCCCAACTTTGTCATTCGCGGTATTTCTTCGACCGACTATTCCGCCAATCAGAGCAAGCCGATCGCAATCTATATCGACGAAGGCATCCGCGGTCTGTCGACGTTCGAGACGATGCCTCTCTATGACGTCGAGCGCGTCGAGGTGCTGCGCGGCCCGCAGGGCACGCTCTACGGCAAGAATGCGACAGGCGGCGCCGTGAACATCGTTACGAAAAAGCCCGGTTTTTCGACCGAGGGCTATGTGACGGGCAGCTATGGCAATTTCAATCGCGTTCGGCTGCAAGGTGCGCTGCAGGCCCCGCTGATCCAGGATGTGCTGGCGGTACGCGTTGCAGCGCTTTATGTGCACGACACGGGGGTTCTCAAGAACGTCACGCCCGGCCTTGGGGACCTCGACCAGACTGATGTCTTCTCGTTCCGCGCGGCGCTGCAGTTCGAGCCCGCGGACAACTTCGAGGCGACGCTGCGTTTCAACCACGTCAGGAGCGGTGGCCGCAATTACGCGCCGTTCGCGGGAAACATCGACTTTAACGATCCCGCTATTCTTTTTCCCGGCAACAATCTGTCGAACCTCCCCGGGTCGAACCGCGACGGCCTTGGATTCTTTGAGACGGCTACCAACAGCACGCCCGAACGCACGATCCGCAGCAACGGGTTCAACCTTATTATGAACTGGGACGCGTCCGACGTCCTCAGACTGACCTCCGTGACGACCTATGACTGGGGAAAATGGGTCGACATTGGCGACGATGACGGTCTCGTTATCGAGGCGGACGATCCTATCGTTACCTTCGGCAAAGACATGAAGCAGTTCGTCCAGGATCTGCGGCTGGCGACATCGTTTGACGGGCCGTTCAATGTCCAAGCGGGCCTCATCTATACCTATGACTCGGTAAACGCCGGCTTTGATTATTCGCTGCTCACGGATCCGGGCTGCGGCGCGGCCTGCACCTTCGGCTTTACGCCCACCGGGACGGGCTTTATCCAGTCGAACAGCTTCGACCAGAAGCGTAGAAGCTATGCGGGTTATCTTCGCGGCGACTTCGAAATAACCGACACACTTTCCATGTACGGCGGTGTGCGTTTCAGCCGGGACAAGGTCGCTGTTTCGAATTTCAACGCATTCCTCGGCGATAACGTAGACCCCGTCGCGGTCCCGACGATCAGCAACTTTTCTGATCGCCGCACCTTCAACAATACCAGTTTCGAGGTGGGGGCCAATTGGAAGCCAACTGAAGACGTCTTGCTCTACGCCTCCATGCGCGAAGGCTATCGCAGCGGCGCTGTGAATGCGCAGGCCTTCAGCGATCCCTCCGAAATCACCTTCGCACCGCCGGAGACCGCGCGGACTTATGAGTTCGGGTTCAAATCGACCTTGCTCGACCGCGCGCTGACCGTGAACGGTTCGTTGTTCCAGACCGATTACAAAAACCAGCAGGTCGTCGTGACCGAGGCGGGCGGCCTGTTTCCGCTCCGTTCGATCAGTGGCGCGCGTGTCCGCGGTTTCGAGGCTGACATCACCGCTCGGCCGGTCGATCGGGTGACGCTTGGCGTCGGCGTCGGCGTATTGGATCCAAAATATAGCGATGATGCGACCGTGTCGGGTTCGAGCGGCATCGATGTCTCCGGGAACCAGATATCCAACGCCGCGAAGTTCAGCCTCAATCTCACCGGCGATTTTGTGCTGGCGGAGATCAATGACGGAACGGTCGATCTTAATCTCGACGGCACCTATACCTCGCGCGTCTTTTTCGACATCGCGGAAACGGCGAATGTGTCTCAGTCGGGCTATTGGGTCGCCAATGCGCGTCTGGCCTATAATACGGATCGCTTTTCGGTTGGCGCAGGGGTGAAGAACCTCTTCAACGAAAAGTATTTCACCTATGGTCTGGGCCTGAGGTTCGCCGGGCTGGACTATCTGATTCGTGGCACGCCGCGTACATATAGCGTGGATGCTACCATCCGGTTCTGACCGAAGGGACTGTCAACAAGTAATTGGCCAAACACTTCCTCCTCGCTGCATCGCTGCAGCGAGGAGGAGGCAATCCGGGAGAAGCGCCGGGCCGGCCCGCTGAGCTTGGGCGGCAGGCGCTGACCTGGGGCAGGGTGCACGGTCGGACGGGCGTCCGGACCAGAAGCAAGGAACAGCCGCGGGGGTAGCTGCTTGTTGTTTTCGATGACGGCGAGCGGGCGTTCGACCGATCTCGAACCGCCTTCATCAATCTTCGGCGCAGGTCATTGGGAATCGATCTTTCGATGGGTTCTGACCCCAGGCCCTCTACTGACCGCCTGCTTTTCAGTCGATGTATCGCGGCCGTGGCGCGATGCGTTGAGCTGGTGAGGGATGCTCACGCGATGGACGACAGGCCGGGAAAATAGCGCACAAGTTCCTGCCAATCCCCCTGGATTCGCGGCGCGGCCGTTTAGCTGCTGGGCAGGAATCATGATCGCCTTGCAGAAATCCGGCGGGCGCAGAATTTAATCTTGGATCCCGATCCCTTGCTATTGTCGAGCGGCGCGGGTCTCGACCGCCATGGTGCACGGCGTGAGCTGTTCGATTCAAGCTGGAATTTGGTCCTGAGAGGGCATCATAATACCATGTTTTAACTATGATATTTATGGATAGCATCTTGAAGAGAAGGCGACCTTGCGGTCGCGCGCCGACGCCCCGGCTCAATGGTGCACGCGGAGCCGTTCGAGCGGTCAATTCTCCTTGAATTTATACGAATGACGAATTATTACCACTCCTAGCTACAAGGAGACTCTGATGAGAACCTATCGCATCGGCCAGATCGTGCCGAGCTCCAACGTGACGATGGAAACGGAAATTCCGGCGCTTCTGCGCGCGCGTGAGACGATTTCGCCTGAGCGCTTCACCTTCCATTCCTCGCGCATGCGGATGAAGCATGTCACGAAGGAGGAATTGGCCGCGATGGATGCGGCGAGTGATCGCTGCGCGCTTGAGCTGTCCGACGCTGCGGTCGACGTGATGGGCTACGCGTGCCTCGTGGCGATCATGTCGATGGGGCACGGCTATCATCGCGAGTCACAGGCCCGGCTGCACCAGGTCACCGTCGACAGCGGCAATTCGGCGCCCGTCGTCTCCTCCGCCGGAGCGCTTGTCGATGGCATTAAGGCGATTGGCGCCAAGAAGGTCGCGATCGTTGCTCCCTATATGAAGCCGCTGACCGAGATGGTCGTCGATTATATCCGCAGCGAGGGTGTGGAAGTGGTGGAGTGGCGCGCGCTTGAGATTTCCGACAATCTCGCGGTTGCCGCGCACGACCCGGCCCGTCTTCCCGGCATTGTCGCCAGCATGGAGCAGATCGGCGAGGTCGATGCGGTCGTGCTGTCGGCATGCGTGCAGATGCCTTCGCTGCCCGCCGTCTCGATTGTCGAGGCGCAGGTCGGCAAGCCCGTCCTGACGGCGGCGATCGCCACAACATGGGCGATGCTGAGGTCGCTCGATCTCGACACGCGGGTGCCCGGTGGCGGCACGCTGCTTTCCGGCGCCTATTAAGGGGATGGCGATGCGCGGCTATAACGTCCATGCGAACGGCATCCGGCACCACCTGATCCAGCACGGTGAGGGCGGTCCGCAAATGCTGCTGATACCGGGGATTACCTCGCCGGCGGTCACCTGGGACTTCGTTGCAGAGCCTCTTTCGGCGCATTTCGAAGTCCATGTTCTGGATGTGCGCGGACGCGGGCTCAGCCAGGGGTGCGACCTTGACTATTCGCTCGATGCGATGGCGGACGATGCTGTCGCGCTTGTCCAGGCGCTGGGCATGGAAGCGCCAATCGTTCTTGGTCATTCGATGGGCGCGCGCACGGCGATCCGTGCCGCGCGCAAGGCGCCGAAGGCCTTTGGCGGGCTGATCCTCGTCGATCCGCCGGTAAGCGGACCCGGTCGGCGTCCCTATCCATCGGCGTGGCCCTGGTACGAGGACTCAATCCTGTTGGCGCAGCGCGGCTGTTCAGCGGATGACATGAAGGCCTTCTGTCCTACCTGGACCGAAGAGCAGCGCGCGTTGCGGGCGGAGTGGCTTCATAGCTGTGATCTTCATGCGATCGACGTCGCCTATAAGGGCTTTCACACCGACGACATCCATCAGGACTTGCCGCACCTCGACCTGCCGATGCGCCTGGTGGTGGCCGGCGCCTCCCCGGTGATCGAAGAGGCCGACATCGCGGAGATCAAGAGCCTTGCGCCGCACATTGCAATTACGACGGTCGAGGGCGCGGGGCACATGATCCCGTGGGACGACCTTGATGGTTTTTTGCGCGCCGTGAGCGATTTCAGAATTTGACAGAATTGGAGCGTCCGTAATGGACCGCGCAAGCTTTATCGAAATTTGCCTGCATCAACTGAAGATGTCCGGAGTGCGTGCGGATGAGCGCCTGGTTGTCCTCACCCAAGGCGACGAGCGTCTCGACTATGCCGATGCCTTCCTTGCCGCGGGCAGAATGTTGGGCGCGAATATCTATCATATGCGCCTTCCCGCGGCTTCGCCCATGGGAGGGTGGGCAGTCGGCCAGACATCGCTTGCGGTCATGCCGGAGGCTGTCGAGGCCCTCAAGAACGCCGACATGCTCATCGACTGCATCTTTTTGCTGTTCTCGCCAGAACAGATGGCGATCCAGGCGGCCGGCACGCGCGTGCTGACAGTGGTCGAGCCGCCAGAACTGCTCGCGCGCATGTTGCCGAATCTTGAACTGCGCGAGAAAGTCGAGCGGGCGGGAGAACTGCTGGCGCGGGCCAAATCGATGCACATCACCTCCCCCCACGGCACCGATGTGATCTACAAGCTCGGAACCTATCCCACCATCACCGAATATGCTTGCACGGACCAGCCTGGGCGATGGGATCATTGGCCTTCGGGCTTCGTGTTCACGGGGGGCGACGATGACGGTGTGGATGGTCAGATCGTCGTCGGGACGGGCGATGTGCTCCTTCCGCAGAATATCTATGTTCGCGAGCCAATTATCTACACGATCGAGCAGGGACGGATCACGGATATCCGTGGCGGCCTGGAAGCTGAACTGGTCAAATCCTACATGGCGGACTTCGAAGACGAGCGCGGATTCGCAATGAGCCATATCGGCTGGGGGATGAATCCGGACGCCAAGTGGCATCGGATGACGCCGGGCGAATTCCCCGGGGGCATGGGAATGGAGCCGCGCAGCTATCTGGGCAACGTCCTGTTTTCCACGGGCCCCAACAACGAGCTTGGCGGGTTGAACGACACGGCCTGCCATCTCGACATCCCCATGCGCGGCTGCTCGCTCTTTCTCGATGACGACCCGGTGCTGATCGATGGCGAAATCGCGGTGAAGGAACTCCAGTTCGATCGAAACGGCGGTTCGAGCGTGAAGGAAAGCAAGGTGTTCGATGTCGCAGGATGAGGTCTATGATAAGGCCGGATTCGGTCGCAGCGCACCAAGAGGAACCCGGCCGGCGATCGTTGTGGTCGATTTCTCCTACGGCTTCACTGACACCAGCTATCCCACCGCCGCGGATATGCGGGCTGAGATCGCTGCGACGCGTCGGCTCACCGATGTTGCCCGCGAACGCGGCTTTCCCGTTATTTACACCACCATCGCCTATCAGCC
The DNA here is from genome assembly GCF_052044915.1 of Sphingopyxis sp. 22461. Classification (NCBI taxonomy): domain Bacteria; kingdom Pseudomonadati; phylum Pseudomonadota; class Alphaproteobacteria; order Sphingomonadales; family Sphingopyxidaceae; genus Sphingopyxis; species Sphingopyxis sp. 22461. The sequence continues at coordinate 16,503 of NZ_JBQENY010000017.1, forward strand.
GTGGGAGGCGGAGGCATTGCCTTGGCTTCGCAAGGCGACGGGCATGAAAGCGCTGATGGCGGGCACAAGACTGGTCGAAATCGACAGCGCGACCGGTATCACCTCGGGCGATCTCGTCATCATCAAACATGGCGCGTCGGCCTTTCATGGCACGAACCTGGCCAGTTTGCTCACCGCTGCCGGGGTCGATACGGTTGTTGTTACGGGGGCGACCACATCGGGATGCGTGCGCGCCACCGTCGTTGATGCCGTGCAATCCGGCTTTATCGTGCTGGTGCCGCGCGATTGCTGCGCCGACCGGGCGTCGGCGCCGCACGAAGCCAATCTTTATGACATCGCCCAAAAGTACGGCGACATCACCAGCGCCGACGACATCCTGAACTGGCTCGGCCAGATCAGGTCGTCGGACTGACGTCGCCCAGTTAATAATGGAGAGGTAGATCAATGACCCAGCATGTAATTATCGCCGGAGCGGGGCCGACTGGCTTGCTGACGGCCATCGGCCTCGCGAAGGCGGGGACGCGCGTTACGATCCTCGAGGCCGAGGCCGAGCTCAACGACAGCCCGCGAGCACTCGTTTACCACTATCCGGTACTACCGCATCTCGAGAAGTTGGGTCTCCTGCAGGATTGTATCAGCGAGGGCTTCCTTCGTCAGAGCTTCGGCTGGCACATCCACAGCACGGGGGAAATGATCGAATGGACTGGCTCGCCGGCCTATGAGGACGGACAGGCCCTGCATTTGCATCAAGGCTTGCTCTCCCAGGTTCTCGCCCGGCATGTTGCGATGCTTTCCAATATCGAAATCCGCTACCAGACCCGCTTGCAGGGTTGCAGCCAGAATGCGGACGGTGTGATCGCCGAGCTTGACGGACCGGGCGGGGCGGAACGCCTCGAGGGCGATTTTCTTGTCGGTGCCGATGGCGCGAACAGCGCCGTGCGCAGGAATGTTCTCGGGCTGCAATTTTACGGTGTGACGTGGCCCGAGCGCTATGTAGCCACTAATACCAAAATCGATCTCTCATCGGTGGGGTATTCGCCTACGGTCATGCAGATCGACCAAAAACATGGTGCGGTCATCTGCAAGATCGACCAGTCGGACGTTTGGCGCGTCACCTTCGTCGAGAATCCGGAATTGCCAATCGAAGGGCTGCCCGAACGCATTGACGCGATGTTCGCCGATCACCTGCCCGATTTGCCGTACGAAGTTCTGGCCGCCTCTCCCTACCGTATGCACCAGCGTGTGGCGGACAAGATGCGCGAAGGCCGGATAATCCTCGTGGGCGATGCCGCACATGTGACCAATCCGACCGGAGGTCTCGGTCTCACGGGCGGGATGTTCGATGCGTTCGCATTGATCGAGGCCCTGAACCGGGTTCTCCACGACGGCGCCGATCACGACATTCTGGAATTCTATGAGCAAGACCGGCGGCGCATTTTCACCGAAATCACGTCTCCGCGCGCTTCGCTCAACCTGCGCAGCCTCTATTATCTTAAGGAAGGCCAGGAGAAGGAAGAGCGAATTCAGTTCCTGCGCAACGTTGCAGGGAATGAGGAGCTGATCAGGAAGGAACTGAGCTTCACCGAGCAATTGATCACCCGTTTCTGAATTCATGATGGAGCCCTATATACTCCAGGACTTCGGCGGCCGCTTCCTGACCGGTGAGCCCGCTCACGCAGAGGGCAAGATCTGGCCGGGCATCAGTGGATATGTCGAATGGTTCGTACCCGCGGCGTCACGGCCAGTGTCCGTCCTCTTCGTCCACGGAGGGGGTGGGCAAGGGTCCGAATTTCTGCGGACGCCCGATGGTCGGCCGGGCTGGGCGCACAGCTTTCTGCGCGCGGGCTTTCCGGTTTATATCCTCGATCGGCCAGGGCACGGGCGTTGCGCATGGAACGAACGGGTGCACGGCCCGGCCTTGCCGCTTCCGGATTATGGGTTCCTTTATCCCCGCTTTGTCGAACCGGAACGGCATGATCTCTGGCCCGAGGCGGCGAAGCATGATCGCTGGCCGGACGATCCTCGGGCTGGCGACCGGTTCATGGCGAGCCAAGGGCCGATGGCGACTACTCTTGCGGCGAGCCAGCATCATGTCGAGGCGATCGCCGATGCGCTTTTCGAATTGATCGGGCCGACCATCATCGTCAGCCATTCGGCTGGTGGTCCTTGCGGTTGGGCTCTTGCCGCCAAGGGCGACGACAAGGTCGAGGCAATCGTCGCGATCGAGCCGCTCGGATATCCCGGAATGGTTCATCCTCTGGGGACGTTCGAGAACGGTCTTTGTGCGGCGCCTTATGCCGGAACGGCCGACCCGTTCGACCGACCCGTGGCGATCGTCACTGGCGAGGCAACCTGGATGCGCGAGGCTAACGCGCGCGCGGCGGCTTTCGTCCGTGATCGGGGGAATGTCTTTGAACATATTCGGCTTGAAGAGCATGGCATTGGGGGCAATGGACACATGTTGATGAGTGAGATAAACAGCGCAGCGATCGCGGATTTGCTTGTCGCGTGGATCGAGCGGTCCCTCGGCGGACAGGCTTCCTTTCCTAGCAGTGACGCCATCCTTGGCTAGAAAAGGGTTCGAACTTGACTGCGGAAAGAATAGAGATGGATTCCAATGCCACTGTTGTCGTCGCTGAAGACAAGGCGGTGAAGGGTGAGAAAAAGAAATCGGCAAGGAAGCCCGGGCGCCCCAAAAATAATGGCAAATTGAAGGAAAAGATCCTGAATGCCGCGGAAATCGCTTTTGCCGAAGGTGGTTATACCGGGATAAGCGTACGCGATATAGCGGAGCGTGCTGGCGTGAACCAGGGGCTGATCCGCTATTATTTCGACACGAAAGAGCAACTTTTCGACGAAGTCTACAAGCGGCGGGGCGGACTGCTGTCCGGACATCGTCACGTGTTGCTGGACCGGCTGCTCGAATCCGGCCAACCGCTGCAGGTGAAGGATATCATTCGGGCCTATCTCCAGCCGCAGTGGGACCTGAAGCATAGCGGCGAGGCCGGCGCCGCCTTCGCGCAATTGCAGTCCCGCCTGCATTCCGAGCCTGAAGAACATGCCCTGCGCCTCCGCAAGGAAGTCTATGATGCGTCGGTCAAACGCTATGTCGATGCCTTGGCGCAGGCACTTCCAGAACTGCCCCGACGGACGATCGGATTGCGAATGTCCTTCCTGGTCGGCACATATATGTTCATGCTGAATGACCTGGGGCGGATCGAGGATCTGACGGAAGGCAAGATCCATCATCTTTCGAAAGAAGAGATGCTCGATAATATGGTGGCGTTCCTCGCGGCCGGGATGCAGGCTGATCGACCCTGACCTTCCGCGGTGAGGCAGCTTCCCTTCTTGACGGCAGCCTGATCGTTCTTGCGCTTGATCCCCTGCCGGACCAAAGAATGGTATCGTATCGAGATTGCTACCATTCCGCCAGGCTGGCCGTGCTTGTACCGCTGCTCGCTTAGCGTGATAGTCGGCCGGCGCCGCATTGCCTTTTTTTAATTGGCGAGGTCGGCGCCGAACTGGACATCCACAAGGCGCCGTGGGCCGCGCCAGACAATAATGGTCGCAGGGGCTCGGTCGGACGATCTTGCAAGATACCCGCCGAGGCGGAATAGCTTGGTGAGAGAGCTGGAGGGTAACCGGCCTTGTCCGACGACTGTCGCTATCGCCGATGAGGTAAGCGAGGATCGCAATCTCGATCGCGCGAACGCGATTGCCGCGCTGGCCTCGTGGCCATTGGTGCCCTCATGTTCCTGAGCCTTATCCGATGCGTCTATTTGAAATTCGGCTTTGCTGAGTTCGCCGAGGCGCTCGCAGCGTCCATCGTCGGCGTTGGCTTCAGAATAAGCGGGATCAGAATAGCTGACAGCAATAAAAGTCGGGCCACCATTGGGGTCAAGGAGCGCCCTGACGACCTAGAGTTTGCGAGACCTCGGTCGCCAATTGGGATGCAAATTCCTCGAATGCTGCCTCGACACGCAGGATGTCGCCGGTAGCAATCAGGTCCATCTGGAGCCCGCGAATCTGCGCCAGGATGCGAGTCGCCAGATTTTCGGCCTTTGCGCGTTGATAGCCCGTTTCCACCAAATGATCAGCGATGAGGGTTATCCAGTCTGACACCATCTTCGTGAGGAAGGATCGGTGCTGGTCGGGCTGGCTGACGGCAAGTCCATATACCTCAAAAGCCAATCGGAAATAGCGTTGCCCGACCGGCGTGGTCCATCGCCGCCATTGGTCACGGATCACCCACACGAGATCGTTCTTCGCAAAGTGGAAAGGGATCGACCAATGTTCGACGATTGCCTGGAATACTTCTGCAAGAAGTTGCTCGCGCGTTCCGAAATGGTGGCGCAGCGTCACGTGAGAGACGCCGACTGATTCGGCAAGCGCTCGAACGGACTGGCCATTGAGGCCGTTGTCGACCAAATGATTGAGCAAGGCCTCGAGCAACTCCGGGCGGCGGTGCTCGTAACGCACTGCGCGGCCGTCCTTCTGTGTCCCGCTTCTAGCTCCGCCGCCTACTTCCTGCATTGCCTCTTGACTCCAATTCCACGCTTGAATAATAACCCGTCCGTGAGATAGCTATACCAAATGGTAGAGCAATTTGGGAGACCCCTGTGAGCGAGCCGTTCGATCCCGCCGCGCCATTCTACGCATGGTCCGAAGATTTGTCTGGCACAGCGCGGGGCACGCTGCTGCGCAGCGAGCCCTTGTCCGAGCGCGAACTGATCCGCGGTGCCGCGCGTGGCTGGCGCGTCCTCTATGTCAGCCTTGGCAGTACAGGCGCCAAGGTCGCTGTCAGCGGTCTCGTGCTGCTGCCTAAAGCTGAGGCTCCCGAGGGCGGCTGGGCGGTTGTCTCTTACGCCGTCGGGACGACCGGCATCACCGCCATCGCGGCGCCCTCGCTCGATCCCCATGCCACCGTTTTGGGCTATCCGGCCTGGACCACAATCCCGTCGTTCCTCCAGGCCGAGTACGCCGTCGTGCTGTCGGACCAAGAGGGGCGTGGCACCGCAGGGCCGCATCCGTACCTGCACGGGCCGATGCTGGCGGCCAATCAAATAGATGCCGTGCGAGCGGGGCGCGAACTCACGTCCGAGCTGTCCCCGATATGGGTCGCCATGGGTGCGTCCGAGGGCGGGCAGTCCACCTTGTTCGCTGCGGCTGTCGCGACTGCGACGGCGCCCGAACTGGATTATCGCGGTGCCGTGGCTGAATGCGCGCCGGTCGAATGGTCCACGCTTGTGGGCGACATGACCGATACGGCCCGCATCCTGCTGCCGCTCGTCCTTCATGCTTACACTTATCATGACCCCTCGATTAAAGTCGAGGAGCATCTGAACGACGACGGCCTGGCGCTGTGGAAGGCGTGGTGCACGAGCCGGCTGGCCGAGCCGGGTGAGGTCCTGGACACCTTCATGCCTATGCTCGGCAAGCCGCTGTTTCGTTTCGCTCCCGGCGAAACCAGCCATGCCGAAGCGGCCGCACGTGTCTTTGCCGATATCGATTTGTCCGCGCTGGAGGCTTCGCGAGGCCGCTTCGATCGCCCGGTGCTGCTGACCGAGGGGGCGGTGGACGAATATTGCGTTCCGGGAACGGTCCGCCGTTATGCGGAGGATCTGCGGGCGGCGGGCAGCGACGTCGAGTATCATTGCTACGACGCGAACCACATGGATCTGCCTTACCGTTCCCTCGCCGACACGCTCCCGTTCGTCCGGCGGATCACCGGTCGCATGCCCTTGGAGTCGTTGCTTGAAGGCAATTGGGGGCGAGGCGTCAACGCGGGCGATGATGAGCGGCCGCACAACGGCGCGAGCTTGGCCGTCCGTTAGAAGGAGCCGGTAGGCAATGCGGGGTTTGACGCAACGAGGCAATCGGACCGCCGACAAGTTCCCCGATCGCGCCGCTCGGTGGCGCGCGCGCCGGGAAGTGGTGAACCGTTCTTCCGGGGGAGTGCTCGGCCGAGTGGCTCGCGTGGAACTTCATAAGCGGGCCGACCAGCTTTCTGGCGCACTGACGTTGTCCGCCATCGGGACCGGGATTGCGTTGCCCCCTGGCCTCCAATGTCGCACGGCGTATGGGCATGCGATTGGACGCGACAAGCCGGTAATATCTGAGAAGTTCTTCTCGTTATTTCTAGTAGCGAGAAAAATTAAGATTTCCCTGAATGAATCCTTGGACTTCTAAGACTAAATAAATGACCGCTAGTATAAGTTCTAATGATAGGAAAATAGGCATGACTTGCGGCTTTACTGCAGGGCGATGCCATGTAAGGGGGATTTATGAAGTATTATCATATTTGCCGTATCTCATTACTGGTTTCAGCAGCCGCTACCGCTGTATCAACCGCCCAAGCGCAGGAAAGCAACCCGGCCGCGAGTGGCACGGAACAGGCCGAGATTGTCGAGGGGCCGCCTGAAATCGTCGTAACCGCCCAGCGGCGCGAACAGAGGTTGCAGGATGTGCCCGCTGCCGTTTCCGCGCTCGGCAACCTGGCGCTCAAGGACGCATCGATCCTGCTGGCGGCCGACATCAGCCGCGTGGTGCCCAACTTGCAGGTCTACTCGCCGTACGGCGCGGGAAGCACGCCGGTCTTTACGATGCGTGGCGTTTCGGCCTCCGATTACACGTTCAATCACAGCCGGCCCATCGCGATCTTTCTCGACGATTCCGTGCGAGGTTTCAGTCCTCTAGAGAGCATGCCGATTTTTGACGCGCAACGCGTCGAAGTATTGCGAGGACCTCAAGGCACACTCTACGGCCGCAACGCGACGGGCGGCGCGATCAGCATCGTGTCCAATGTTCCGACGTTCGAGACCGACGGCCATCTGACCTTGGGCTATGGTCGCTACAATCGGTTGAACCTCGATATGGCGGCGCAGGCACCCTTGATCGAGGACAAACTTGCAGTCCGCCTTGCGGTCAATGGGGTCAAGGCAGACGGCTGGATCAAGAACCGCTTTCCCGGAGGGCCCGACCTTGCAGAAACGCAATATCTAGCAGGCCGCGCAACGATCCTTTTCAAACCGAGCAGCGATTTCGAAGCGATTCTGCGTCTCCATCGCTTCACCTCTACGGGCACCATTCAAGGCTCGCTCCCGCGCGATCTCAACCTCGACATCCTTGGTGAAGATTTGCGCGCGGGACTGGGCTTTTTTGAGGCTAGCGTCAATTATCCCGGGCGAATGGACATAGCCAACAGCGGCGCCAACCTGACCCTGAACCTGGACGCGGGGCCGTATCGTTTCACCTCGATTACAAGCTACGATTCCGCTCATCACGTGCTCAACACCGACAGCGATGGAATGCAAATCGAGTTGGATGAGAACAACGGAGGCGGTCGCAAGATTCGCCAGTTCGTGCAACAACTCCGGGTGGTTACACAATTTGACGGACCGGTGAATTTCATATCCGGCGTCGAATATGCTCGCGACAGCGGACAGTTTTTCGCTACGCTCCGCTTTTTCAATGACCCGCTTTTCTATACCCCGGGCAGCGGCTATGTTCCCACATTCGGGGTTCCCTTCAACGAGCGAAACCAGTTTCGTCAGAAACGCACCAACATCTCGGGTTACATTCGCGGAGAAGTCGAACTCGCCGAGGGCCTGAAGGTTTCCGGGGGCTTGCGTTACAGCAGGGACAAAATCCGCGCGTCGGACTACACGGCCTATCAAGCCTTTCGCCGCGTCGTGAACGGAACGCCCGACTTCTTCGACTTTTCGGACATCCTCACCATCCCGTCGGTTTCCCGACGGCAGACCTTCAGCAACACCAGCTTTGAAGCGGGCGTGAACTGGAAGATCGCGGACAATATTTTGACATATGCTTCGTTCAAGCAAGGTTATCGCACAGGGGCGGTTAATGGTTCGGCCTATGGCTCACCGAGCGAGGTCAACTTGGCCAAGCCTGAGGAAGTGGATTCGTACGAAGCCGGCATCAAGACCGATTGGCTTGACCGCCGACTGCAAATCAATCTCACCGGCTTTTGGGCAAATTATCGCAACCAGCAGGTGGGCTATTTCGAGGCCGGAGCGCAGTTCCTGTATAATATCGAAAGGGCACGCATCAAAGGTTTTGAATTGGAGGCAAGGGCGAACATTACCGACAGCTTCAATGTGTCGGCGTCCGTCGGCCATCAGGATCCCCGCTATGTCCGGGGGTCGATCGGGCGCGTCGCGCCGGTTTCGGTCGCCGGAAAGCAGGCGCTCGGCGCTGCGCGATGGAATGTTAATGTTGGCGCTGACTGGGATATCGTCAACAATGATGACGGGAAGCTGAGGCTGCATCTGGGCGGCGTGTATACGAGCAGAGTATTTTTTACCCCGCAAAACATCCCGGGCGTTCAACAAGACGGTTTCTGGCTCGCCAATGGCCGGATCGTCTTCTCGCCTTCCAAGAGCCCCGTCGAAGTAGCGGTTTGGGGTACGAACATTTTCAACAAGAAATATACGCCATACGCATTTCACACCGATCCAGCGGTCCTCGGATTTGAATATTATATCCGCGGAGAGCCTCGCATGTATGGCGTCGAAGCGACGCTGCGCTTTTAAAGACATGTTCAACGGGAGGAGCAAGACTCCTCCCGTTGATCGCTACGCGATCCGGTATCGGGCGGTCGGGCAACACGCATTCCGGAAGTGTTTCTATCAACTCCTCTCAGAGGGGCGTCCATGTCACCCAAATCAGCGCCGGCGCGGGTCGGGTATTTGGCTCCTTCGGCGAGCATATGCAAACTGCAGCCAAGCTGGGGCTGCAACCGAATTCATCCCCGACAATATGTCCGAATCCTGGTCGAAGCGATTTTGGCGTTCTAGAGGTATAGAAGGAACATATGTCGCCAATGGTACGGACGAGGTCGCCGATAGTGCGGGCTCCGATCTTTGCCAGCTTCATGTCGGTCCGCTTAAGCGGCCCCTGCAAGCGCATGGCGCTGTGCACTACCAGTTCCGCACGATTTGCAACGTCGCCCTGCCGATCCGCGCGCGGCATTTCTTCGGCTCGTACATCGTAAATCTCCAAAGCCAGCAACGGACGGCTCCGGTTCGCACTATTCGTTGTCCGCGCAAGCCGCCGCATGCCCGCTACGTCAAGGTCGCGTTCCGATCGCTGCCGCTACGGCAATGCCCCCCAACTCGCAGCGACCCGTTCAGAAATCCCTCTTCTGATAGCCCCGTGCTTCGGCATCGCGGAGGGCTGGAATTATCCACCGATGCAATAAGTTCACGCTTGAGATGTCACGCGGGAGCGACGGGAGGTTCCACGTTGGCACTAGCATCATATGGAGGCGGGCCAGAAAGGGTTATCTTATAAGGAATTGTGACGCGACCGGCCCATCTCTCGGCGCGCAATCCCATTGAACTCGGTCTGTCGGATGGGGACGCTGGAACATTGACAGCGATTATATTATGCGAATATAGAATTTATGAGTAAATTTGGTTCGGATAGGGCTATTCAGGAAGCGGCCGTTCGGGGATCGCGTAAATAGCCAAAGAGCAGGAGCCGGGAATGAGCGGTATTTTGGTTACCAAGGCGACCGGGACGACGGGACGGCATGTGGTGAACGGTCTCGCGGAACGCGGCGTCACGGTCAGGGCTGCATCAAGAAACCCTTCATTCGAAGCTCAGGGTGACATCGTTGGGGTGCCATTTGATTGGGAAAACCGCTCAAGCTGGGCTTCTGCACTGGACGGAGTGGATGCCATCTATCTTGTAAAGCCGGAGTCCGACGAGGTGACCCATATTGTCGGGGATTTCGTCGGTCTGGCCGAGAAGTCCGGTGCGACGAAGATCGTGCTGCTCTCGGAAATCGCGGCCGAGACGCGCGCCGACGACGCGCATGAACGTCAGGTCGAGCGTGTCATCGAGCAGAGCAATCTCGACTATGCCATATTGCGACCCAACTGGTTCATGCAGGACTTCGTCGACGAGCGCTTCTTCGGAAACCTGATCCGCCAGGATGGAGTTATCGTGATGACATCCGGGGGCGCCGCTACATCGTGGATCGACGCCAGGGATATTGCGGCCGTCGCGGTGGAGCTTCTCCTCGGCGAAGATTGCGGCAAGCAAGCACTCGCATTGACCGGTCCCGAAGCCTTGACCTTGGAGCAGCTCGCGGATCGCATATCGGCCGCCACCGGGACGACCGTCCGGCCCGTCGAAGAGACGACCGAAGCGGCGGAAGCAAGGCTGAGAAACGCAGGCGCGCCGGAGCAGTTCATCGAATATTTCTCCGACATTGGGCGTAGTATCATGAAGGGGGACACTGCCGTTGTTACCGACGTCGTCGCCGGTATCACCGGGCGCGCGCCCCGCAGCCTCGACGCATTTCTGGCCGAACACGCGTCGTCGCTCCGGCGAGGTGGCGGATTGTGACGATGCAGACGTCGGTCGAAGCTCGGCTCGCGCGCGAGAATGAGGCGCTGCTCAAGAGGCAGGTTGACGCCTGGGCGCGCAACGATCTGGATGAACTCCTGACGCTCTACAACGAGGACATGGTATATATCGATATGCCGTTCTCGGATAGCCCGGTGCGGGGCAAGCAGGCGTTTCGAGAGTATCTGCGCGGCTACAATGCCCAATTTGTTTCCGGAACCGTTGAGGTCGAATATGCGAACATCGTCGCAAGCAGCACGGCCGTGGTTGGCGAATTGTGGGTCAAGGCGCGATATGTCGGGGAGGGAGCGCCCGACGGCGGTGCGGAGATATCATGGTCGGTGGTTTTGATCGACACCATCGTCGACGGCAAGGTCAGCACCGAGCACGCCCACTTCGACTCGCTGGCGTTCGCAAAGGCCATCGAACGAGGGAATGACGGCCTTTTAATCGAAACCGGATGACGGTCGGAGGCGCGCGATGCTCCCGTGTCGCCGGACCAAAGGTAGCGGCCGCGGTGACCATGGGCGGGACCGTGCCCGCCCAGCGGACGACCGATAATTATTCTTTTGTATAATTGAGTCGCGGTGCTATCGTTTTCGGATCGTCGATGCGCGCAAGTTGGCGTGAATGCCTCTGGTGCCGTGAATGGCCAGGCGCACCAAGCCCTTCGAGCATCGCATGGGAGACGGGACGCAAGATGCTCGAAATTGAAGTGAACGGAACGAAGCACCGGCTCGATGTCGATCCGGCCGTGCCATTGCTATGGGTCTTACGCGACAGTCTGGGCCTCAAGGGGACCAAGTTCGGATGCGGAGCGGGTCTGTGCGGCGCATGCACTGTTCATGTCGACGGGGCCGCAGTGCGCAGCTGCGCTTATTCGGTCGGACAGGCTGCCGGATCGAAAATAACCTCCATCGAGGGGCTCGGCGAGAGCGGTGATCATCCTGTGCAGGTCGCCTGGCGCGAAGTGGGCGTGCCGCAATGCGGCTACTGCCAGCCGGGAATGATCATGGCCGCTGCCGCCTTTCTCAAGGACAATCCCTCCCCAAGCGATGATGATATTAGGCAGGGCATCACCAATATCTGCCGCTGCGGCACCTACAATCGCATCCGCAAGGCGATCCGCGGCGCGGCCGAGGGCGGGAAGGCAGGCCGGTGAAGGACATCATTCTCACCCGGCGGGGCTTCGTCACGGGCGCGTTGGTGACCGCGGCAGGCGTGAGTTTCACGCTCTCGCTCGCGGGCTGCAAGGACCGCAAGAAGCTTCCCGATGACAGCGAGCCGGGGGTTGAACTCCTCTCCTGGATCGTGATCCATCCCGACAACAGCGTCACCTTGCGCGTGCCTCAGACGGAGATCGGTCAGGGGGTTTTGACGACTATCCCGCAAATGCTGGCCGAAGAACTCGAACTGGATTGGTCTACGCTGAAGAGCGAGTTTTACGATCCGGCGGTTAACGCGGCGCGGGAAAATGTCTACGTGTGGACGGCGGTCTTGAGTAGCCATTCCGCGCAGACCTTGTTCGAACCAACCCAGCGGGCGGGAGCTCAGGTTCGAACAATGTTAATTCGCGCCGCTGCATCGCGCTTGAAGGTGCCCGAAGTAGAACTGGAAGCGGTCAAGGGCTCAATCCGTCACAAACCGTCAGGAAAGGAACTGAGCTATGCGTCGGTGGCGGAAGCCGCCGCGAAAATGCCGGTACCCGATCCGAAGGCAGTGAAGCTGAAGGAAGTGGGCGACCGGCAATTGGTCGGCAAGCCAATCCCGCGCCGTGATGTGGATGCCGCGATCCGGGGTAAGATTGTTTACGGGATTGATTTCGAACTGCCGGGCATGCGTTTCGCGGCCGTTCGCCAGAGTCCCACCTTCGGCGGAAAGCTGCGCAGCGTCGACAAGGGCAGCATCAAAGGCATGCCGGGCAATCCCGAGGTCGTCAAGATCAAGGGTGCGAAGGTTGGCTATAATGCGCCGGTGCCAGAGGGCGAAGATCCGGATATTTGGGCAGCGCCGGTCACAATGGACGATGCGGTCGCGGTCGTCGCCGACAGCTGGTGGCAGGCCAAGACCGCGCTCGATGCGCTGGCGATCGAATGGGACGCGGGTCCCCATGCGAAATTTTCAAGCCAAGAGTATATGAAGACGCTCGCGAAGCAGGCCCGGGGCGATGCCCCGGTGGTTGTCGAGGCTGGTGACGCCCGGAGTGCGCTTGCCAAAGCGGTTAAGACGCTGTCGGCAGAATATAGCTATCCCTATATGGATCCGGCGCCGCTGGAACCGATAAATTGCAGCGCATATGTCGATGGCGGCGAGGTTCATCTTTGGACAAACAGCCAGTTTCCGGACGATGCCTGGCACATTGCCCACAGCCTGTGCGGGGTGTCGCCGGACAAGGCGCATGTCCATATCCTTCCGGCCGGCGGCGGTTTTGGCCGGCGCCTGCAGAATGATTTCGTCCACCAGGCGGTGCAGATCGCGCTGGCCTGCAAGGGCACGCCTGTGAAACTGCTGCTGACGCGCGAGGAGTGCGTGCGTAAAAGCTATTATGCGCCAATCACGGCGGCGCGCTTCGAAGCCGGGCTGGACGGCGCCGGCAATGTGACAGTCTGGACGTGTTCTGTCGCGAGCGGAACGTCGGCCGAGCAGAGCTATGGCGAAACGCGCTTTCCCTTCCAGCCGCCCAATGTCCGCTTTGCGTATAAGCGTAATCCTGACTCGCCGCTCCCTTTCGGCTGGATGCGCGGCGTCGGCTTCACCCAGCATCTCTGGATGAACTTCGGTTTCCTCGACGAACTACGTCTGCTGACCGGCCGTGACGTGCCTGAATTCTATCGGTCGCTGCTCGATCCTTCCTATATTCCAGCCGATTTAGAGGATCGCGAGATCGCAGTCGCACGGGTGAAGAATCACCTTAAGCTGTTCGACTTCGCGATCGAGAAGGGACGCTGGCACGCTCCGAAAGGAAGGGGACGGGGACGCGGCCTCGCGGTAGGGGACACCAGCTACTATCCGAGCTATCCGTCATCGACAAAGGCGGCGATCGTCGACGTCAGCTTCGACGAAAAGGCCGGCCTGCGGGTCGATCATGTCTTTCTCGCTGTCGACGCCGGCACCGTGATCAATCCGGACATCGTCCACGCCCAGTTGGAGGGGGGGATCGCCTATGCCCTGACGACCGCGCTCCATAGCGAGATAACGGTAGAGAATGGGCAGGTGCAGCAAAGCAATTTTCATGATTATCCGATCCTCAAACTTGACCAGATGCCGGCGGTCACGATCGAAATTCTGCCTTCGACGGAACCGCCGGCCAGCATCGGCGAGGACGCCGTTCCGGTGACGATCGCGGCGTTGGTGAACGCGATCGCAGATGCCGGCGGCCCTCGTTTGCGCAGTCTGCCCATTGCCAAGATCCTGGCGAATTGACTGGATGCGACGACAAATGTTGTCGCCTGAAAAGTTGGTACAGGATTCGAGTTCAGGCCCTTCCAATTTCGCACCGCCAGCGCAGAGCGCACGGGAAGGGTGATGTCGTCTGACCACGCGGCCCTTGCTTATGCGGTAGCCACACAGGTTGCCTTGTGCACTATCGTGGGGATCGATGGCAGCTTCTCGCGTCGGTGCGGCGCGCAACTGGCCGTCGGCCGCGACGGCACGCTGGTAGGGGACATGGCCGACAACTGCCTGCAGAATGAATTGGCGGCCCAGGCGACGATTTCCGCGCGCGAGGGGATCATAAAACTGCTGCGCTATGGCAAGGGGTCGCCATTTATCGACTTTCGTCTCCCTTGCGGGTCGGGCCTCGACATCCTGATCGACCCCGCTCCGCAAGCGCACCAACTGTCGAAGTGCGTGGCGGATCTCGGGGCACGCCGGGCGACCGCGCTGCCGTTAGCCGTTCCGGCCGCTGCGGATCGCCGTTTCTTGCGTGTGAGACGCTACATTCCGCGGCTCCGGCTACTTGTGTTGGGAACGGGGGCAGAGTGCAAGGCTCTGCAGCGGCAGGCCGAGGCAACTGACGTCGATGTCGAATTGCGCGCGGCCGGCCAGCAGTTTGCCCTGAATACGGTCCCCACCGGGATTTCGGCCGATCCCTGGACAGCCGTACTGCTCCTGTTTCACGATCATGAATGGGAGCATGCCCTTCTCGCATGGGCTCTTCGCACGCCGGCGTTCTACATCGGGTGCCAGGGCGGCGCGCAGGCGCGCGCGCGGCGGCTAGAGTTGCTGCGCGCGGACGGGTTTGATGATGCCGCCTTGGCCCGCATCAATAGCCCCGTGGGTCTCGTTCCCCGCGCTCGCTCGCCCGAGGTTCTGGCCCTGTCGATTCTTTCGGAAGTGGTTGGTGCATATGAAGCATTGCATCCCCATCCATGAGCGGCCGTCTTTGCATAGCTATCATGGCGGCCGGCGCGGCCCGCCGTTTTGAAGGACCCAAGCTTGACGCGGAATTTTCTTCAAAACGCCTTGGACGCCATGCGGTGGATGCGGCTCTAGGGCTCGATACCAAAAGCTTGGTCATTGTCGTTGGCGATACCTGCCCCAAATTCGCGAGGGAGGCTGAGGCAGAGGGGCACGCCGGGCTTCTGTTCAATCCGGAGGCCGGGCTGGGCCTTGCGGGATCGATCGCGGTCGGCGTAAGGCATGCCGCGGAGACAAAGTGCGAAAAATTGCTGCTTATGCTGGGCGACATGCCGTTCGTCACATCCTCGACGCTGCGCCGTCTCGCCGACGCGGCAACTGTCGGCGGTCTGTCCGCGACGCATTATCCAGGCGGCAAGGCTGGCATCCCCATATGTGTGACCGACAGGCACTTCGATGATATGCTGTCGCTGACGGGCGATCGAGGTGCCTCATCTTATCTGCGCGGAGAGCCGCAATGTCGCAAGATCGACGTACCGGCTCGCGAGTTAGCAGACATCGATACCAGAATGGACCTTGCAACATTATCTATTGCACCATGGCATTGATTCGCGTGAAGCCGGATCGGCGTTTCTCTACCGGGCCATTGCCTGTCGGGGCAAGCACATGCCGGCGCGCTAAATGAAGCCGGAATCCGTACGCTATACAGGTGCTGGCCGGTCGGCGCGATGAATTGATGCTGCTGTCGACCGAACAGCCAAAGTTTCTTGTGCAGCTATGCCGCGCATGTCAGGGACATGCGCAATAAGTGAGCGTGCCGTAGCGGAGGGAATATGAAGTTCGATGTGGTGATCGTAGGTGCCGGGCACGGCGGGGCACAGGTCGCAGTGATGCTGCGTACTCAAAAGTTCGAGGGCAGCATTGCGATCGTCGGCGAGGAACCTGAACTGCCCTACGAGCGACCGCCGTTGTCGAAAGAATATTTCGCCGGCGAGAAGGAATTCGAGCGCATCCAACTGCGTCCCGCCAAATATTGGGACGAGCGCGAAGTGACGATGCTTCTTGGTGAGCGGGTGGTTTCCGTCGACCCGGTGGGCCATATCGTCACGACCGACGATGGCAAGGCGATCGGTTACGGCAAACTCGTGTGGGCGACCGGCGGCCGTCCGCGCATGCTCTCGATTCCCGGCGGTGATCTTCCCGGCGTCCAGGGTGTGCGCACCCGCGCCGATGCCGATGCGATGAAGGCCGCCTCCGAAAGCGCACGTCAGATCGTTGTAATCGGTGGCGGTTATATCGGACTCGAGGCTGCGGCCGTGCTCACCAAGGCGGGCAAGAAGGTTGTTCTACTGGAAGCTCTGGACCGCGTCCTCGCACGCGTCGCCGGTGTCGAGTTGTCGCGCTTCTACGAAAAGGAGCATCGGGATCATGGTGTCGATCTGCGGCTTGGCGTCTGCATCGATGCAATCGAAGGCGAGAGCCGTGCCACCGGCGTGCAGTTGTCGAATGGCGAAGTGATTCCGGCCGATCTGGTCATCGTCGGCATCGGTATCGTTCCGGCCGTCGAACCGCTGCTCGCAGCGGGCGCCGAGGGCGGCAATGGCGTACTTGTTGACCGCTTCTGCAAGACGAGCCTTCCGAACATTTATGCAATCGGCGACTGCGCGGCGCATGAGAACGCATTCGCAGAAGGCGCGACGATCCGGCTCGAATCAGTGCAGAACGCCAACGACCAGGCGAATGTCGTCGCAAAGGGGATACTAGGCTACGAGAGTCCATATCATGCGATCCCGTGGTTCTGGTCCAACCAGTACGACCTCAAGCTTCAGACCGCGGGGCTGTCCACAGGGCACGATCAGGCGGTACTACGCGGCGATCCTGCCGCGCGCAGCTTCTCAATCGTCTACCTCAAGGCGGGCAGGGTAATCGCCATAGACTGCGTCAACGCGACGAAGGATTATGTTCAGGGCCGTATGATCGTGACGGCGGGGCTCGTGGCCCCATTCGAAAAGATTGCGGACACCGAAATATCACTAAAAACTCTTTTGCCTCACGAGACTCAAAGAGCGGAGTAGATCGTCCCTTGGATCTTATTGCTTCGGCGTGGCAACCGCCTTCCCGTCAAGCCCAGGAAGCGCAACCAGCTTAACCGGTCCCAGATCAGCTATTCCACCGATATGTCGGTGAAATTGTTTTGGGCCGCAGGATTAGCCCCTTGAGCATCGTCACCGGATCATAGGGACAACAGCCGCCATTGGCACCGTTGCCATAAGCCCGCTGCACTCCCAGCGTCGGGCGAAACGCCTCGAAGTCGAGCAGGCGGGGCTGGCCGCCTCCAGTCAGATGGACCGAATCTAATCAGCTGTAGAATGTCGAGAGTTTGATGGAGGCCGCCATCTTCAATGTTTTCGCGATGCCCCGCGCGCTCGAGCGATGCTCTGTTCGACATCGGCCCATGGCTGGCGATCGGGTGCGAAGGTTGCACGGATGTAGCGGACGAGGTCGGCAAGCTGGCGATCATCAATGTAGGCGCGGAACGCGGGCATCGTTCCGTGCGTTCCGGCCGCCGGCGTCGCGATTCCGTCCAGGATAACACGGATAAGATTATCGGGCCGGTCCGAACGGACGTTCGTGTTGAGTGCGAGTTGTGGACGAATTCCGAACAGGTCGCGCCTTTCCACACCGGTGTGGCACACGGCGCACGCGCCATCGTAGAGGCGAGCGGCTGGAGTGTCCGGCGTTGCCGCGATCGCGGCGTTCGATGCGGCGATCAGCGCATTCGCCGTCGCGGCGTCTTCACGACTATCTAGCGATGCGAGGTAATGCGCCATTGCCCGCACGTCAGCATCCGCCGCGTCGCGCAGTTCCGCCACGACCGGCGCCATCGGCCCTGCTGCCGACCCGTGGCGTGGAGCGTAGCCGTGGCGGAGATATTGGTAATAATCCGCCTCGCTCCAGCGCAGCGTTGAAGGTGATCGCTCTCCCAGCGCAGGAGCTTCCCAGCCATCTGCCTCGCCGCCGACAAGATAGCTACGGTCCCCCATTTCGGCGCCGAGCGCGTTGCGCGGGCTGTGACAGGCGGAGCAATGGCCGAGTCCGTCGACCAAGTAGCGGCCGCGGTTCCATTGCGCGCCGCGGTCGGGCATGGCCGCCATCGGCCCTTGCTTCAGAAACAGGGCGTTCCAGCCCGCAAGCGTGAACCGGAGGTTGAACGGGAAGGAAAGGCGCGTCGCGGGCGGGTTATGCCGTACTGCGGGCTGCGCCATCAGATAGGCATAGAGCGCCTCGAGGTCCGCATCGCTGGTCTTCGTGAAGTGGGTGTAGGGGAAGGCGGGGTAAAGGTGGCGTCCGTCCCCCGCGATGCCGCGCCGCATCGCGCGTTCGAACGCGGCGTAGGACCACGAACCGATGCCAGTTTCGGGATCTGGGGTTATGTTAGTGCCGTAGATCGTACCGAACGGACTTTCTATCGCATAACCGCCCGCGAAGCGCGCACCCCCGGGGGCCGTGTGACAGATCGCGCAGTCGCCAATGGCGGAAAGCTGACGGCCGCGCTCGATGGTCTGCGCGCTGTAAAGATTGGAAAGCGGACGATCGATTGGCGCAATTGCAGCGCGCCAGGGCAGTGCAGCACCAATCAGTCCGGCAAGACTCAGCGACGCGCCCGCGAATATCGTCATCCATGGCCTGACGCGCCTGCGCGTCGGCGCCACGGCGGCTGCCGCGAGCATCGTGACGCCCAGTGCCTCGCGCACCTTGTCGGCGGTGAAAGGCGGTTCGCGGAAGCGCACGCCGCAGGCATCATAAATTGCGTTGGCGATGGCCGCGGCGCTTGGAACCGAGGCGGATTCTCCCGCACCCAGTGGCGGCTGATCCGGCCGATCGATCATTCGGGTGTCAATGCGGGGTAATTGCGTGAAGGGCAGTATGGAATATCCGCCCCATTCGCGCTGAGCCGGCATGCCCTGAGCGAAGGTCACCTGCTCGCGCGTCGCGCGGCTGACCGATTGGATCACATTGCCGTGGATCTGGTGCTGCACCCCCGCTGGATTTACCATCATGCCCGCATCGTGGCCGTTGACGATACGGGTGACGGCGACCTCGCCCGTTTTGCGGTTGACCTCGACATCGGCGACCCATGCCGACCAAGCCGCTCCGTAGCCGGGAAAGGTGCTGTGAACGTAGAGCGCATAAGCGAAGCCGCGCCCGTACAGGATGTCGCCATCGCTGCCGTGCGATCCCCAGCGGTTGTGCGGTGTCCAGCCGGCCTGCTCTGCGGTCTGCAAGACCAGATCGCGCGCGCGGGAATCGTTGAGGTAGCGCAGCCGATACTCGATCGGGTCGACTTGCGCCTCTGCTGCGGCTTCATCGATCCAGCTTTCGTGCGCGAAGCTGTTAGGCAGCGCCGACACGCCGCGCAGCCAGGATGCGCGCACGATCGGTGGCATGTCGTGCACAGTCACGCGCATGTTTGCATAGTCGTAAGGCGCGACCGAGGTCCGATCGCCCATTTTCCAAGTCTCGGCGATCGGCGGGATCCGCCCCGTCAGCAGGAGTGCAAGTGTCGGCGCGCCGTTAGAAGGATAGCGCGACTGAAAATCGTAAGCCGTCACGTCGCCGGCGGCATCCAGTCCCCCGTCTATCTCGATGAGCTGGGCGGCTCCCTTTGGCTCCCAGATATGTTCCTGCTCCCGGGTGAGTTGTACGCGTACGGGTGCGCCCACCGCGCGCGACAGCAAAGCGGCATCGGCGCACACATCGTCGGCGCAGTTGCGGCCGTAACAGCCGGCGGCTTCCATGCGCACGATCTCGATGGCCTCGAGTGGCAGATTGAGCAGGTGGGCGATATCGGCGCGCAGTGGATAGGGGTTCTGTGTGCCCGACCAGATGGTGACCCCGTCTGGCCGCACGTCCGCCACGCCACAGGACGGGCCTATTGAGCCGTGGAGTTGATAGGGCCAGACATAGCGTCGCGGCAGGCGACGGTCGGCCTCGGCGAGCGCGCGCTCGACATCGCCCTTGTCCTGCAATCGGCGCGGGGTGGAAGGGTTCGTGCTGAGCGCGGCGACGAGATCGTCGAGCGGTCGCAGCTCAGGCACATCTTTCCAGATCGCCTTCAGCGCTGCCGCCGCCGCTTCGGCCTGCTCCTCGCGCTCGGATACGATACCGATGAAGTCGCCCTCCACCACTACCGCAACGATGCCACCTATATGCGCGATCGAAGCCTCATCCACGCTGATCAGGCTGGTGCCGACGAACGGGCCATGATCGACGCCGCCATAGGGTGGCCGCACTACCCGCCCGTGCAACATGCCAGCCACGCGCATATCGTGGACGAAGGTGAGCTCACCGGAGACCTTGGCGGGAATGTCGACACGCGGCTGCGGCCGGCCGACGACGCGATAGTCGGATGGCGCCTTGACGGGGTGGTTCTCGTCAAGTGGAAGCACGATGTGCCGTCCGCGCACGAGCTGCGCATAGTCGACCCGCGCGTCGATCTGGCGGCAGCTGATCGTCCCGTTATCGCTCGACAAGCTATCAGCTGCGACTTGAAGCCGGTCGGCCGCCAAGGCGATCAAGGCAGCGCGCGCCTGCGCCGCCGCCTTGCGAAGCGGGCGCGCGCTGTTCTGAATGCTGTCGCTGGCGATGGTGGGACCCTGATCCGGTGCACGGCCGGTATCGCCGAGCACGATCTCGACACGCGCAACCGAGACATCCAGTTCTTCGGCGACGATCTGCCCCAGTGCTGTACGGATGCCTTGGCCCAGATCGACGTGGCCGCAAAATCCAATCACCGATCCGTCGCCCGCGATGCAGATGAACGGCTCCAACAGGTCGCCGTCTTTGCGCGCGACCAGCAATATATCGGGCTCGCGTGCGAGGGCGCAGGCATCCAGCGCCGCGAGGCGCGAACGCATCACGCTCGGTCGTCCTTTGCGATCCGGATGGCGGCGCGAACAGAGTCGAGAATCTCAAGGTGCGCTCCGCACCGGCAGAGGTTATGGCGGAGCGCCTCGCGTATCTCGATATCGCTCGGATCAGGCACGGCATCGAGCAGTGCGGCGATGCGGATGATCATCCCGTTCAGGCAATAGCCGCATTGCGCACCTTGTCCTTCCACGAAGCCACGCTGGACGGCATGCATCTGGCCTGGCGGGGCCAGTCCTTCCAGCGTGGTAATGCGCCGGCCGGTCACCGCGCTGGCGGGCAGCACGCAACTGCGTGCCGCCGCGCCATCGACCAGCACCATGCACGCGCCGCATTCGCCCAGGCCGCAGCCATATTTGGGCCCGTTCAGGGCGAGGTCGTTACGTAGCACCGCCAACAGCGGCGTGTCGGCATCGACGAAAACCGTGTGGCGCTCGCCGTTAACGTCCAGAAGGCGCGCCTCAGGCATGTTCCGACGTGGTCAATGCGGGTCGATCACTGCCACATCGCGCGCCACATGATCGGCGATATCGAACAGCGAGTCGTCGCCAAAATGGCGACCGATCAATTGCAGGCCGATGGGCAGGCTCTGCGTCGGCCCGGGGAAGGCGAGCGCCGGAAGCCCGAGCAGGTTGGCGGTGACAGTGGGCAGCATTGTCCTGATGATCTCCGGCATGGGAATGCCGCCGGGCTGGTCGGCGTCATTAGCGAACGGCATGCGCCAGCACACAGGCGCCAGCACCGCGTCAAATGGCTCAGTCAGCGCCCGCCATCGACGAAGCAGCGCTCCGCGGCCGGCTAGCGCCGCCGCATAGCCAGCCGGGTCAATGCGGTCAGCCAGCGGCCGCAGTGCTGCCGCGGCGTTGCGAACGAGGGGGTCGCCCAAATCGTCGATCCGCTGGAACAGGCCACCCTTCCCTTCGGCTAGCAGGATCATGTAGAAAGAATATAACTCCTCCCATAACGGTATTTCGAGGGTCTCAACCGAAAATCCGGCGGCTTCGAATTGCGTTGCCGCGAGCGCGAGCGAGTCGACGACCTCTTGGTCGACACCGCTGGCGGGGGCGGCCAGCAGAGCGATCCGCCCTTGCGGCGTGCGGGCACGAGGCTCCGCATCGATGAACCAGGGATCGCGCGGATCGGCGCCCCGCATGCCGTGCAGCCCCAGCCGCAGATCCTCGACCGAGCGCGCGATTGGTCCTTGCGTCACCATGAGCTGCGACAGCAAGGGCCTTTCTGGCGCTCCCGGATCATAGTTGGGTATAGCGCCAAGGCTCGGTTTGAAACCGAATACGCCGCAGCAGGCGGCGGGATGCCGGATCGAGCCCGCCAGGTCCGATCCGTGCGCCACCGCACACATGCCGGTTGCGACCGCGACTGCCGCTCCCCCGCTCGAACCTCCGCACGTGATTGCGCTGTCGTGCGGATTCAGCGTCGCGCCATGCAGCGCGTTCGACGTAAACCAACGCCAGGAAAAGGCGGGCACGTTGGTGCGGCCGAACAGAATTGCGTCCGCCCGGCGCAGGCTGGCGACAACCGGAGCGTCTTCCGTCGCGATAGCGTCACGAAACGCCACGACGCCGTTAGAGGTCGCGCAGCCGCGTTGGGCGACATTGGTCTTCGTCGTGACGGGCACCCCGTCGAGCGGCCCACCCGGCTCTCCCTGTGCGCGCCGCGCGTCGGACGCGCGCGCAACCGCGATCGCCTCCTCGCGTCGATCGTCGACAATCGCATTGAGGATCGGATTAACCGCATCGACACGGTCAAGAAACGAACGGAGCACGTCCTCCGCCGACAGTTCTCCAGCAGCGACGGCGCGGGCAATTCTGGCAACCCCCCATTGCCATGGCGCATCCGTCGCCATCCTAAAGGTCCAATCCAGCGGTCACGCAACCGATCCCGGTCACGCCCAAGCCACCGTCAGCGTTGATCACCGCGCCGGTTGTAACCTTTGACGCCGTGCGCGATGAGAGCAGCACATAGGAAGCCGCGTAATCCTCGGCTTGAGGTGATATCGCGAGCGGAATGGCTCTGGCAATCGACTCGTCGCTGCGACCTTCTATCAGCGAGCGTCCATCCAGATGAAGCGCGGCGGGTCCGCTCAGGTTGGAATGCAACGCACCCGGCGCGACCGCGTTGACGCGGATCTTGGGCGCGAGTTCATGCGCGAGCTGGCGGACCAGACCAACAACAGCATGTTTCGAAGCTGTGTACAAAGGCCCGCCCCCTCCGGGATAGAAGCCTGCGTTGGAGATGGTGAAGACCATGTTCCCGCGGGTAGCGGCGAGCGCGTGTGCCGCTGCACGTGCGCCGAGAAGGCCACCGCGGACGTTGATTGCGAAAAGCTCGTCGAAAGCCTGTTCAATTTTTTCGGCTGGAAGATCGATTACCGAAAGGCCGCCGTCCCAGATGCCAGCATTAGCGATGAAGACATCGAGCTTGCCGAATGTCGCGGTCGCCATCTCCACCGCCCGCTCATTGTCGGCGAGGCGCGAAACATCACCATGCACAGCGGCGACGGAATCGCCGAGCTCAGCGGCGACGGACGCCAGTCGCGTCGCATCGCGATCAAACACGACGACACGCGCGCCTTCGTTCACGAACCGACGGACAATAGCCAAGCCCAATCCCGACGCGCCGCCCGTCACGACAGCGACGTCTCCACTCAACCAACCCATTTCAATCTCCCTAATATCTTCGACTACGCTGATTTGCGCATACTCCAGCCGCCTTCCCTCAGCCCATCGAGCAGCCGGATGCGGGCGTGGTCGACATGGTCGTGTACCAATGTCGCAAAATCGTCGGCCTTACGGCGCAAAAAAGCCTGGATGAGGGCGTCATGTTCGTCCTGCGCTTCGTCGAGGTCGCCGGTCAGATACACCTCCATGCGAATATAGGGCTCAAGCCGATTTCGGATCGTCTCAAGAACGCGCGCGTGCTGCGGCAAGCCGGCCGGGGCCAGCAACGCGTCGTGAAATTCGACATTGAGATCGAACCAGCGCAACCGATCGCGCGTGTCACCCGATGTCGTGCATTTTACTAGCGCGCCAAGTTCCATGTTCATTTTCTGAACGATAGCGACATCGTCGGCGCTTCGGCGCTCCGCCGCTACCCGCGCGAGCTTGACTTCGATCATGGCCCGCAGGTCAAAAAGCTCTTGTATCTCGTCCAAATCTAGGGAGGTCACCGAATAGCCACGATTGGCATGAAGAACGACCAATCCTTCGGCAACGAGCCGTGGAAGAGCTTCGCGCAACGGGCCTCGGCTGACGCCTAGCCGCGCGGCCATCTCTTCTTGCCGTAGCATTTGCCCCGGCGCCAACACGCCATTAAGAATCGCAACCCTGATTTGATTGTAGACAGCTCCCGGCAGCGCGCCGCGCGACTCCGAAAAAACGGCCTGTTTTTCCTTCATTGTCAAATTGCTCCTCAAGAATATTAGACAATATTTACAGCAATAGGTGCGAAATTCAACCCGCCTTATTCGGAGTGGGCCTGATGCTTGCGGGATGAGTTTTTAACATATTGAAATTCAATAATTCTTTCAGATTTAGCAAAAAATTCGCGCGTTGCTTGACTCAAGGGCCGAGCATGATATTGTCGACAATCCTGAAACGATGCGGTGGACCCAATGCAGCTCGATCAATCGCAGTATGTCTCGTCCGATGGCGCACAAGTTCGACGTTCCATCTATTCCGATGAAGCTGTCTATCGCCGTGAGCTCGAAGAAATTTTCTCGAAGCGCTGGCTTCTTGTCGGCCATGAAAGCCAGTTGTCGACAAAATCATCCTATTTTACATCGTTCATGGGCGAGGACCCCGTCGTGGTCACCCGCGGCTCTGACGGAAAGATCAATGTCTTCCTCAATGCCTGCAGCCATCGCGGGGCGAGGATTTGCCTTGACGACTCGGGCGAGGCCAGCCGGCTAGTCTGTCCATATCACGCATGGACCTTCGCGATGGACGGGCAGCTGGTCGGCGTGCCGCTCAATAATCGGCTTTATGGCGGCCTGAACAAAGAAGCCTTCGGCTTGAAATGTGTCGCGCAGGTTGAGGAAATGTTCGGGTTGATTTTTGCCACGTTCGCCAGCGACGCTCCGCCGCTTCGCGACGAGCTTGGTGGACTGATCCCCTTTCTGGAGGCGATCTTTGCCCGGACGCCGAGTGGGGTAACATTGGTTGGCAAGCCGCAAAAATGGCGTGTGCCGACGAATTGGAAGGTATATTCCGACAATTTTGCTGGCGACGAATATCATGTCGGCTCCACCCATGGGTCAGCGGTTGAGACGATCGGGTTGGATTGGGACACTTATCTTCGCGGCATCATGCACTGCGCGCTCCCCGGAGGGCATGGCTTTGCCGGACATTTCCATTTTCCCGACGGCGTGGAGAGGCCGTACACGCCAGTTGAGCAGCCGGACATGTTAAGTCCGGCCACTCAAGCCTATTATCAATCGGTTGTCGACAAGCTCGATGAGCGCGTCAGTCCTATCCACGGGCGGTGTCAGTGGGTCGCGGGCAACGTCTTTCCAAACTGGTCGCTGCTCCCGGTGTTCAACACTTTTCGTATCGCGCATCCCAAGGGCCCCGGAGAGATCGAGCTCTGGTCTTATGTTTATGTCGACAAAGAGGCGCCTGACGACGTTCGTAGGGAACTGAGCAAGTTCTACAATTTCAACTTTGGTCCGGCCGGCATCATCGAACAGGATGATTCCGCAGTGTGGGAGAGTATCTACGTCTCCTCCAAAGGCCAGCAGGGCCGCGACGCGATCTCCCATTTCCATATGGGGCTGGGGAATGAGGCCTGGCATGAGGGCCTGGGTTGCTTCGTGACCGACCAGCTGAGCGAAGCCGCGCAGCGCAACTTCTACAAGCAGTGGGCAAGCGCGATCGGAACTCGGTCATGAGCCGGGTCGCCGTCGATCCTGAGTGCTATCTGGCCGTCGAGCAGTTTCTTTATCGCGAGGCACGACTGCTCGATGAGCGTGACTTCGAGGGTTGGCTGGGAATCCTCGCCCCTGACATCCACTATTGGGCTCCGAACCGCGTGAACCGCATTGTCAGCGCAAAGCCCGGCGATCGCGACGTGGCGCATGAATTGAGCCCGGTTGGCGATCCCGCAATCTACGATGAAACGTTCGAGGACCTGAGGCTTCGCATCGCGCGCACGACTACTGCCAAGCAGCTTTGGTGCGAAAACCCGCCTTCCCGGGTGCGGCACATGATCTCTAATATTGAGGCGTATGTCGCCGATGAGGCGGACGAAGAACTCGATGTTTATTCAAACTTCGTTGTCTATCAAGCTCGCTTCGATGAAGCAGGAACTACGTTCTTTGGTGCTCGAATCGACCGGTTACGTAAGGTCAATGGCAATCTGATGATTGCAAAGCGGAAAATTATTCTTGATTTAACTGTAATTCCGACTGGGGCCGTTACAGTATTCTTTTAGAATTTTGTAAATCGGATTTTTCTGATCGAAAATTTGGGGGAGGTATGAGCATGCTGGGCAGACTTTTAATCGTCTTGTGTGGAACCACATCGGCAGTGGCGCTGGGATCACCGGCTCGTGCCCAGACGGAGGCCGCACCTGCTGATACGCAAGCGGCGCCCTCGGGCTCCGACATTGTCGTCACCGCCCAGCGCCGCTCGGAAACTGTGCGTGAGGCGCCCGCTGCAATCACAGCTTTAGGCCCGCTGACTTTGCAGAATAACGCGATCCGCGACTTCCAAGGGATCGCACAGATTGTGCCAAATCTCCAATCCTATTCGCCCTATGGCGAAGGCGCGACGCCGGTGTTCACGATGCGCGGTATTGCCGCGAACGATTATGCGATGAACAATGGTCGTCCGATTGCGATCTATCTCGATGACAGTGTGCGCGGCCTGAGCATTTTCGAGGCGGTGCCATTGTATGACATGGAGCGTGTAGAAGTGCTTCGCGGGCCGCAGGGCGCACTTTACGGGCGCAATGCCACTGCCGGAGCGATTTTGGCGATCACACGCAAGCCCGGTTTCGAAACCGAGGGTTATGTCACGGCCAGCTATGGCAACCTTGACCGCAGGCACATTGACGGTGCCATCAATCTCCCCTTGTCGGACAAGGTCGCGGTTCGGCTTGCGACCACCTACACGAAGGACGATGGATATGTGACGAACCGGTTCCCCGGCGGTCGCAACCAAAGCCAGACCGATGTTTTTTCGGCGCGGGGCAGCATCCGGTATGATTCCGGTGATGGTCTCGATGTGGTTGCGCGAGGTTATTACGCACGCTCTGGGGGGGAGGCCGCGGGGGTTCTGCCCAAGAATATCAATCCAGCCTTCATTCCGGCCAATGTGCGCGATGGTTTGGGTTTTTATGAGACCAGTGCCAATTTCCAGCGCGAGAAGGATTTTGAAGGTTATGGCTTCAGCCTGAACCTCGAAGCGCCTCTTGGATCATTTGCGGATTTTGCGCTCACTGCCTC
The DNA here is from genome assembly GCF_052044915.1 of Sphingopyxis sp. 22461. NCBI lineage: Bacteria > Pseudomonadati > Pseudomonadota > Alphaproteobacteria > Sphingomonadales > Sphingopyxidaceae > Sphingopyxis > Sphingopyxis sp. 22461. The sequence goes on from NZ_JBQENY010000017.1 coordinate 43,627, forward strand.
TTATGATCATGCAACTTTTCTGGCGCCGCTTGACGATGACGGGCTGCCGGTCTCCATCATCGATGGCGATTTCAACGTCCGCGGTGCCCGTCAATTTTATGCAGAAGCCCGGCTGTCCTCCAGCGGGGATAACGGACTGGACTGGTTGATTGGCGCCAATTACGTCAACGATCGCGCTGCTGTCGAAAACGCTCTTCGCTTTTTCAATGATCCTGCTTTTTACACACCGGGCACGGGTTACACGGTGACGCCGACCTTTGGCGGGCCGCTCAATGGCGCGCCGTTTAACCAGTTTAACGCCTTTGTTCAAAAACGTGACGGGTTCGCGGTGTTCGGTCGGCTCACCTACGAAGTGTCACCCGGATTTTCGCTTACCGGCGGCATTCGTTACAGCCGCGACACGGTCAAAGCGCAAGATTACGGTGGTTGCATCACTCTTGCGCCGGTGCCGGTAGGTGCGCCCAATTTTGATAATTTCTGCACCTTCACCAACGCCCCGGTATTCCCTGTAATTCTGGGCTTTGCCGATGCCAATCTCTCCCGGAGTTCGGACAATATTAGCATTGAAGCCGTGGCTTCCTATGAAGTGACTGGTCAATTGAACGTCTATGCGTCCTACAAGCAAGGTTACCGAGCCGGCGCCGTGGCTAGCCAAGCTTTTGCCGCGGCCAATCTGGCTTATATTGTCGATCCGGAAAAGGCTCGGAGCTTCGAAGTTGGCCTGAAAGGCGAATGGTTCGATCGCCGGGTGCAAGTCAATGTTGCGGCGTTCCATCAGGAATCCAAGGATCTGCAGACATACAAGTATATTGCTGGCGCCCAGATTGTCGGCAATGTTGATGGCCGCGTTTACGGCGTGGAGGTGGAGACGACGCTTCGCCCATTCGACGCACTGGTTCTCAATGCCAGTCTGACAGCGCAGAAACCAGAGTATCGCGGATCACTTCTCGGGTTTCCGACCATTGGTGAGCAGTTGATCGGCGCATCAAAGTATACTGCTGGATTCAACGGGACGTTGACACTGTTTGACAACAAATCAGGTAAACTTAGCCTTTTCGGCAATGCTCAATACAAGTCGCGCCAGTTCTTTGATCCCGTCAACACGATCGAGTTTTCCCAGCCGGGATATTGGCTTGTTGATGCCAGGTTGAGCTACGCGCCGTCTGAGAAACTAACCATATCGCTGTTCGGCAAAAATCTGACCAAGACAGAATATACGCCCTATGGCTTCGCCGCCCGCAACGATTTCGGATATGACATTTTCCAGCGGGGAGAGCCCCGCACCTATGGGGTTGAGGCAAGCTTTCACTTCTAAATATCCAGAATCACGAACAGAAAGACAGGAGCAACCGTGTCGCACAATGTTACTTATCTTAATCCAGAAGGGCTTGCGCCAGCTCAAGGCCTCTATTCGCAGGCGGGACGGGTGGATGGAGGGCGAACGCACTTTATCGCCGGCCAGCTCTCGGTCGGCGGCGATGGTGAAATAGCTGGCGTGGGCGATTTCGCGGCCCAGTTTGAGCAAGTCTTCGATAATCTCGGCGCTGTCCTCGACAAGCTCGGCATGGGTTTTGACGATATCGTGAAGTTCAACACCTATCTGTTGGACGCCGATATGATCGATCTCTTTATGGCCGAGCGAGCCAAGCGGTTCCCAGCGCTGTTCCGCACCGACGTCTATCCGCCCAACACGTTGTTGGTTGTCAATCGCCTGGTTGATGCCCGCTTCATGATCGAGGTCGAGGCCGTCGCGGTGTCGGGAAGCTGAGGATCATAGCTATGCCCCGAGTGACCGCCGGAATCGCCATGTCCCATGCTCCAGGCATGATAGGCTGGCCGGAAACAATAGGCGAGGCCGAGCGTCACCGCATGGAGGCGGCGTGCGCGCAGATCGCAACATATCTGGATGAACGGCGACCCGATGTCCTGATCGCCTTTCTTGATGATCATTTCGAGCAGATGTACCGCTCGCTGACTCCCACCTTTGCAATCGGGGTCGCGGATATGCATTCGGGCCCCCCCGAGTATTGGCAACCTGTGTTGCGCATGGATGGTGCCAAAGACATTCCAGGCTCCCCCAAGTTCGCAGAACATCTCCTCCGCGAAACCGTCCATGCCGGGTTTGACGTCGCACGGGTGGGTCCGGTCGAATACGGCAACAACCTGATCGTTGTTTTGGAACTGATCCGCAATGCCTATGACATCCCGGTCATACCGGTGTTCCTCAACGTCTACACCCCGCCCCTGCCGACGATGCGCCGGGCTTATGCCTTCGGCGAAGCGATCCGTGCGGCGGTGGATGCTTATGGCGAGGACATCGATGTCGGCTTTTTGGCAACGGGTGGGCTATCGCACTCGCCGCCGATCTGGCTCGAACATGTGCATGGCGGTCGTGAGGAGGAATTCCATCCATATCTCCAGAACATCAAACGCTTCCAGCATGAGGGGCGCGCTGTTCTTGACGATATTCCAGACTTGATGACGCAAATGGCGGAACTCGAGCAGGACATGATGCGAACGTCCAATGAGCCGTTGACCAATCCTGAATGGGACCTCGCGTTTCTCGATGTCATCACGTCTGGCGACGCCCACCGCGTCCAGGCGATGAGCTATGACGAGATCGAGGCTGGCGGCGGCTTCGGCGCACATGAGGTGCTGAACTGGGCTGCGCTGATGGGGGCGATGAATGGCGCCCCCGCAACTCTCGTCGATTATCAATCCGTGCCGGAATGGATCACGGGCATTGGATATATGACCTATTAAATTCGCCCTCGCGGAGAATTGAAATTCAAGGAGTATGTAATGAAGTTGCTTTCCATCCGCCACGACGACAAGGAGCATGTCGCCGAACTTGAAGGCGAGACATTGCACCTGCTCGACGCGCCGTCCATGTTGGCCCTCATTGACGCTGGCGGGGCAGTACGCACCGGCGCCACGCTTCCGCTTGAAGGGGTTGCTATACTGGCGCCGATCCCGCGACCGCGACGCAACATCCTGTGCGTCGGCAAAAACTATCACGCGCACGCCCACGAATTCACGCGGAGTGGCTTTGATTCCAGCGCATCAAGTGCGGCCGACGCGATTCCCGAGCACCCGATCCTGTTCACAAAATTTCCCGAGACCGTAATCGCTTCGGGCGACCTCATCCCTTATCCCGACGGCGTGTCGGAAGCGGTCGATTATGAAGCCGAGATTGCGGTCGTGATCGGGAAGACCTGCCGGCGCGTAAGTAAGGCTGACGCGCTGGCTCATGTCTTCGGCTACACCTTGATCAACGATGTCACTGCTCGCGACCTGCAGAAGCTTCACAAGCAGTGGTTTATTGGCAAGTCGCTCGATGGTTTCTGTCCGATGGGCCCTGCTCTAGTGACCGCGGACTCGGTTGCCGTCGATGCGATCGATATCGAATGCCGTGTCAATGGCGAGCAGCGTCAGGCGGCTATCAGTCGCGATCTGATCTTTGATATCCCTACATTAATCGAAACGCTGTCAGCGGGGATCACCCTGTACCCCGGTGATGTGATCGCGACCGGTACACCGGTGGGCGTCGGAATCGGTTTCGATCCGCCAAAATATCTGAAGAAGGGGGACGTGGTGGAAGTCTCTTCGAGCGTGATCGGTCTCCTGACCAACAGCGTAGCCTGAGCTACTATGAAAGAGCCCATGCTCTGAGCAAGCCTCGCTCGCCAATATCATTGGCACTCAAATGATATCGGCTTCAAGCCGGTAAGGGCGCGATCTTAACGGAGAGCTATGGTGTATAAAAACCTGATCGGCGGTGATTGGGTCGGTTCTGACCGTTTTCGGCGAAACGTCAATCCTTCCGATCTCGACGAGGTTATTGGCGAATATGCGCAGGCGACGGCGGCCGACACGGACGCGGCGATAGCGAGCGCGCACGCCGCATCAGATGGCTGGGCCGTCGCGTCCCCGCAAGCGAAGTTTGACGCGCTCGACTTCGTCGGCACGGAGCTGCTTGCGCGGGCGGATGAACTGGGCAATCTACTCGCGCGCGAAGAAGGCAAAATCCTGATCGAGGCGGTCGCCGAAGTGCGACGCGCGGGCCAGATATTCAAATTCTTCGCCGGCGAATCGGTTCGTACCGGCGGAGAGCAGTTGGCGTCCATCCGCGAGGGTGTCGACGTTGAGGTGACCCGCGAGGCACTGGGTGTCGTGGGCCTGATCACGCCCTGGAATTTTCCGATTGCGATACCTGCCTGGAAGACGGCGGCGGCACTCGCACACGGCAATTGCGTCGTTCTGAAACCCGCCGACAGCGTACCGGCAAGCGCTTGGGCGCTAGCCGAGATCATCAGCCGATCGCCTATGCCGCGCGGCGTCTTCAATCTGGCGATGGGCCGCGGACGCGTGGTCGGGCAACGGTTGGTGGAGGATGCGCGCGTTGCAGGCATCAGTTTTACCGGATCGACCCCGACTGGAAGGTTGCTGCGAACGACTGCCACCGAGCGCGGCGCCAAGCTCCAGCTCGAAATGGGCGGCAAGAACCCGCTGGTCGTCCTGGATGATGCCAATCTCGACGTTGCGATAGAGTGCGCGGTCAACGGTGCCTTTTTTTCCACGGGACAGCGGTGTACAGCTTCATCGCGCCTGATCGTACAGAAAGGCATCTATTCCCGCTTTGTCGCGGCGTTGGCCAAACGTGTCTCCAACTTGCGGGTAGGCCATGCGCTCGATCCTGAAGTCCAAATCGGTCCAGTGACCGATGAAGATCAACTGCGCCAAAATCTCGAATATATTAAGATCGGCCAAGACGAGGGGGCCCGCCTGGCCTGCGGCGGCGATCTGGTCGACCGCCCGACACGAGGCTTTTTCCTTCAGCCCGCCCTGTTCGTGGACGCCGACAATGCGATGCGTATCGCGCGCGAGGAGATATTCGGCCCGGTCGCCTGTGTTATCCCCGCGGATGATTTCGAGCACGCCCTCGCCCTCGCCAATGACACGCCGTTCGGGCTCAGCGCCGGGATCTGCACCACCTCGCTCAGCTATGCCCGCTCGTTCAAGCGCCGGGCCTTGGCGGGTATGGTGATGGTCAACCTGCCGACCGCTGGCGTTGACTATCATGTCCCCTTCGGTGGCCGGAAGCAGTCGAGCTTTGGTCCTCGCGAGCAGGGCAGCCATGCCCGCGACTTTTTCACCATTGTCAAAACCAGCTACATAGGTTGACCCATATGACATCACATCAGACACTCGGGGCGCGCGCGGGCAGCATCGGGACCGCAACGGTCGATGAACTCGTCGCAATGGCCGAGTCCAAGAACCTCCATCTCCAGCGGGTGACCTGGGTCCACCACTGGACCGAGGGTCTTTTCAGCTTCCGCATCGAGCGCCCGCCCAGCTTTCGTTTTCGCTCGGGCGAGTTTGTCATGATCGGTCTGACGGACGGTGATCGGCCGCTGATGCGCGCCTATTCAATCGCCAGCCCAAGCTGGGAAGATCATTTGGAGTTTTTCTCGGTCAAGGTGCCGAATGGTCCGTTGACTTCACGTCTCCAGCACCTTGAACCGGGCAACCTCATATTCCTTGGGAGGAAGCCCACCGGCACCTTGGTGCTCGACGCGCTTTTGCCGGGTCGGCGTTTATTCATGGTGGGGACCGGTACCGGCCTCGCCCCGTTTCTTTCGGTTTTGCGCGACCCGGATACGCACGAGAAATTCGAACAGATCATTATCACTCATACGGTTCGCGAAGAGCAGGAACTAGCCTACCGGAATTTCCTGGAAGAAGAAATCCGAAATGACGAGATCTTCGGTGAGATGTTGCGGGACCGCTTCGTCTATTATCCCACCGTCACCCGAGGCGAGTTCAAGACGCCCGGCCGCATAACTGATCGTATTCGAGAGGGCGCTTTCGCGGAGGATCTTGGGCTGATTGGCAACCGTTTTCAGCCCGACGCATCCCGCGTGATGGTGTGCGGCTCGATGGCATTCAACAAGGACATGGCGGCGATGCTTGATGAGCACGGGATGGTCGAGGGCAGCAATGCGGCGCCTGGCTCCTATGTTCTGGAACGCGCGTTTGTGGGATAATATTGTTTGTACACAAATGATATTGACTGACCATGCAAGCAGGCATAGGTTCAACGCGACTGGAGACGCGTTCTGTGGATGAGGGTTCAAAATCGGATCAAGGGGATGGCCTTTTCCCCAAAGCCGTGACGGTGTTGGCCAAATCGCGTCCGCCTGAGCGGATGCGCGAAGGCAAGGTCGAGTGCAATGCCTGTCCGGTATTGTGCAAGATCGCAGACGGAGCGACTGGCGCATGTGACCGTTGGGGCAATGTTGCCGGCGATTTGATCCGCGTCGACCCCGTGCTGCTGATGGAGCGGGCAAAGGCCTCTGGCACCGCGATCGTTCCCTTCGCGGAGGGTGACGGGCTGAGTGGTGCGCGATCCTATTTCGTGACCGGGGTTGGTGCGGGGACGACCTATCCGGACTACAAGCCCGCACCGTTCATTGTCGCGTCGAAGCAGGATGATGTCGACATGGTCACCGTCGTGACCGAAGGCATTTTCAGTTATTGCAGCTTCAAGGTGAAGGTCGATACCGACCGCTATCTAGGGGACGAGGCGGCACCGATCCGTTATGCAGGCGAGCATGTGGGTCACGTCGCGACAGCCGAATATGGCTCGCAGATGCTCAATCTCGGCGGCGTGCACCATCTGACCGGCGGTTCAAAGCCCGAAGGCCGGGCGACCGTCAAGATGATGATGGAGCTGGGCAACAAGCAGCCCATCGACCTGGAGATAGAAGGTGGCGCGAAAATCACGGTCGAGGCGGGCAAGCCGCCGATTGTAAATGGCGTACCAGAGCAACGGATGCGCGTGGGATGCGGATCGGCGACGATCGGCATCTTCGCCAAACAATGGTGGGGGCTGGTCGACGAGGTGGTCGTCCTTGACGATCATATCACCGGCGTCTTGACAGAGCATCAGGCAGGAAAATGCCTCGATATGCCGCCTTCGGGCATCAAGATGGGGGGGCGCCGCTCCACTCCGGGGCGTTACTTCCAGATCGCGAATCCCGGTTCCGGCTGGGGCGGCACCGACCTGACGGATCCGCTCAAATGCCTCGTTGGCTTCGACCCGAAGGTCGCGAGGCCGGGTCTGAGGCTACTCATTACCTCTACCACTGGCGAGGATGCCGCCTATTTCGAGCTTGACGAGGCACTGCAACCGGTGGCGAAGCCAATGCCGCTCGCGCTTGCGCATGTGATTGAGCGCATCGCGGAGAATTGCGAACCTTCGTTGGCGACGGTGCTGTTCGTCGGGGGGGCGGGCGGCTCTCTGCGCGCGGGCGCGACGGAAAATCCTGTGGCACTCACGCGCTCGATCAAAAATCGCCTAGTCAACGTTACCTGCGGCGGGGTGCCGACCTATGTCTGGCCGGGCGGCGGCATCACCGTGATGGTTGATGTGGCCCAGATGCCGAATAACAGCTTCGGCTATGTGCCGACACCGGCGATCGTAGCGCCGATCGAGTTTACCATGCGGCTCGATGATTATCGTGCGCTCGGCGGACATATGGATGCGATTGTGTCGGTTGAGGACTTGCTGCGCGAGCCACATCATCAACTCGCGGCATGGGCGGGAGACCAGCCGTGGCCGCTGCTTCCCACCAAGGCGCCGCAATGATGGCCGCGGCGCGTTCGCGCTTGCCGGACGGCCGCTGGCATTTTCAGCATGGGCCGATTGATCTCGTCATTGGTGCGGATGGTGACGGTGATGCTGTTTCGGGCGGAATTGAAGGCGCTTGGGCGCGTTTTTCGGGGTTGCTGCACGAGTTGGCCGCCGAACTGCCTCTTCTGCGCGCCGACGTGTCCGCCGGTCAGGAGCCGCAAGGGCCTGTAGCGCGCCGGATGTGGCGTGCGGCATTGATGCATCGACCCTATTTTATCACGCCCATGGTCGCCGTGGCCGGCGCGGTTGCCGAGGAAATGATCGGTTACTTCCGCTGCGAGCCGGGTGTCAGTCGCGCCTATGTCAACAATGGCGGAGACATTGCCCTCCATCTTACCGGCAGGACGCGGTTTCGCATCGGGGTGTTCGGCGATATCGCACGGCTATGTCTCGAGGGCGCCTCGGCGCTCAGCCGGCACGAAGCAGTAATCGAGGTTGGCGCTGACGACGGGATTGGCGGTATTGCCACGAGCGGATGGCGTGGCCGCAGCCATAGCCTTGGCATCGCTGACAGCGTGACCGTGCTGGCAGGCGATGCCGCCACGGCCGATGCCGCGGCGACGATGATCGCCAACGCGGTCGACATAGCCGACCCACGCATCGTGCGTACGCCAGCCAGCCAGATCGACTCCGACAGCGATCTCGGTGCGCGGCTCGTCACGCGTGATGTGCCGCCGCTCGACGCGCGCGCGATCGAGGCGGCGATGGAAAGCGGGCTGGCGGAAGCGCGCAAGCTCATGGCGCGGGGCTTGATCGAGCAGGCCTATCTCCAGCTTCAGGGGCATTGCCGAATAGTCAGCGCAAGCGACGGCCTCAATGTGTCTCATCCTCCAATCGCAGCATGACGAAGGCATTATGATCGAGATCAAACGCATTTTCACTCAGGTCGAGGAAATTCGGCACGAATTTGGCCCGGCACCCGCTATCCCGCTCTTGCGCGGCGCGGCGGCGGCCGTGGTCGCCAATCCTTATGCCGGGCGTTACGAGCCTGATATCCTGCCGATGATGGCCGCACTCGAACCGGTCGGCGAGACTGTGGCGAAGGTGCTCATGGCCGCCATGGGCATCGGTGCGACACAAATTTCAGGCTACGGCAAAGGCGCTATCGTCGGTGCGGCGGGGGAGTTGGAGCATGGGGCGTTGTGGCATGTGCCCGGCGGCTATGCGATGCGTCGAGTTCTCGATCCGATTGGCGGTGGCAAGGCGATCGTACCGTCAGCCAAGAAGGTCGGCGGCCCCGGTGCAAGGCTCGACGTGCCGATCACCCACCACAACGCTTCTTACGTACGTGGCAATTTCGACGCGATCGAATTGAGTGTGCCTGGCGCACCGCGCGACGACGAAATGGTTCTGATTCTCGCAATGACGACAGGACCGCGCATTCACGATCGCGTCGGCGGTCTGCAGGCCGGCGACGTCAAGACCCTGGATGGATTGAGGTAAAGCATATGACCGCTAATATCAGAAAAATCGTCGTGCAGGTCGACGAGGTGCGCCGTGAACAAGGCCAGGACGTCTCGCCGCCCACGCGCCGCGTGGTCGCGATGGCGGTGATCGAAAATCCGTATGCTGGCCGCTATTCAGCCGGGTTGGACGAATTGATAGCGATTGGCGAGGAACTGGGCGGCCTGCTCGGCGCGCGCGCGGTCGCCGCGCTGGGCATCGCGCCAATGGAGGCGGAAAGCTACGGCAAGGCGGCGATAGTCGGAGAGCGCGGCGAGCTTGAACATGCCGCCGCGATACTGCACCCCAAGCTCGGCGCGCCGCTTCGCGTGGCGGTCGAGAACGGCGCGGCCTTGGTGCCGTCGGCCAAGAAGATCGGCGGGCTCGGCACTGCTATCGACATTCCGCTGGGTCACAAGAATGCCGCCTATGTCCGCAGTCACTTCGATGCGATCGAGGCGCGTATCGCAGATGCGCCGCGCGCAAATGAGATCGTGGTTGCTGTCGCCGTCACCGATAGTGGTCGTCCGCTTCCCCGTATCGGTGGCCTGGCAAAGGACGAGATCGTCGGTCAAGACGGCCTGCGCTGAATCAGGGAAAGGAATGTGACATGGCTGGTCCCGTCGTCGAACAAGTCCCTTTGGGCAAACTGGTCGTCAAGAATATCGGGCTATTGCTGACGGGCGACATTGATCGCCCGGTGAGCGATGCTGACACGCTGGTGGCCGTCGATGGACGGATCGCCGGGGTGGGCAGGTCGGCCGATATCGACACCGGCAATGCTGACCAGGTGATAGACGCCAAGGGAACAGCGGTCGCGCCCGGCCTGATTGACAGTCACGTCCACCCGGTCTTCGGCGACTGGACTCCCCGGCAGAGCCAGCTCAACTGGATCGATTCGAGTTTGCATGGCGGGGTGACATCCATGATCTCGGCGGGCGAAGTCCATCTCCCCGGCCGTCCCAAAGATATAGTTGGATTGAAGGCGCTCGCGATCACTGCACAGCGTGCCTATTCCAATTTCCGGCCCGGCGGGGTGAAGGTCCATGCTGGCGCGCCGGTGATTGAGCAGGGCATGGAGGAGCATGATTTCCGTGAATTGGCCGAAGCCGGTGTCACCCTGCTGGGTGAGATCGGATTGGGTTCGGTAAAGGCCGGCGCCGAGGCCGCGCAAATGGTGGCTTGGGCGCGCAAATATGGCATTCAGTCGACCATCCACACTGGCGGCCCATCAATTCCGGGATCGGGACTGATCGACAAGGATGTGGTGCTGGAGGCTGACGCCGACGTGATCGGGCATATTAACGGTGGGCATACGTCGTTATCTGAAGCCCATGTGTGCGAGTTATGCGAGCGATCGTCACGCGCGATCGAGATCGTTCACAACGGTAACGAAAAGACAGGTATCGCTGCCGCCAAAGCCGCGGTCGAACTGAAATGTCCGCATCGCGTCATTTTGGGTACGGACGGTCCGGCGGGTTCGGGAGTCCAGCCGCTCGGCATCGTGCGGCTGATCGCACTGCTTTCCAGCCTCGGCGGGCTGCGACCGGAAGATGTGTTCTGTTTTGCCACGGGCAATACCGCCCGCATCCGCGGGCTGGAGAGCGGGCTGATAGAGGTCGGTCGTCCGGCCGATCTCGTGTTCCTGGACAAGGCGCAACACAGCGCCGGGCGGGATATGCTGGATAGCGTCGCGCTGGGCGACATTCCTGGGGTCGGCATGGTCATGATCGACGGCATCGTACGATGCGGTCGCAGCCGCAACACCCCGCCTGCAGACAGAATTCCCATCATTCTCTAATCTGAAGGTAGCAACGATGACCGCAATGACCCCTCTCCTGTGGGATGATCCTTTTCGTCTGGTCGAGCAGTTTACCAGCGAGGAGCGATTGGTTTTCGAAACTGCCCAGGCTTATGCTCGCGACAAACTGTTGCCGCGCGTATTGTCGGCGACGCGTGAGGAGCGATTTGATCGCGAGATCATGAGCGAACTGGGCGAACTCGGCCTTCTCGGCGCGACCATCGAGGGCTATGGGTGCGCAGGTGTCAGCCACGTGGCATATGGGCTTGTGGCGCGCGCGGTCGAGCGCGTTGACTCCGGTTACCGTTCGGCCATGAGCGTCCAGTCCTCACTCGTGATGCACCCGATCCACGCCTATGGAACCGAGGCGCAACGCGAGAAATGGCTGCCGGGACTCGCCGCGGGCACCTTAATTGGCTGTTTTGGCCTTACGGAGCCCGATGCGGGGTCAGACCCCGGAAGGATGAAATCGCGCGCTAAAAAGGTCGATGGCGGCTATGTCCTGAACGGTTCGAAAATGTGGATCACTAACGCGCCGATTGCCGACGTTGCTGTGGTTTGGGCTAAGACCGAGGATGACGTGATCCGAGGATTCGTGCTTGAGCGCGGGGCGAAGGGTCTGAGTTTCCCCAAGATCGAAGGCAAGATGTCGCTGCGCGCGTCGGTCACGGGCGAGATTGTGATGGATGACGTTTTTGTTCCCGAGGGAAATTATCTGCCGGGCGCGAAGGGACTGGCCGGTCCGTTCGGTTGCCTCAACAAGGCGCGTTACGGGATAGCCTGGGGCGCGATGGGCGCTGCGGAGGATTGCTGGTTCCGCGCCCGGCAATATACGCTGGATCGCCAGCAATTCGGCAGACCGCTTGCGGCGACGCAACTTGTTCAGATAAAGTTGGCCAATATGCAGAGCGAGATCGCGCTCGGGCTCAATGCGGCGCTGGCGGTTGGCCGGGCGATTGACGCGGGCAATTGGTCGCCAGAGATGATCAGCCTGATCAAGCGTAACAATTGTGGCAAGGCGCTCGACATCGCCCGCGTGGCGCGCGACATGCACGGTGGTAACGGTATCGCGGATGAGTTTCACGTCATTCGCCATTTGGTCAATCTCGAGACGGTGAACACCTATGAAGGAACGCATGATATCCATGGCCTGATCCTCGGCCGCACGATTACCGGCATCGCGGCTTTCTGAAGTCATGACCCGGCCGCTTGAGAACATCCGGGTACTCGACCTGAGTCGCGTTTTGGCCGGCCCTTGGGCTACCCAGATGTTGGGTGATCTTGGTGCCGAGATTGTCAAGGTTGAGCGGCCGAGCAGCGGTGATGACACCCGCAGCTGGGGGCCGCCGTGGTATGGCGATCCAAAAGAACAGCGGTCAGCTTATTTCATGGCGGCAAACCGAAACAAGTCTTCGGTGGCGATCGACATGTCTGTGCCTGAAGGCGCGGATCTGATCCGCGAACTTGCCAAGCGTTCGGATGTCGTGGTCGAAAATTTCAAGACCGGGGGGCTCGCGCAATACGGGCTTGATTATGCCAGCCTCGCGGCGATTAATCCTCGGCTCGTTTATTGTTCGATCACTGGCTTCGGGCAAGATGGTCCCCGCGCCGCGCAGCCCGGTTACGACCTAATGATCCAGGCGCTGTCAGGGTTGATGAGCATCACCGGGGAACCAGATCGCGAGCCCCAGAAAGTGGGGGTTGCGCTCGTAGACGTTATGACCGGTTTGCACGCGGTGATTGCCATCCTCGCTGCGCTTCATCAGCGCGCTTCGACCGGAGTGGGTCAATATATCGATCTGGCCCTGTTCGATGTCGCCGTCTCCGCACTTGCGAACCAGGCATCAAACTATCTCGTCTCCGGAACGGTGCCAGGACGACTGGGCAATGCACATCCAAATATCGTGCCCTATCAGGTGTTCGATACCGCCGATGGGCAAATCGTTCTTGCCATCGGGAACGATCGCCAGTTCGCGGATTTCGCGACAATCATTGGGCGGCCAGAATGGGCCACCGACGATCGGTTCCGTACCAACGCAGCGCGTGTAGCCAACCGGTCGGTCATGGTTGAAGAGATAGCAAGCGTGTTGCGAGAATATTCTACTGTCCACTGCGTGACAATCTTCGGGAAAGCTGGGCTACCGCACGCACCCATTAACGATATCGCGTCCGCACTTGACGATCCGCAAGCAATCCATCGCGGATTGCGGATGCCGGCAAGCGTTGGGTTCAGCGTCGCCGGTCCTCTGCGCTTCTCGGGGTCGACTGCCGAGCAACCGCGAACTCCAGCCAAGCTGGGCCAGCATAGCAAAAGCGTGCTGCGCGATGTGCTCGATATTGACCGCGATACAATCGAATCGTTGATGCAGCGCCGGGTAATTGCCGTCAGTTGAGCTTTGATAGCAGATCATGCAATTGGGCACGCTCGCTCATTGTTAGCGGTGCGAGGGTGGCCCGGGTCACTTCATGACCTACGCACTCGAGATCCTCGGCCAGCTTTAGTCCGGTGGAAGTAATGGTAAGGAGCATCCGGCGTTTGTCGCGGGGATCAGGCAATCGTCGTATAAACCCTCGATCATGCAATCGCGCAACGACCCCCATAATCGTTGAAGGGTCGACAAATACGAGGCGACCGAGCTGATTCTGCGACACACGACCCTCGTCGCGGATTTTGATCAGGGCGGTGAATTGTAGCGGGCTCAAGCCCGAATGGCTGAAGTGCTGGGCGAAGATCGCACTAGCTCGCTGATGGGCACGGCGGATCAATAAGCCGATCTGATCATCGACGTGATAATCGCCATTCTGAGGCTGCTCAGGTTCCTCGTCCCCGGATGTCGTTTGTCTACTCATGATTAGCTGCTAGTCGACACCGGCGTGCTTCGCCAGTCTCTTGTCCACACCTACCCGCGTTTGGCTAACCACGGCGCTGAGAATCCATTCCGGCGCTTCTCGATTGATTGTGGACCGATGGCGGCTAAACTTGAGGCGGCTGTTTCACGCCGCTTAGAGTGAGATCAGAGAGAAAAGATGTTGTGGCTGCGAAAGCAACGGCGGAGAATAGATCCTTTCGACCCCTGTCGTGGCCTGTTGCGACACGGCGCCAGCCTGTGAGTTGACCTGACATGATCTCGATGCGGCCCCATCGTCTTTATCGGCGCTTATGGGAAGGGCCATGTTCCGGGAGTTTTGGTCGGGGATGCAGGGCATACGCCGTCTTCCTGCAAGTCATCGCGGAACCAGTCGGCAGCATAACCTTGGTCGGCTAGCATCCATTGCGCTTGGGGCAGACTGCCGAACAAAGCTGCCGCGCCAGCGTCGCCCGTGACTTGGCAACGGTCATGAAGCATTTTGAGACCTAAATAAGCGCCAGCGCGTTGGGGCTGCATGTCGGCATTTTGCGCCAAGTATCACCTCAGCACGGGAACCCGATCGAACAGTGTGGCGACAGGTCCGTTCGCGGTATCGTCAATTCTGGCCCAACAATCTGCCTCGACTACCGATCCCATGACATGTGATCGCTGATCTTCGAGCAATTCGATGCTATCTCCATTTGAGTCGTTGCGGCGTGCCCTCAGGAAAAGCGTCGTCCCGCCTCGAGCGGCGACCGGTGCGGCAATATTTCGACCCTTTTCGCGGGGAAGGCCGATTAGACGACGTGCTGCGGCGAATGCGAAGAAGCGAAAGCCGACCAGAGCCGCGACGGGGTTGCCGGGCAGTCCGAAAAATGGTCTGCCGTCAGGCAGAAGGGCGAAGAGAATGGGCTTGCCGGGGCGCATGACTACGCCGTGGAAGATGATCCGGGCTCCGATACTTTCAAGCGCTTCGCGGACCAGGTCATGGTTTCCGACCGATACGCCGCCTGTTGAGACGAGCATGTCGGCAGGCGGAAATTTATCCTTTGACATGATGCGGCGGCTCACCAGCAGGATGTCGTCGGGTATCGGGTCGGAAACGCGGCTAGGCAGGCCGAGGGACTTGCACATGGCGCCGATCATTGGGCCGTTGCTGTCCAATCGGACCGATGCACCGGTGCCCGTAGGCGCGACCAGTTCGGACCCCGTCGCGATGATGTCGATACGCGGCGGATGCCGTGCTTCCACATGGGTCACACCATAGCTCAGCAACGCTCCGATAAGTTCGGGCGAGAGAACGATGCCAGCCTCGGCAACGCGTTTGCCTGCCAGAGCATCTTCACCGCGCCGCCGCACGTTGCACCAAGGTGCGACAGGCTCCGAAATCTGCAATACGCGGTCAATGACAATGCTTCGTTCTTTCGCTGCCACGCTATCGGCGTCAGCCGGGATCGGAGCACCGGTACTGATCGGCGCGGCACTGCCCGGCGGCAGGCACCCTGCCGCCGCAGCGGCTGGAATATCGTCGGCAAGAGCGAAGATCGTCGGCTTCGCGATTGTGGCACCGCGCGTCGCCGCGCTCGAAACTGCGAATCCGTCCATTGCAGAACAATCGAAGCGCGGTGTGTCGGCGGCGGCCGCGACAGGGGCGGAGAGAATATGGCCTTGAGCGCCGGCATCGACCGTGATCCAGTGCGGGGGCGATGGTCCCACATGGGAGTCTATGCGATTGAGCGCTTCGGTGACAGATATTTTCTCAGCCATTGCGATTGGCGAGGCTGGCAAGATCGGATTGACTGTTGCTGTTGATAATATCGCGGCATGTAGTCAGCGGCAAGATATTGTCGCTCTCAGCCCAAGCTCGCACCGCCCTGCCACCACCCTTTGCCAGATGGCGATCGAGACTAAATCCGCGACCGATCTGCCAGAGGCCGATTGTTGAACAGGCCGCGATGAAGGCGCCCTCAGCGTGCGATGGGAGCGCTACGAAGACGCCGTCAGGGAGATCCGGAGTATCGCAGGGGGGCGGCAGGAGGTGCGAAAGGCCCAGCGCATTAGATCCTTGCATCGCGCCGGCGAATCCGCCGAGTGGACCGAAACCTCGGCTCTGGTGATCGACGGAAAGGGAACGGGAGGGATGAAAACGGCCCGGGACAAAGACGATATCGCAATGCGGACGAAGGCCCATGCTCGAGCAATCGAGAAGCGTGCGGCCCCGAAATTGTGCCGCGGCCCTGTCCGAGCGAAAGCGCCGCGGTTGCCCGCCGGCCAGCACAACCCCTCCGATGCCCACCCTCAACCTACCGCGGCTAGCAGAGCATCGGACCGAGCGAGCACGCGTAGCGCAAGTCCGGCCGCGGCAGCGCGATTGACCGCAAGGCGCGATGGCGCGGAGATGGTTACGAGCATTGGACAATCTGCAAGCACGGCTTTTTCGATCAGCTCGAACGAACAGCGCGAGGACAGCAGGGCAAAGCCGCCGTCCCACTGCGCACCAGCCCGACGCATCGCACCGATCAGCTTGTCGAAGGCATTGTGGCGACCGATATCCTCGCGCGCGAGCCGCACCACGCCGCTGGAATCCACCCACGCCGCCACATGGACCGCACCCGTGCGTGCGTTCAGCGGCTGAAACCCGTCCAGTTCGCCGAGTGCGCGGAACACCGCTTCGTCGCTGGCCGTGCAACGGGAAGTCACGGAAGGCAGAGGGCGCATCGCCTGTTCGATATTCTCGATCCCGCACAATCCGCAGGACGAGTCCGACGCCCGGTGACGCACGCGGTCGAGCAGGGCAGGCGTCCGATCGGCGGGAAGATTGGCTCGCGCGACGATTCCCTGCTCGGTTCGGTGTAGTGCGACGGACGCCACCGGGTCGCCCGGAAATTGAAGCCGCTCGGCCAGCAGAAAACCCGCCACCAGATCATCGAGATCGGCTGGCGTCGCCATCAGCACTGCATAGCCCAGGCCGTTGAACTCGAGCGCCACCGGCACTTCCTCGGCGAGTTCGCGATCGACAGGCTGGCGTTGGCCGTCAGCTGCTATCCGATCGAAGCGTTGCGGGCTGCGCGGGATGGCGTTCAAGATCTTGCTATCAGGTCCACCGCAGCGGCGGCGACCGGAGAAAAAGCTTCCGGCCGTTCGATCGCGAGTACGGCGATCCGCCGCCTCATGGAAGGATCCCAGAAATCTCGAATATGATCAGCAACCATTGTTACCGATCGTTCGGGTTTTTCGGCCGCGAGATTGCGTACAATTTGGTTCACCATGTAGATCAGCCGCTCGCCGGTTGACATGACGCCCTGTTCGTCGCCGTTCATTCGGCCGCCTCCGGAACGATGCGCCGGCTTTGCCGCGCATGGTCGGCATAATCCTCCTGCCAGTTCGACGGCCCGTTCGACAGGCCGATCTGCACCGCGGTCACCTTATATTCGGGGCAGTTGGTCGCCCAGTCCGAATAGTCGGTGGTGATGACGTTCGCCTGCGTGTCGGGGTGGTGGAAGGTCGTGTAGACGACCCCCGGTGCGACGCGTTCGGTGATCAGCGCACGGAGGCTCGTTTCACCGGCGCGGCTTTTCAGACTCACCCAGTCGCCGTCCTTGATCCCGCGGTTCTCGGCATCGAGCGGATGGATCTCCAGCCGGTCCTCCGGGTGCCAAGCGGTGTTCGCGGTGCGCCGCGTCTGCGCGCCGACATTATAATGGCTGAGGATGCGGCCGGTAGTGAGGAGGAGCGGGAAGCGCGGCCCGGTCTTTTCGTCGGTCGGCACATAGTCGGTGACGACGAACTTGCCTTTGCCGCGCACGAAACCGTCGATGTGCATCGTCGGGGTGCCGCCGGGCGCCGCGTCATTGGCCGGCCATTGCAGCGAGCCTTCGGCCTCCAGCCGGTCATAATGGACGCCGGCGAATGTGGGGGTGAGGGCCGCGATCTCGTCCATGATCTCGGACGGATGCGTATAGCTCCAGCCGAGTCCCATCGCATTGGCAACGAGCTGGACGACCTCCCAATCGGCATAGCCGTTCAGCGGCGCCATCACCTTGCGCACCATCTGGATACGGCGCTCGGCGTTGGTGAAGGTGCCGTCCTTTTCGAGGAAGGTCGACCCGGGCAGGAAGACATGCGCGTAGTTCGCGGTCTCGTTGAGGAACAGGTCCTGCACGACGACGCATTCCATCGCGGCAAGGCCGGCCGCGACATGATGGGTGTTGGGATCGGACTGGAGGATATCCTCGCCCTGAATGAACAGCCCCTTGAAGGTGCCGTCGGTCGCGGCGTCGAGCATGTTGGGTATGCGCAGCCCCGGCTCGCTGTCGAGCGCGACGCCCCATGCTGCTTCGAACATCTCGCGCGCCGCGGTGTCGGAGACATGGCGATAGCCCGAAAATTCATGCGGGAAGCTGCCCATGTCGCACGCGCCCTGGACATTGTTCTGGCCGCGCAGCGGGTTCACGCCGACGCCTTCGCGGCCGATGTTGCCCGTCGCCATCGCCAGATTGGCGATCGCCATCACTGTCGAGCTCCCCTGGCTATGCTCGGTAACGCCGAGCCCGTAGTAGATCGCGGCGTTGCCGCCAGTGGCGTAGAGGCGTGCGGCGGCGCGCAGGTCGGCGGCGGGGACGCCGGTCAGCGGTTCGATCGCTTCGGGCGAACGGCTCGCTTCGGACACGAAATCGGCCCAGTCCTGAAATTCGTCCCAGTCGCAGCGGGTGCGGATGAAAGCCTCGTCATAGAGCTTCTCGGTCACCACGACATGCGCCATCGCGGTCAGGAGCGCGACATTGGTGCCGGGGCGGAGCGGGAGGTGATGTTCGGCAGCAATATGCGGCGATTTCACCAGATCGATCCGGCGGGGATCGATCACGATCAGTTTCGCGCCCTGCCGCAGTCGCTGTTTCATCCGGCTGCCGAAGACGGGGTGGGCATCGGTGGGGTTGGCGCCGATGACGAGAATGACGTCGGCCTGCTCGACGCTATCGAAATCCTGCGTCCCCGCCGAGGTGCCGAAGGTCGTCTTCAGCCCATATCCGGTGGGCGAGTGGCAGACGCGGGCGCAGGTATCGACGTTATTGTTGCCGAAGCCCTGCCGGATCAGCTTCTGGACAAGGAAGGTTTCCTCGTTCGTGCAGCGGCTGGAGGTGATGCCGCCGACAGCAAGGCGGCCGTATTTGTCCTGAATGCGGCGGAACTCGCTGGCGGTGTGGGCGATCGCTTCGTCCCAGCTGACCTCGTGCCACGGTTCGCTGACGCTGGCGCGGATCATCGGGCTGAGGATGCGTTCCTGATGCTGGGCATAGCCCCAGGCGAAGCGCCCCTTGACGCAGCTGTGGCCGTGGTTCGCTTTGCCGTCCTTCCACGGCACCATGCGCACCAGTTCCTCACCGCGCATCTCGGCGCGAAAGGTGCAGCCGACGCCGCAATAGGCGCAAGTGGTGACGACGGCGCGGTCGGGGGTGCCGGTTTCCACGACCTTCTTCTCGATCAGGCTCGCGGTCGGGCACGCCTGCACGCAGGCGCCGCACGAGACGCAATCGGAGGCAAGGAAGCTGTCGTCCTGCGACGCGGCGACCTTCGAGTTGAAACCCATGCCCTCGATCGTCAGCGCGAACGTACCTTGCACCTCGTCGCAGGCGCGCACGCAGCGCGAGCAGACGATGCATTTCGACGGGTCGAAATCGAAATAGGGGTTCGACTGGTCCTTCGGCTGTCCCATGTTGGTCGCGCCGTCATAGCCATAGCGCACGTCGCGTAGGCCCACCGCGCCCGCCTGGTCCTGCAACTCGCAGTCGCCGTTCGCGGCGCAGGTCAGGCAGTCGAGCGGATGATCGGAGATGTAAAGCTCCATCACCCCGCGGCGGAGCTGTTTCAGCCGGTCGGTCTGGGTGCGAACGACCATGCCCTCGGCGACCGGGGTGGTGCAGGAGGCGGGATAGCCTGCGCGCCCTTCGACCTCGACGAGGCAGAGGCGGCACGAGCCGAAGCTTTCGATATTGTCGGTGGCGCACAGCTTGGGGATCGACCCGCCGCTCAGCGATGTCGCGCGCATGATCGAGGTGCCCTCGGGAAGCGTGACCTGTTCGCCGTCGATCGTCAGCGTGACGTTGCGGCCGGTTGCGAGCGCCGGGGGGGTGCCGTGATCGGTTTCGCGGGTGAAGCCCATGTCCTTACTCCGCCGCTGCCAGGACCGGCGCGGGGGCGCCGAAATCCTCGGGGAAATGCCCAAAATCTTCTGGAAAATAATTCAGCGCGCTCAGCACCGGATAGGGGGTGAACCCGCCGAGCGCGCAGAGCGATCCATATTTCATCGTGTCGCAAAGATCGCGGAGCAGCGCGGTCTGGGCGCCGAGGCTGACGTCGATGCGGTCGGGCGCACGCGAATAAAGCGCCTTGCCGAGCGCGCCATCCGGCGCGGCGGTGCGGGCTTGCTCGCTTGTCCGGGCCGCGATGATGCGGTCAACGATCTCGACCCCCCGCGTCGAGCCGATCCGGCACGGCGTGCATTTGCCGCAGCTTTCGGCGGCGCAGAATTCCATCGCGAAGCGCGCCATATGCGCCATGTCGACGCTGTCGTCGAACACGGTGATCCCGGCATGGCCGATCAATCCGCCCGCCTGCGTGAATGCTTCATAATCGAACGGCAGGTCGAACATCGACGGCGGGAAGTAGGCGCCGAGCGGACCGCCGACCTGCACTGCGCGCACCGGGCGGCCGCTGGCGGTGCCGCCGCCGATGTCGTTCACCAGTTCGCCGAGGGTGATGCCGAAGCCGACTTCGAACAGGCCGCCACGCTTCACATTACCCGCAAGCTGCACCGGCATCGTCCCGCGCGAGCGGCCGAAGCCGACATGTGCGTAAGCGTCCGCACCTTCGGACAGGATGAAGTGGACAGCGGCGAGGCTCAGCACATTGTTGATCACCGTCGGCTTACCGAACAGGCCGGCGAGCGCGGGGAGCGGCGGTTTGGCACGGACCTGTCCGCGCTTACCCTCGATGCTGTCGAGCAGCGCGGTTTCCTCGCCGCAGACATAGGCGCCGGCGCCGGCGCGCACTTCGAGGGTGAAGGGGGCGATGCGGCCGGCGGAAAGCGCGATTGCTTCGCGCATCGTCTGGATCGCGAACGGATATTCGCTGCGGATATAGATATAGCCGTGGCCGGCGCCGACCGCGTGCGCGGCGATTGCCATGCCCTCGATCAGGCAAAAGGGGTCGCCTTCCATCAGCATGCGATCGGCGAAGGTGCCGCTGTCGCCCTCGTCGGCGTTGCAGACGATATATTTGGTCGCGCCGGGCGCATCGAGCACGGTCTGCCATTTGATCCCGGTCGGGAAGCCCGCGCCGCCGCGCCCGCGCAGCCCGCTCGCCTTGACCGCATCGACGACCGCCTGCGGCTCGGCGGCGCGCGCGATGTCGAGACCAATCCAGCCGCCGTGCGCGCTATAGTCGGTCAAGCTTAGCGGATCGACGATCCCGCAGCGGGCAAAGGTGAAACGCTGTTGTGCGGCGAAAGAGGGTAGGGCCGCGACGTCGCCGAGCCGGTTCGGATGCGTTCCCTCCAGCACCGCCGCCGCATCTCCGGGGACAACCGGGCCATAGCCTATGCGGCCGCCCTCGGTTTCGATCTCGACCAATGGTTCGATCGAGAAGAGTCCGCGCGATCCGGTGCGTACGACCTCGCAGCCCGCATCTGTAAAGGCGCGCGCAACCTCGTCGGCGCCGAGCGCGACCGACGCCATGTCGCGGCTGATGAACACGCGTATCATGCCGCGATCTCGACGGCGATGCGGTCGAGCGCCGCCGCGTCGATCCGCGCCACCGGACGGCCGTCGACGAGCGCGTTGGGGCCGATCGCGCACAGGCCGAGGCAATAAACGGGCTCGAGCGTCACCTGTCCGTCGCGGCGCGTCTCGCCCATCGCGACCCCCAACCGTTCGGCTGCGGCGGCTTCGATAGCTGCACCCCCGCGCGACTGGCAGCTTTCGGCGCGGCACAGCTTGACGATATGGCACCCGGCGGGCCGGCGGCGATAGTCGTGGTAGAAGGTCAATACCCCATGGACGTCGGCGCGGCTGAGGTTCAGCGCCGCAGCGATCGCTGGAACGAGCGCGTCATCGACATATCCTATCTCGTCCTGCACCGCATGCAGCAGCGGCAGCAGCCGGTCGCGCCCGGTGCCCTCGTGGCGCACCCAGCCATCGACTAATGCCTTTGCTTCTTCCAATCCCATGAAGACCATCCTTTTCGGGGAAAAGCAGTGACGTCGGAGTGCGCGCACGTCAAATTGATCTGTCTGATGTTTGATAGGGTTTATCTATCATAATGGCTTTTCGCTTGAATCGCCGGGATGACGGAAAGGGATATGTCGCGCAGTCAAAGGCGAACGCCCACTCAGGTGAGCTGATAGCCCTTGGGAAGCAGCAGGTCGCGCGCGACGCCAAGCACGCTCTGCGCGAGCGGGCTCATCGGGGTGCGGTCGGACACGATGACTCCGATCCGGTTCGCTTCGTCAGTCTCGGGAAGCTGCGTGATCCGGGCCCAATCGAGACCTTGGAGCAGCAGCGCATGATTGTCGGGCATGATCGAACAGAGATGCCCCTGCCGCACGATCGCGAGCAGCGCGATATAACTGTCGGCGGTGACGATTGGCCGTAGTGCCAGCCCGAGCGCAGCCAAGCGCGCATCAAGGATGCGGCGGTTCTGCATCCCCTGGTGCAGCAGACACAGCGGCAGCGCCGCGAGATCGCTCCAGTCGGGCTGCTCGGGAACCGCGATGCCGTCCTTCGCGCTCACCAGTCGGCTGCGTTCGCTATAGAGCGGCACGGCCAGAGCATGCGCGGGGGGTTCGAAATCGAGATAGGTAATGCCCGCGTCGAGTTCGAACGCGGCGAGTTCGCGCTCGATCTGGCGCGAGGTGAGCGCGCGCACCTGAACATTGAGTTCGGGAAAGCGCGTGCGGATGGCCTCGACCAGAAAGCCCGTCGCGGGCATCGACGCCGGGATTGCGCCGAGGCGAAGTTCACCCTTCAGCGGGCCTTGCGTGGTGCCGACCGCCTGTTCGAGCGCGTCGGCGGCGGCCACCAGTTGCCGCGCCCACGGCAGGATCGCTTCGCCTTCGGGCGTCAGTCCGGCGTATTTGCGGTCGCGGACGATGAGCCTTTTGCCGAGCTGCGCCTCGAGAGTTGCAATGCCTGCCGATAGGGTTGGCTGCGAGACATTACAACTCGCGGCCGCCCGGGCGAAATGTCGTTCGCGGTGGAGTGCGAGGAAATATTCGACAAGGCGCGTTTGCATCTTTTCATCTAGCCCGAAGCGCGTCGTGCAGTCTTCACAAAAACAGATGAGTCGAACCGTTAGCGACAAAGGGTGGGTTTCTCGGGAACGGCACGGGATCGTGATCGTCTTGCGGCGAAAAGCACTAGGTCGGTCATTTCAGTCCACCGTTCGGCGGCCCGCAGAAGGACTCAGTGCGGAGTTCCCTTTGATTTCGATCCACGCACATGCCTCAAAATTAGCTGCCTATCGAAAGCGCCAAGAAGGAATCCGTCGAGCCTCTATCGGTAAAACCATGCTCGTTTTTCTAACAAGATTTGGAGTGACTCTCAGCCAACGGAAAGTACATTTAAATCTTAAAGGTGCGCTGGTCGTAAAATTAGATTTTAGAACTACGAAATCTCTGACAGAAAGAATGTAAAATTCAGTTCGTGCGGATAGCAATTATTCTAGCGGCTTAGCAATAATGATCTGATGTTAATTGGTATAATCGGAGATTTATAGCTTTCTTACGAAATGTAGATACTATTTAATATAAATAATCTATACAGACAAAAGAGGAGGAGGATATGATTATAAGAAAGGTCGCGCTGCTGCTGTCCGTCGCGAGCGGACCGCTCATCACGGTCCCGGCATTTGCGCAATCCGAAGCAGAGTCGAGCGGGTCCGAAGAGATAATCGTCACCGCTCAGCGTCGCGAACAGGCATTGTCCGACATCGGCCTATCGATCACTGCGCTTGGTAGCGAGACGCTTGAGCGCAGGAACGTAGCCGAGGCAAGTGACCTCGCGGCTCTGGTGCCCGGGTTATCGATCAGCAACAGCGGCTATGCGACGCCGATTTATACGCTTCGTGGGGTCGGCATAAACGAGCCCAGCGTTGGTTCGAGCTCATCGGTTGCCGTATATGTCGATGAAGTGCCGCTCGCCTACCCGATCATCAGCCAAGGTGCCGCTCTCGATCTCCAGCGCATCGAGGTTCTGAAAGGCCCGCAAGGCACCTTGTATGGGCAGAATTCGACCGGTGGCGCGATCAACTATATTGCCAACAAGCCGACGGATGAATTTGCGGCGGGCATTGGTGCGACTTACGGTCGGTTTAATCGCGGCAATGTCGAGGGATATGTCAGTGGCCCGATTGCGCCAACCCTCAAGGCGCGGATCGCGGGCCGAGTGTCATTCGGTGACGGTTGGCAACAGAGCCAGACGTCCGATCGCACCTTGGGCAGGGTCGAAAATTATACCGGCCGCGCAATCATTGAGTGGGAACCGGCAGATGTGATCCGGCTTACAGCCAACGTAAACGGCTGGATTGACAAGTCGGACACTCAGGCGTCGCAGCTTAAGCAGTTTTTCGCCACTGGCGCCAACGTGCCCGTGCCGGCGGTCCAGAACGCGCCGATTGCCCCGCACAATGCGCGCGCGGCAGACTGGGGCCCCGAGCTGGACTATGGCCCATTCCGCCGCGATGACGAGTTCTGGCAGGCGTCGTTGCGTGGCGAGGTTGATGTCAGCGATGAAGTAACGCTCACCTCGATCACGGCCTACACGCACTTCAACCGCTATCAATATAGCGACACCGACGGGATCGGAGCAGCCGCGAACGTGCATCAGCAACAGCAGGCTACGATCCGCGGCTTTTCGCAGGAGTTGCGGCTGTCGGCGCAGTTCGGAAATGGCATCAACTGGGTGGTCGGCGTCAATTATGGCAAGGACAAAATTGCGGAGGACAATCTGCAGATTTTGCGCGACCTGACCTCTTATCAGAATTTTTTCGGTTTCAAGGGCTTCGGATCGCTCACCACGACATCGCAAGACATAGAGAATTACGCGGTCTTCACCAATATCGATATTCCGCTGACCGACCAGCTCACGATTACAGGCGGTATCAGGCTGAGCAATGAGACGCGGGATTTCACCGGTTGCGCGAAGCCGGTTGGCGACGGCACTGCCATGGGATTCAACAATCTGTTGAATTTCTTTCGCTCTAACGCCGGTCTTGGACCGCTCGACCAGCCCATTACGACCGACACTTGCTACACATTTTATGGAACGCCCGCCGGCCAGGCTGGGGATACCGAAGGCCTGCCGCTATTCACCAACGGACCGGCCAACCGACGGTTAAAGGAAGACAATGCTCCTTGGAACATTGGCGTCAATTTTAAACCAACCGAGCGCTCTCTGATTTATGTTCGGGTGAGCCGCGGGTTCAAATCGGGCAATTTTGCAACCATTGGTCTCGTCGACAACAGGCTTTATGGGCCGATTGTTCAAGAAGAGCTAACCGCCTATGAACTTGGCGCCCGCTTTTCGCTCCCGTCGGTGTTCAGTATCGAGGGTGCGATATTCCAGTATGACTATCTCGACAAGCAGTTGCGTTCCCGCATCGACACGGGTCCGCCATTTGGAAATGTGTCGGCTCAGGACAATATCCCGAAATCCCGCATTCGGGGGGGCGAGTTTTCGGCGGTGCTGCGTCCGGTGCAGGGACTGTCTCTATCGGCAAGCGGCGTCTATCTCGACAGCGAGGTCAAGGAGTATACTGGCTATACCGCTTTTGGCACGGCCCCTGCCGATCTCAGCGGTTCGCCGATCCCTTTTACACCGAAATGGAGTCTTAACGGCGATGTGAACTATTCACATCCCATCAGCGCGGCGATCGACGGATTTATTGGCGTAAACGTGGCGTATCGGAGTTCGACTTCGTCGGTCTTCGTGCCGCCGGGCGACGGGACCCTGAGCGTGTTTGACATCACTGCCCACACCTTGGTCGATGGCCAGGTAGGTATAGAGGATGCCGACGGAAAATGGCGCGCATTCCTTTGGGGCAAGAATATTTTCAACAAATATTATTGGACAAACACGATCAAACAAGGCGACATCGCCGCGCGCTTTGCTGGCATGCCTGCAACCTACGGGGTAACGCTCTCGTATGACTTCTGACCGTCGAGCGATGAGCGTTACCGGCATTGACTAAAGCTTCGCGGCCCCTCCGTTTAATGGGAGGGGTCGCGCCCGGGCAAACTATTCCGGTACGACCCGCTTCACTGTCTGATCATCAATTAAGAACATGCACGGTTGCCCCGCGGCGAGATGGGCGCCGACTGCTGGCCAGCATGGCCGCCGCTGTTCCGGGTGAGTCGTGGTAGCGCTAGAACGTAGCCGAACGGCCGTCCGACCTCATCGACCAAGGCAAATGACGCACAAGGATCAGACAGGGATGGCCGGTCAGACGCTGACGATGAACGACGGTGGGGCTATCCCGCAATTGGGATTGGGGCTGATGTTCGTGCCCCAAGATAGGTTGCCCGGGCTGATGCGCGAGGCGGTCAAGCTGGGCTATCGGCATTTCGACACGGCGACCCATTATGGCAACGAAACCGAAGTGGGTGAGGGAATTCGAAGCCTGAACATCGACCGCGACGAAATCTGGATCACGACCAAGTTGCCGGATGGCATGCACGGCTATGATGCGGCGCTGCGTGCTTTCGATGCGAGCGAGAAGGCGATCGGCCGCATAGACCTCTATCTTATTCATTGGCCGCAACCTGCCAAGGGGCTGTATCGCTCTTGCTGGAAAGCGCTCGTCCGCCTGCGGGCCGAGAAGAGGGTGCGATCGATCGGCGTCGCGAACTTCCCCAGGCAGTTGATCGACGAGATCGAGGGAGACACTGGCGTTTGCCCCGCAGTTAACCAGATCGAACTTCACCCGCGCTTTCAACAGCACGCGGCGCGCGCATTTCATGCCGACAAGCACATCCTCACCGAGTCGTGGAGCCCCCTGGAGCACGGCCGAGTGCTTGTGAATCCGGTGATCGTAGAGATTGCGCAAAGGATCAAGCGATCTCCCGCGCAAGTGGCTTTACGATGGCATCTGCAAAGCGGCTTGGTGGTAATTCCCAAGGCAGCCGATACGCGGCACCTCGTCGATAATTTGGCGGCGGCCGACTTTGTGCTCGATGCAGCCGACATGGCACGCATCGCAAGGCTCGACTGTTCAGGAAGCGCCTTTGGCGTTGATCCGATGCTGCACCAAAGCGACAGGGGGTTTATTGAACCCTGCGCGGACTAATGCCGCCCCGTAGGGGGGCGACGGCGCAGCGACGCCTCATGCCGGAGCGTCTGTTCTACGGAGCACTGTTAGTCGAATTCGGGATGGTCGCGGAGTGCTCCCCGGCCGCTGAGGAGGAGCACCCCCATCGTCGGCAGTGCAAAGCCTACTACGATCGCGATCGAATAACCGACCATGCGGGGGTCGCCGAAGAGGTAGTCAGTCAGCAAGCCAACCGACAGCGGCCCGAGTCCGGCGCCGACGATTGCGCCCACCAGCACGAAGGCGGCGGTCAACTGGCCCCGCAGGCTGGGCGGCGCGATAACTTGCCAGCTTGTGAAGGAGCCCGCGGCAATTACTCCGAGAAAAGTCAGTCCCAGGCACAGCAGGGCCATGGTCGCCATCGGCCAAGGCATGAAATAGGCGCCGACCAGGACAGGAGCGGCGATCAGGCTCACGATTCCCGTGAGCAGAAAAATGGCATCCTTGTGACCGGCGCGGAACAAGCGGTCCATGAGCATCCCGCCGCCCACCGCGCCCGCCGCTCCCGACAGCGCGATAACCGTGCCGAATGTCGCCCCAACTTCAGCCGCGCTCCATCCCAGAGTGCGCATGAAAAAGGCAGGCGTCCAGGATGTGATGGCGTAGCCGACGAGGGCCGACAGGCCGAACGCGCTGAAAGCAAAGCCGATAACGCGGCGATGCTCGCGCATGAACGGCAGCAAATGCCTTTGCTCGGCAGGCGTTCGGTGCGCCTGCAAATGCGCCGCCGCCGGCCGGGGATCGGTGATGGCAAAGGCGAGTAACGCGACCAGGATTCCTGGCAGTCCTGCGACGAGGAAAGTCGCCTGCCAAGGCGCGACATCCCCAATCAGGGGAAATGCCACGACCTCGCGACCTGCGAAAAGGCTGGCGATCCAGCCGCCAATCACCAATGCGGCGCCGCCGCCTAGGTAAAAGCCCGTCGAGAATACGCCCATTGGCGTCGCCATCTTGTCGCGCGGAAACAAATCGCCAATCAGCGAGACAGCGGTTGGACTGAGACTCGCTTCGCCGACGCCAACGACCGTTCGTGCTACGAACATCTGCCAGAAGTTATGCGCAAGACCGCAAGCGGCGGAACTCGCCGACCAGGTAACCATCCCGAGGAATATGACTATCCGCCGCGGATAGCGGTCCACCGCCCACCCGATCGGTAACCCGGCCACCGAGTAGAGCAGTGCGAACGCCAGCCCCTGCAGCAATCCCAATTGCGAGTCCGTCAAGCCGAGATCGGCCTTGATGGGATCGACCAGCAAAGCGATGATCTGTCGATCGAGATAGGAAAACAGAGAAAATACGAGAAGAATTGCGACGCCGAACCACGCTCGAACTGGCGAAGGCGGGTCCATTCGTCCGGTTTCGAGGTCGTCGGGTGAGGAACCGATGGGTAGGCCGGTTGGCAGAAGCGCCGTTGGTGCGTCCGGCGCGCCTAGCGAGACATCGTCTGAAAGATGGTTCGCTTGATCCGCCATGCCTTATCTCGCCCTACTCATCGACTGTCGGACAGTAACAAGTTGAAACATCCTCTGAGAGCCTATGATTAGCGCGATCCGGACATCTCTTGCCCGAGCGGCTCATCGGGCTACCAAGCGGCACGGTTTCTCCTCACCGCGCTCGATCGGGCACTGCTGCTGGCGTCGCGTTGCTCCTACTCTCCCATGTCCTGCGATCAGTCGGCTTTCAGAAAGGCGATCAGCGCTTCATTGACCGTGTCCGGTTGTTCCAGTTGCGGACAATGCCCCGCATGAGGGATCAGCGTCACCGCCGCATTTTCCATCTGATCGATCAATTCGTTCCACCAGCCATATGGCTTGATCTTGTCCTTTTCCCCGGCCAGGATCAGCGCCCGGGTCGAGATCCGGCCATATTCGATTCCGGAGGGAGCGCGTGCCTCCTGCAAATGCTCGGGCCGACGAAAACGAGCTGCCGCCACGGCTTCCCACGCGCCAGGCGTCAGGCTGCTCGAACGCCTCCTCTCGACATATTCATCGTCCCGAGCCCATTTTTCGCCGTGAAACAGTGCGCCTACGACCTTTCTCATCCCCTCAAGAGACCCATCATAAGCGAAAAGGGCCTTGGTATGCTCTGAATCGACCAGGGCGCCGCCGCCGGCGATACTGACGATCCGGCGCGGCGATAGCAGCGGTGTTGGGGATGCGGCGTCGAACAGCAGGAGCATGCCGCCCATCGAGTTGCCGATGCACGGGGCGGCCGTGGCGCCTACCAACTCGATAAATCGAGCGAGATGGCGCAGGCGGCGCATCCGGCCATCGACGAAATCCACGACCTTGGCAGTCCGACCGAAGCCGAGCAGGTCGGGCGCTATCACCCGGAAGTGTTGTGAAAGCGCTGGAATGGTGGCTTCCCAACAGACCTCGGCCTCGCCGCCGAACTCGCCGCCATGAAGCAGCACCACGGGCGGTCCGGACCCCGCCTCCAGGAAACTGGTTTCGAGGCCGTCAACCAGGATTTCGTGCCTGACGTACTGAACCTTCGGATCAAGTTCCTGCATGACGAACGTCCTTTTTCGTTTCATTGTTGCGTGCCGCCTTGCAGGCGGCTGCCCGGCTGTGCGCTCGAATCGTTTACTTCGCCAAGGCGTGCATGACGGCGAGATAGGCGAAGGTAAGCGCAGGGCCGATGGTGATACCGCCGGCGGGGTAGAAGCCTGCCATGATCGAATTCCGGTCGTTACCGCACGCGTAAAGACCGTCGATCGGGGCGCCGTCCGTGCTTAGGACGCGGGAGTGCCGGTCGGCTGCCAATCCATAGGTCGTCCCGATGTCCCCGGCATGAACCCGGACGGCGTAGAATGGAGCCTTGCCGACTGGTCCCACGCAGGGGTTCGGAGCGTGCGTGGGGTCGCCGAGATAACGGTTGTAGGCGCTTGATCCCTTGCCGAACTCGCTATCCACGCCTAGATCCGCGTCGCGGTTCACACGTGCTACGGTATCCTCCAGCGTCGCGGCTGCCACGCCGATTTGCGCTGCCAACGCCTCGATGGTCGCTGCCTCGATGAGATAACCCGAACGGACCGCGCGGCGGCGCTCAGACGAAAGTGGCGGGACGGCGCCAAATGCGTATTTGCGAAGATAGTTCGCATCGCAGATCAAATGAACGGGCTGCTGGTCCTCGTTCCCGAGCCGGCCGATCATGGCCCGCACGAAATCATGATAGTTTTCGGCTTCGTTAAAGAATCGACGACCGTCCTTGTTCACCGCAATAAGCCCTGGCTTCGCGCGATCCGCCATGAGATGCGGAAACCGGGCGATCGATCCGTCGCGTCGCTTCGCGACCGAAACCGGCGCCCAGAAGGCTCCATCAACATTGCCGCGATCCAGTTTCGCGCCGCTGGTCATTGCGACTTCGATCCCGTCCCCCGTGCTGTCGGGGCTGGTCGCCGAGAAACCAAACGGCACGTCGTCCATAAAATCGTCCCGAAATTGCTTGCTCCAGCCAAATCCGCCGGTGGCAAGGATGACGCCGCGCTTTGCCTGGATCGTTCTTCTTGATCCCCCCTGTTCGATGACGACGCCGACGACCCGGCCGCCGTCCTTGACCAGATCGACGAGGGGAGTGTTCCGCAGGACCGGGATGTCCTGAGCAAGCACCGATTGGTACAGGTTTGCGACGAGAGCATTGCCGTTGGTGAGGCGGGTGCCGCGACCGTAACCGGAATAGAACAGGCGATCACGAACGTCGCGCAGCAAGAGGCGCAGCGCATGGAATGCCGATCGCGCTGATCTTCGCGCGTTCAGGAGATGATACACATCTTTTAGTTCCAGCATCTGCCGCCCGAACAGCGACATTTCTGGAAGAGGAGGGCGAATGTCAGGAAAGCGCGCGCCCAGCTTTCGGCCGTCGCAGCTGATGGGGGTCATGGCGCGGCCTTTTTTCGACGCCCCTTCCGCGTCCGGATAATAATCCGGAGAGTTGCTCTCCCTGACGTAGAACAGCGGGCCAGTAACACTTTCCAGATAGGCGAACGCTTCCGCTCCCCGCTCCAGGTACATGTGGCGCGCCTCACGTTCATGGGGGGTGGTGATGATGCTGTCGAGATACCTCTTGGCCTGTTCGACACTGTCGTCCAGACCGCTTTCGACATTCTGGCGACTGTCCGGAACCCACACGACACCGCCAGAATAGGAGGTGGTGCCGCCGATAAGGCCCGTCTTTTCGACGATGAGGACGCGCATCCCTTTCGATCGCGCGATCACTGCAGCGGCCAGGCCCGCTGCGCCCGATCCCGCTACGACGAGATCAAAGGTGTCGCTCGACATGGCTCCCTCCGAAATACAGATTGATAACGGCGCCCGCCCGCCGGTCATGGGTATGTTCAGCTTCGCAGCTTGCCGGCAACGGCGGACGCATGGCGCCGGTAGCGCCCAATGGTGGCGGGATATGCTGACTTGGGGCCATTATTTAATCGCCAGAACATTGACGGGAGCGCCGGTCGCCTCGCTTACCTTCAACGGGGCCGCAGCGTAGAGAAAATCCCATTGTCCGTCTGCGTGGCAGTCCTCGACCAACTCCTCGAAGTTGCATATTTCGTTGAACGCGATCCCTAGGTTGCGCATCAGGGCGCAGTGCAGCGGGATCTGAACGCCGATCGCAGGGTCGAGCTCCGTCTCGTTCGAAATCGTGTCGGTGGATAGGCAGGGTATTTCACGCTCGTGGAACCAATCGACGAGTTCCGCCGAATAGGTCAGGCCGGGCTCGACGAAATTCTCGTAGAATCGCTCCGCGCCCTGGACGTGGAGAAGCTGCAGAAAGCCGGTTCGAAGGCAAAGAATGTCGTGCTTCTCGATCTCGACGCCTTGCCGCGCGGCACAAGCCAGCAGGTCTTCCAGCGTGAGCAGATCGCCCTTTTCAAGATGCTTCTTGCCCTTATGGGCGGCCATGTCGAGCAGCACGCCTCGTCCGACGATTCCGCGTTGGGCGATCGGCAGGATCGAGGCTTTTTTCATTCCGCCGTTCGTGTCGCTGGCGGGATAGCCGTTCCAAAGCTGGTCGTCGTACCAGACATGACCAAGCGCGTCGAACTGCGTGGAACCCTGCAGGAACATCTCGATGCGATCGTCGGTGAACTCGGCGCCGCCAGGCAGACTTGGCATGTCGCCCCGG
Source organism: Sphingopyxis sp. 22461 (assembly GCF_052044915.1). Lineage (NCBI taxonomy): Bacteria > Pseudomonadati > Pseudomonadota > Alphaproteobacteria > Sphingomonadales > Sphingopyxidaceae > Sphingopyxis > Sphingopyxis sp. 22461. Next base: position 75,899 of record NZ_JBQENY010000017.1, read on the forward strand.
ACATAGCTCTGCTTGTCGATCGTCGTCTCGCGCCTGGCCGGAGCGCGGCCCGGCCAGAGAGGGTCACCCCTCGGGTCACCAATGATTTCGCCGCAGGTGAACACCTTCCCTTGCCGAACTGAACGAACGCCACGCAGAACCTCCGCATTGGTCAGAAAATTGAGCGAGCCGACTTCGTCCTGATCACCCCATCTTCCCCAGTTGCTGGGAGCGTTGGCAAGAAGTCGACTGACATCTTTCGCGGATCCATCCTGGCGACACATTCGGCTCATCTCCTTTGTCGTGCTGCGGCCGCAGGCCAATGCGGTGCCATCATCAGGCAGGAATCACGTCGATGCCCAGGCCGGATCGGCGCCAAATGACCCCGCACCATGAGATTGACCGACCCCGGTCCCGCGCCAGCCTGCGCATTCGTCAGCGCCGCAATCCAATGATTTGAAGGGGCATGGCTAGTTACATGTCCGGGCTGCCGCAACAATCATCGGCCGAATGTTCGTGGCACGAACAACTGGTCGCGACGACCGGCGCGAACTAGGAAATCGTCATCCTCCATGAAGCCAATAAATTCCGCTGAATGGGAATAGCGGCTGGGGCGGCGGTTGAAAGCTTCAGAACGTTAGCAGAAGATAAGGCCAAGGCGGCCGATTGCTGACAGATACTGTTGGAGGAGGGCCGATCTGAAAGGCAAACGCGCATGAGCAAGGTTAAGGCAGCGATCATCGGATCGGGCAATATCGGCACCGACCTGATGATCAAGATGATCAAATATCCGCAGAATATGGAACTGGTCGCTGTCGTCGGGATCGACGAGGCCTCCGAAGGACTGGCGTTGGCCCGCGAGCGCGGGGTAGCAACCACGCATGAGGGTATTGACGGCCTCAAGAAGCTGGACGTCTATCCCGAGATCGGCATCGTCTTCGACGCGACCAGCGCCTATGCGCACAAGATGCATGACGCGGCGCTGCGCGCCGACGGCAAGCAGGTTGTCGACCTGACCCCTGCCGCGATCGGCCCCTATACGATCCCGACCGTCAACGGCGACGCCAATCTCGACGCCGGCAACGTCAATATGGTGACGTGCGGCGGTCAGGCGACCATTCCCATCGTGGCTGCCGTCAGCCAAGTTGCGACCGTACATTATGCGGAAATCGTCGCGTCGGTCTCGTCGCGTTCGGCTGGTCCGGGCACGCGTGCCAATATCGACGAATTCACGCGCACTACCGCAGGCGCCATCGAAAAAGTCGGTGGCGCGGCGCAGGGCAAGGCGATCATAATTCTCAATCCGGCCGAACCGCCGATGATCATGCGCGACACCGTATTCACCTTGTCCGAAGGTGCGGATGAAGAAATCATCCGGGCATCCGTTGAGGCGATGGTGAAAAGGGTGCAGGCCTATGTGCCGGGCTATCGCCTCAAGCAGGAAGTGCAGTTCGAACGCTTTGGGGATAACAACAAGCTCAACATCCCCGGGCGCGGTGAATTTACCGGCATCAAGACGATGGTTCTGCTCGAAGTCGAAGGGGCGGGCGATTATCTCCCCAGCTATTCGGGTAATCTCGACATTATGACGGCAGCGGCCAAGGCGACGGGCGAGTTGTTGGCGAAGCGCATCATTGCTGGAAAGAAGGTGGCCGCATGAACGTCCCGTTCAACGTCGAAGCTGGCGACAAGCTTTACATTCAGGACGTGACCCTGCGCGATGGCATGCATGCCATTCGGCATATGTATGGCGTCGATCATGTCCGCACGATCGCAAAGGCGCTGGATGATGCCGGCGTGGATGCGATCGAGGTCGCTCATGGCGACGGTCTCAGCGGCGCCAGCTTCAATTACGGCTTTGGCGCGCACACCGACTGGGAATGGCTGGAATCGGTTGCGGAGGTGCTGACCAAATCGGTCCTCACCACACTGATCCTGCCGGGCGTGGGCACCGTTGACGAACTGCGCCGCGCCCACGACATCGGCGTGCGTTCCGTCCGCGTCGCCACCCATTGTACCGAAGCCGACGTGTCGAAACAGCATATCGGCATCGCGCGCGATCTCGGCATGGACGTGGCCGGCTTTCTCATGATGAGCCACATGATCGATGCCGAATCGCTCGCGCAGCAGGCGGCCCTTATGGAAAGCTATGGCGCGCAATGCGTCTATGTAACCGACAGTGGCGGGGCGCTTGACATGGATGGCGTCAAGTCGCGGTTGGAAGCGTATGACCGCGTGCTCAAGCCCGAAACCCAGCGCGGCATGCACGCCCATCATAATCTGGCGTTGGGCGTCGCCAATTCGATCGTCGCGGCGCAGCAGGGCGCCGTGCGTATTGACGCCAGTCTGGCGGGTATGGGCGCGGGCGCGGGCAATGCCCCGCTCGAAGTCTTCATCGCAGCGGCCGATCGCAAGGGCTGGAACCACGGCTGTGACGTGATGGCGCTGATGGACGCTGCGGAAGACCTTGTGCGGCCGTTGCAGGACCGACCGGTCCGCGTCGACCGCGAGACGCTCGCGCTCGGCTATGCCGGTGTTTACTCCAGCTTCCTCCGCCATGCAGAGAAGGCGGCAGAGACTTATAATCTCGACACTCGCACCATTCTAGTCGAACTCGGCCGTCGCAAGATGGTCGGCGGTCAGGAGGATATGATCGTCGATGTCGCACTCGATCTGGTTCAGGCCGGACGTGGGAATATGGCTTGAGATCAGGATTCCAGGCAGATCTAGGACAGGACGAGGATCGACTTCGGTTGTCTGGTCGCGCGGCGGCGGCGTCGGATACGATCCCGCAGCTGGCGAGATACAAGCTGCCGTTTCCTTCCCCAAGCGCTCAGAAAACCTGATGGAAATCGCTGCCTCGATCGAATGATCTTGGCCCATGCAGTCGGCCTGGCTTGCACGTTGTCGAAACAAGATGATCTGTTTCCTACAACCTGCGACCTGTCTGGCAGCGACGGCGGCTTGTATGCAGCCTGTAATGGCTCCGCTGACCCGGAGCAAAAATCGCCATCGTCCAGGGCGTGCTTTCGAAGAGCGGACGGTGCACGGGCGAGGTTGGGAGAATGGCACCGGTGCCGGTTGACGAGACTTTTGACTATATAGTCGTGGGCGCAGGGTCGGCCGGTGCGGTGGTGGCGAGTGCCCTGTCGGCGGATCCTGGTGTGAGTGTCCTCCTTCTTGAAGCCGGTCCCGAGGATACCAGTCACTGGACCAAGGTTCCGCTAGGTTTCGGCAAGGTTCTGTTCGATCCCAAATATATGTGGTTCCACGAAAGCCAGCCCGAGCCGGGTCTGGGCGGTCGGCGTCTCGGTCTGCCGCATGGCAAACTGTTGGGCGGATCGAGCGCGATCAATGGACTGCAATACGCCCGCGGCGTTCCGTTCGACTATGACAATTGGGAACGGCTGGGCGCCGCAGGATGGTCGTACAAGGACGTCCTGCCCTATTTCAAGCGGATGGAGCGGTATCACCTCGGCGCCGATGAGTTTCACGGCGGGGAGGGTCCGATCGGCGTCGAGACCGTGCGTTGGAAAACCCCCCTTGGCGATGCCTTCATCGCTGCCGCTGAGGCATTGGGACTACCGCGCAACGACGATCCAAACGGATCGTCTGGGGAGGGCGTTGGCTACGTCAATGTCAACGCTTGGCGCGGGCGCCGCTCATCCACATCGGAAGCCTATCTGAAGCCCGCGCGCAAGCGTCCCAACCTGCGAATCGTTACCGAGGCGTTCGCTACCCGCATTCTGCTGGAAAGCCGTGAGGCGAGAGGCATCCGCTACGAGCGCGGTGGCGAGATACATGAGGCGTATGCGCGGGTAGAGGTGGTATTGAGCCTGGGCGCGTTGCAGACACCCCAGTTGCTCCAGGTGTCGGGGATTGGGCCTGCTGCGTTGCTGCGCGAAAATGGGGTCGAACCGGTTCACGACCTGCCGGGCGTCGGCGAGAACCTGATCGATCATGTCCATGCGGGCGTGACCTGCCGATCGACCAGCGGCCATACGATCAATGCGATCATGGGCAATCCGCTCGCACAACTCCGTCACGGACTCGACTATTATCTCGGACGACGCAAGGGGGTGCTGACCCTCGGCGCTTCGCAAACCGGCGGTTTCGCGCGAAGTGTCGAGGGGCTACCGGCCCCCGATCTGCAATTCGGACTCACGCCGTTCCTGCCCGACGAAGTCGATATGTGGAAACTGGCGAAGGGGAGCGGGTTCGGGATTGGCGTGTATTTTACACGTCCGCAAAGCCGCGGCCATGTTCGGCTGAGATCGCGCGACATGAAAGAGCCGCCCCGCATCCAGTGCAATTATTTCACGCACGAAGACGATCAGGCCGCCTGCGTGCGAGGTCTGAGCTTTATCCGCAAGTTGATGCACACCGAACCGCTTGCCTCCTTCGTCGATGTCGAGCTTCGTCCTGGCCCCGGCGTCCGGACAGATGATGAGCTGCTGGAGTATGCGCGCCAGCACTGCGGAACGGCCTTTCATTTTTGTGGGACGGCACGGATGGGAACCGACGTCGGCGCGGTCGTGGATCCGCAGTTGCGGGTGCACGGCGTCGGGCGGCTCCGGATCGCCGACGCATCGGTGATGCCGACGATCATCACCGGCAACACGAATGCGACGTCCATGATGATCGGCGAGCGCGCGGCGGAATTCATCACCGCAAAGGACCCTGATGGCCGCACGGTGTCGATTCGGAGCAATAAAGCGTCGTCGGTGGCATTTGCCTGACGGGCAAAGGTGATTGGCAACCAGTTTAACGAGAAAATATGAGGGGATGGATAAATGTCTTATAAACTGAAAATCAGGGGATCTGTGATCGCGCTTGCGGTCGTTCAGTGCATTCCCGGTGGCGCTGCGCTGGCGCAGGAGGGCGTGGCCCCTGTTGCCGACGAGCAGGTCGCCGTTGCAAGCGACGAAATCATCGTCACCGCCCAGCGCCGCGAGCAGAGCCTGCAAAGCGTTCCCGTGACGGTCCAGGCTTTCACAAATGAAATGATTCAGGCGCGTGGTCTGGAGCAGATCGGCGATCTGGCGACGGTCACGCCTGGCCTGAACATCGCGCAGAGCTCGTCGGGCGCGTTGCAACCGTATCTTCGCGGCGTCGGCACGGGAGCAAATGCGGTTGGCTCCGAAGGCAGTATCGCGGTCTATATCGACGGCGTTTACTTCTCACGGCCCAACGCCGGCGCATTCTCCCTAAACAACATCGAACGGGTGGAAGTGCTCAAGGGGCCACAAGGCACGCTGTTCGGACGCAATTCCAGCGGTGGCGTCATCCAGCTCATCACGCAGGATCCGGTTTATGAGCCTGTCCTGCGCGGCAATATCGGTTATGGCAATTACGACACCTTCACTGGCGCGATTTATGCGTCTGTGGGGCTTTCCGACAAGATCGCCCTCGACGTGGCCGCCAGCGGACGCAGCCAGCGCGACGGCTTCGGGCGCAACATTACCACCGGCCGCAAGACCAGCTACACAGATAATTACAACTTCAAGTCCAAACTAATGTTCGAGCCGAGCGAAACGACGAAGATTGTTTTGAGCGGTTTATACTCTTGGTCGGAGGTGCCGGGACTGGGCAATCAATATCCCGGCACCACCCAGGGCTACCCGACCAGAGACCCGTTGACGACGGGCAGAACGCTTGTGCCAGCTTACGGCTTCTACGATCAACGGGGTGATGTCGATGCCCTCAATCGCATCAAAATGTATTCTCTTTCAGGTCGAATTGAGCAGGAGTTCGGCTTTGCGAACTTTGTCAGCATCACGGCTTATCAGAACACAAAGGAATTTTACCAAGGCGAGGGCGATTACACCGAAGTGTCTTTTTCTGCGCCCACTCTCCGCGCTCACATCGATCAATTCACGCAGGAGTTTCAGCTTTCATCACTCAGCAGCAGTCCGGTCGAGTGGATAGCGGGCCTCTTCTATTACAATAATCTGAGCGTATACGATCGCGGTGATTTCACTGGCTACGGCGACGGCGGCGTATTTGACTTCGATACCTACGGCCGTCAGCGCTCCAAGTCTTATGCCGCATTCGGCCAGGCGACTTATCCGATTACATCGAAACTGGGCGTGACCGTCGGTCTGCGCTATACGAAGGAGAAGACGGACGCGAGTGGGCGAGGCGATTTCAGATTGGCTGCCAGCGACCCCCTTTGTCAGGCCGTTGGGGGGCTTGCCAACGGCGATCGTTGCGCGCTGTTTCCTCAGAGCGATCAAGCGGGCAAGAAAGTCAGCAAGTTGACGTGGAAGGGGGGGCTGAACTTTCAGGCCACCTCGGACATTCTGTTGTACGGATCGGTCAGCCGCAGTTTCAAGTCGGGGCAGTATGACATATTGTTTCCCACGCCAAACCAGACCGGCACGGATCCTGAAGTTCTCACCGCCTATGAAATAGGTGCGAAAACGGATTTGTTCGACCGGCGATTGCGTCTGAATCTCGCGGCCTTTCGCTACGACATCGACAACCCGCAGGTTCAGTTGATTCAGAGTGGTGCGATTATTCTCTCGAACGCGGACTCCGAACGTATCTGGGGCGCCGAATTTGACGGGAACTTGCGCGTGGCGACGGGGCTGAACCTGCGGTTCTCCGGAACCTGGCTCGATGCAAAATACCTGAGGTACGATGACGCGCCCTATGCCCCGCCGCTTTTCGGTCCAGTATTCGGTGCCGGCGCCAGCCAGCTTATCGACGCCGCAGGGAACCGGCCGCAACTGACATCGAAATTTTCATACGGTATCGGTGCCGACTATACCGTCGATACGTCAGCGGGCGAGCTTCAGGCCACAGTTGATTATTCGCACCGCAGCTCCTTCTTTTGGGATCAGGCGAACGGGCCGGAGCTGACGCAGCGGGGATATGGTCTTCTGGATGCTCGTTTGCGGTTCGCGCCCACGCCGCGCTACAGCCTGAGTGTGTGGGGCAAAAACCTGACCAACGAACATTATGCCGCGTTCGCGACCAGCCTGTCTGGCCCAACCGGTTTTCCTTATATTGCGGGCTCGCCGAGAACCTATGGTGTGTCGCTGAACTTCGAGTTCTAGACCAGGTCCGCCGGGTAGGGCAGAAGCAGGTCAAGCGTTACCCTCACTCTGTGACACGGCCAGCACGACGCCGGGTCGAAGCCAGAAAAGGCTTGGACCCGGCGCCGCATGAGGGTTCTTGACCGAAGACCGTTCAGAACGTCTGTAAGCGATGTTCGGGCCCCACCTTGTTTGGTTTCGTGATTGAGGCAGACCAGAGGGGATATGGACGACGCGACGCTAACGACCGGACTGGACACGCGCACTGGAGTTAGTCCGGAGCCGGCCCGGCGCCTCGAGGTGTTCAGTGGGACGGTCGGTCGACGCCGATCGTGGACCGTGGAGCAGAAGTTGGCGATCGTCGCAGAAGCGCAGCATTGCGATAATCTGACGGCGCTTGCTCAGCGGCACGATATCCGGACCTCCCAGCTCTACACCTGGCGCCGCGAGCTTCGTTACGCGCTGGAAGCCCAGCGTGGCTCGATGGATGCGGAGCCGATGTTCGTGCCGGTGGTCGCCGACAACGCCCGACGCAGCGATGTCGCGATAGAAGTGGAGATCGATGGTGCCGTGATCCGGATTGGGCGAACGGCCAAGGCCGATCTGGCTGCTGCCGTGGTGCAAGCCCTTCGGTCGGCTCGATGATCGGGCCTGGCGCTGGCGCCCGCGTCATGATCGCAACGCGGCCCGTAGATTTCCGCAAAGGGCCGGACGCGTTGGCGGCGTTGGTCGGTGCCGAGTATGGCGGCGATCCCTTTTCCGGGGTGATTTACGTCTTTCGGGCGAAGCGGACCGACCGGATCAAGCTGGTCTGGTGGGATGGAACCGGCCTGTGCCTGATGGCTAAGAAGCTGGAGTCAGGGAGCTTCAAGTGGCCGGGGATTCAGGACGGCGTGATGCGTGTGACGGCGGCACAACTTGGCGCTCTGCTGGAAGGTCTGGACTGGCGCCGAGTGCATGGCGGACGCCGCCCGATCGCTCCGCAGATTGCCGGTTGACGCGGCCTTCCCATGCTGATTCACTGCTTCCATGCTCATGGAAGCCGACCTTCCCGATGACGTTGAAGCGCTTCGCGCGCTCGTCCTCGAACAGGCTCGCGAGCTCGATGCGCTCAAGATTTTCAAAGCCGAGGTCGAGCGTCTACAAGCGATCATCGACGCCCTGCAGCGTCACCGTTTTGGCCGCCGGTCCGAACAGCTCGATCCCGATCAGTTCCAGCTTGCCCTCGAGGAAGTCGAGACGGCCTTGGCCGCGGCCGAACACGCTCGCGACAAGGCAAGCGGGGCTCCGGCACAGCGGCCGCGGAAGACCAACCGGGGTTCGCTGCCGACGCATCTGGAGCGGGTCGAACAGATCGTCGATGTCGAGACGAAGACCTGTGTCTGTTGTGGCGGCGCGCTTCATCAGATCGGCGAGGACGTCGCCGAGCGCCTCGATGTCGTGCCGACCACCTTCCGTGTCCTCGTCACCCGCCGCCCGCGCTACGGTTGCCGTTCATGCGAGGGTGCGGTCGTGCAGGCCCCGGCACCGCCGCGGATCGTCGAGGGCGGTATCCCGACCGAAGCGCTGATCGCGCAGGTGCTGGTCTCCAAGTATGCCGACCATCTTCCGCTATACCGGCAGACACAGATCTATGCCCGGCAAGGTATCCAGCTCGATCGCTCGACGCTGGCCGACTGGGTTGGCCGGGCGGCATGGTATTTGCGCCCCTTGCGCGATCACATCCTCGAGCGATTGCGAAGATCGGAACGCTTGTTCGCCGACGAGACGACGGCGCCGGTGCTCGATCCCGGACGCGGGCGGACCAAGACCGGGCAGCTATGGGCCTATGCACGCGATGATCGCCCCTGGGGCGGCAACGATCCGCCGATGGTCGCCTATGTCTATGCCGCCGACCGCAAGGCTGAGCGGGCAGAAGCCCATCTCGGCGATTTCGCGGGCATCCTGCAGGTCGACGGCTATGGCGGCTATGCCGCGCTGGCGAAGCGGCGTCAGCAGATTCGGCTCGCCTTCTGCTGGGCCCATGTGCGCCGCAAGTTCTACGAGCTCGCCGACACATCGCCGGTCGCCACCGAGGTGCTGCGCCGCATCGCCTTGCTCTATGCCATCGAAGACGAGGTGCGAGGTGCGCCGCCCGAACAGCGCCAACAAGCCCGGGGCGAGCGCAGCCGCGCCATCATCGACGATCTGCGTCGGTTTCTTGAAGCCCGCAGCCGTCAGGTCAGCGCCAAAGCGAAGATCGGTGAAGCAATCCGCTACGCGCTCACTCGCTGGGACGGGCTCTCCCGCTTCCTCGACGATGGCCGGGTCGACCTCGATAGCAATGCCGTCGAGCGGTCGATCCGCCCCCTCGCTTTGAACCGCAAAAATGCCCTCTTCGCAGGCTCTGATGAAGGCGGAGACAACTGGGCCGTCATCGCCACGCTCATCGAAAACTGCAAGCTCTCCGGTCTCAACCCCCACACTTGGCTGACCGAAATACTGACCAAGCTCGCCAACGGGCATCCCGCCAATGCCGTCCGCAACCTCATGCCCTGGACCGCCGTGGCCTGAAAACATCGCTTAC
>NZ_JBQENY010000018.1:0-80500 GCF_052044915.1 Sphingopyxis sp. 22461
GACAGCGATACATCGGCAACGGCGATCTGCTGCAAAGCGAGCGTATCGGCAAGGCCACCTTCCCAAACATCATTATCGACAATCGTGTCGTGACCATCGCCGCGCGCATAAACATAGGTGTCGTCGCTCTGACTGCCGTTGAGCGTGTCATTGCCCGTGCCGCCGTTGAGCGTGTCGTTGCCCCAACGACCCGTAAGAGTGTCATTGCCGCCGCCGCCAGAAAGGGCTTCGCTACCGTCAAAGCCGGTGATCGCATCATTCCCGCCCGTCGCGGCCTCCGACACGACCCGCTGGCGCAGGTAATTGGCATCCCAGCGGGTGCCATCTGCAAAGGTCACGAACTCGATGCCATTGGCACGGTTGGGGTTCATGTTGACCAGCGGGATGCTGCCGCCATCCCCGGCGCCGGTCGCGCTCTCCGCGATCGTCAGAATGATGTCCTCGCCGACGCGCGACAGCGATACATCGGCAACGGCGATCTGCTGCAAAGCGAGCGTATCGGCAAGGCCACCTTCCCAAACATCATTATCGACAATCGTGTCGTGACCATCGCCGCGCGCATAGAGGTATGTATCGTCACTCTGCCCGCCATCCAGCACATCGTTGCCTGTACCGCCGTTGAGCGTGTCGCTACCCCAGCGGCCGAAGAGCGCGTCGTTGCCGCCGCCGCCAGACAAACTGTCATTGCCCGACGTTCCTTCTAGGGTGTCATTGCCCGCGCGGCCAAGGCCCAATGCGATCTGGTTCGCGATTTCGGTCGCGTCCCAGTAACTCCCGTCGGCAAATTCGATGCGCTCGATCCCGTTGCTTCCGGTCATCTGCTGTTCGAGCAAAATGGTCTCTGATCGTCCGGCGAATCGGATGACGCTATTCGCCGCGTTGTTTTGATCGGGGTCGATCGAGATATCGGCTGCAACGATGTCGGGGCCAAAGACAAGCTTGTCCACCGTATCACTGCCACCATCGGCGATGACGTCGCTCCCGTCGCCGAGCGCGTAATGATAGCTGTCGTTGCCGGCGCCGCCCTCAAGGCGGTCGTTGCCGGTGGCGCCGGTCAGCTGATCATCGCCTCCCTGCGTGCGAATAGTGTCATTTCCGGCACCGCCATTCATGGCATTGGCCGTGCCATCGCCGCCCATATAATCGTCGCCCCCGGTTGCCTGGCGGGCTAGATATTCGGTGAGAATCCTTGCCCGGTCCCACACGGTGCCATTGGCGAAGGAGAGGCTCTGCACCCCGTCCGCACTCGACGCCGCAAGCTGGTTCTTGAGCGCGATCGATCCCGAACTACCCACAAAGCGAATGACGATGTCGTTGGGACTGGAAGCCAAAGCCGAGAAATAGATGTCCTCGGGCACGATATTCGCGCCGAACTGGATGATGTTCTGCCCACTCAGATCGTCGACGACATCATCGCCATCGCCGAGCGCATAGGCGTAGACATCATTCCCGGCCTCACCCTGGAGGAGATCATTGCCCGCGCCGCCGATAAGTGTGTCATTGCCGGCCCAGCCGATCAGCGTGTCGTTGCCGCCGAGCCCATGGATCACGTCATCGCGGATGCTGCCGGTGATCACATCGTCGCCCGCGGTCGCCTGCTGCGCCAGATAGGCCGCGTCGATCTGGCCGCGCGACCAGATTGTGCCATCGGCGAAACGGAACTGCTTGATGCCACCCTCGCGCCCCCCAGCGAGGCCGCCCGCCGACTGGTAGTTGAGCGTCAGCGAGCCAGGAATGTGAGCGAAGGTGACGACATAGGCCTCTCCCGAGCGGACGAAGACCAGATCGTCGGGGTCGATGCCCGCACCAAATTCGAGCGTGTCGAAACTACCCCAATAACCACCCCATTCATCGATTACGTCGTCGCCATCGCCAGGCGCATAGACATACACGTCGTCGCCTTCGCCGCCGCGTATAATATCATTGCCGACCCCGCCGGTCAGGCGATCGTTGCCGGCCCAGCCGATCAGCGTGTCGTTGCCGCCGACGCCTGCGATCACATCGTCGCGGATGCTGCCGGTAATCACGTCATCGCCCGCCGTGACCTGCTGCGCCAGATAGGCCGCGTCGATCTGGCCGCGCGACCAGATTGTGCCATCGGCGAAACGGAACTGCTTGATGCCGCCCTCGCGACCCCCAGCGAGGCCGCCCGCCGACTGGTAGTTGAGCGTCAGCGAACCAGGAATGTGAGCAAAGGTGACGACATAGGCTTCTCCCGAGCGGACAAAGACCAGATCGTCGGGACCGATGCCCGCACCAAATTCGAGCGTGTCGAAGCTACCCCAATAACCGCCCCATTCATCGATTACGTCGTCGCCATCGCCAGGCGCATAGACATACACGTCGTCGCCTTCGCCGCCGCGTATAATATCATTGCCGACCCCGCCAACGAGGTGATCATTCCCGCTATCACCGTTCAACGTGTCGTTGCCCGTGCCGCCGTAGAGCTCGTCATTGCCGCCGCCGCCGGAGATCACATCATTGCCGCCGCCGCCGCCAAGCGTATCGGCATTGCCGGTTCCGGTGATCACATCGTCACCCGGTGTTCCCAGCCCCTCGACAAAACGGCGCGACAGTTCGAGGGCCGTCCAGATCGTTCCGTCGGCAAACTCGACGCTGTCGATCTCCCATTCACGGCTGGCGCCGACTTGATTCCTGATCGTAACCGAGCTTTGCCCGCCGCCCACCGAGAGCAGCATGTCGGCAGGATTGGTTGGTGACGCTCCGACCGTCACATCCCCAGGGGCAATACCGGGACCGAACAAGATGCGGTCGCCTTCGGAGCCCCAGTAGACGGCATAGTCCGACACGATATCGTGCCCGTCGCCAAGATTGTGGACAAATGTATCGGCGCCGCGGCTGCCACGGAGCGTGTCGTTGCCAAGGCCCCCAACAAGCAAGTCATCACCATAGAAATCGTCGATGACATCGTCGCCGTCGGTCCCGCGAGTCAGCGCGAGCTGGATATCGGTGAGGGTCTTTGTTGTGCCGTCGGCGAAGACAAAATTCTCGACATCCCACCAAGTACGGATACTCGTGTCGTTGAGCGTCGCCCATTGATCGTTTATCGTGACCGTGTCCGGTGTTCCTTCGATCCCGATGGTGAGCGAATTACCATTGCGGGCGAAAGTAAGATTGTCCCAGCTCACGCCGCTCGCAAATTCGAGCGTGTCATTCTCGGAAAGATTGGCGTTGTTCATCGTCTCGCGGATTTCGTCCGCACCATAGCCACGCCCAAAGACATAGGTGTCGCCGCCGTCGCCGCCCTCAAGGATATCGTTCCCCGCGCCGCCGTCGATCCGGTCGCCCGACATAAAGCCGATCATATGATCATCGCCCGCCGTGGGCGTCAGCACGATCTGCTGGATGTCGACGCGCGACAGGGTCGTTCCATCGTCGAACCGGAACTGGTCGATGTCCCACCAGGTAAACCAGTTGGAATAAGAGAATTGCCCCGTAATCGTCAGCGTTTCCGCCGTGTCGAGAATCGTGATGATCAGGTCGTTCCCGTCACGGGCAAAGCCGAGATCTTCGAGCGTAATCCCGGGACCGAAGCGCAATTCGTCATTTTCGTCCAGATTGGCATTGGTCAGACCCTCGCGGATCTCATCATGGCCATATCCCCGACCGAAAATATAGATGTCGGCGCCATCATCGCCGATGAGGATATCATTGCCCGCGCCGCCATCGAGCGTGTCGGACCTGAACGTACCAAGGATCGTATCGTCACCAGGCGTCCCGCCGGTCAGGCGAACAGCGATATCGCGGTCGGTCCATACCGTGCCATCTGCGAATTCGAAGCGCTCGACGTCCCACCAGGCATACCAGTTGGCGAAAGCAAACTGGCCCTTCACGGTCAGCGTTTCGCCCGTCGAGATGATGGTAAGAACGAGGTCGTCGCCAGCACGGGCAACGGCAAGGTTTTCCGGCAAGAGACCAGCACCGAATATAACGCGGTCGGCCTCATCAAGATTGGTGTTGGTTCGATCTTCCTCGATTATATCGTGACCCGACCCGACGCCGTAATGATACACATCCGACCCGTTTCCGCCGCGCAAAATGTCGTTGCCGGCGCCGCCGTCGATGACGTCGTCATTGTCGAAGCCGGTGATGACATCGTCGCCCGCGGTCGAGGTAAGGAAGCTTGCGCGGATATCGGCCGCGGTCCAGTTGACGCCATTCGAGAATTTGAACAGCTCGATATCCTGCCAACTATACCATGCCAAAAAGGAGAATTGCCCTTCGATGGTCAGGCTGCTGCCGTCCGACAGCGAAACGACGAGATTGTTCCCAACCCGCCCAAGCTGAATATCCTCGGGCGCAAGCCCGGCTGCGAATTCTACGCTGTCTTCGTCGTCATACATGACATTGTCGACGCTCTCGCGGATGATGTCCTGGCCCGAACCAAGGCCGAAGCAATAGACGTCGCCGCTATCGCCGCCGGCCAATATGTCGTTGCCGGCGCTGGCGTCGAAGATGTCTTCGAGCGCAAAGCCGTTCGCTACGTCGTCGCCGCCGGTCGTATGCTGTGCGATCCAGCGGGCATTGAGGCTTTCCCAGCCCCAGACTGTTCCGTTTGCGAACCGGATCTCTTCGATCCGGCTCTGTCCCCAGACGCCGAAGACGCCCGTGTTGAGCAGGCTGTTCTGACTCTTCAGGGTGAGGCTGTCGCCGCCTGCCCCGATGCCCAACGTCAGGTCATTGCCGTTACGGCTGATCGTGACCATCTCTGCCGAGATCCCCGCGCCGAGGGTCACATAGTCGGGGCTGTTGTCGACGTTCAGGATGCCATCGCCAAGGATGAACCGGTTGTTGTCGTAAATGACATCCTGGCCGTCGCCGAGGTTGAAGATATACTCGTCGCCCTTGCCACCGCCCGAGAGCGTGTCATTGCCCTTTCCGCCAACCATCCGGTCGGCATAAAGGTCACCCCACAGCTGATCCTCGCCATCGGTGCCCGTAGTGGTCATCGCCGCCACCTGCTGCCAGTTCAGCGTGGAGCCATCGGCGAATTCGAAACTCTCGATCCGGTGAAGCCATTGGGCGGCAAAGAAGCCAGTCTGGAACCCGTCGAACTGACCCTTCACCGTCAACGTTTCGCCGGTCGCATTGATCGTGATTGTAATGTCGGGCGCGGCCGACAGGCGCTTGAATGTCACATCGGAAAGGGTCAGGCCTTTGAAACGGACGACATCGTTTTCAACGCTGTTCGCAAGCCCGCCGAGGCCGACGGTGACATCAATGTAGCGAGATTGTTCATCAATCGTGTCATTGCCCGAACCAATGCCGAACTCATAGGTGTCCCCGCCGTCCAGTCCAATCAGGATGTCGTTGCCAGCACTGGTCAGGAAATAATCATTGCCGCCGAATCCACGCGCGACATCTGCACCAGTCGTCGTCGCACGCTGGAGAAGTAGATTCTCAATATCCTTGCTCGACCACGATTGTCCGTAATGACGGAACGAAACGACTTCGATCCGCGAATTAGGTGCAAGCGCATTATTGTAGCCCAGCACCGAATAAGCGAACTGGTTCTCGATTACGACGCTGCCGCCCGTGCCAAGATTCATCCGCAAATCATCGAGGCCCGGCCCCTCCCGAACAAATTCGACCTCGTCAGGAGAAACCTTCTCCCCGAGAATCAGTACGTCGGCTGAACGCAGCAGGACGGTGCTCTGGGATTCGCGAATGATGTCGTGGCCTTCGCCGCCGTTGACGACATAGATGTCGGCGTCATCGCCGCCCATCAATATGTCGTCACCCGCAAGACCCTGCAGAACGTCGGAATGCATCGTGCCCGTCAACTGATCGTTGCCCGGCGTTCCCTTGCCCACCGCAACGGCCATATCCGAATTTTCGTAGATGGTTCCGTCCGCAAACTGGATGTCTTCGACACCCTTGTTCGAACTGAGGAATATGTCCACACCCTGCGGAATCACAGGGGCATATTGTCCCACGACGCGAACGGTCTCGCCGGTCGCAATGACCGTGATCAACAGGTCATTGCCGTCGCGAGCCATCGCGATATCGTCGGGCGTCAAGAAGGCGAAGCGGATACGATCGCCGCTTTGCCCGCCCTCGCTGTCAGTGATCACTGCATTGCCGATGGCATGGCCAAAGACGTAGGCGTCCTGGCCGGCCCCGCCGACGAAATGCTGGCTGCCGGTCTCTGAGTAATAGGTCAGCGTTCCGGAATCACTTGCGGTGCGCGTAAGCGCCGAGACGCCGCCGATCTTCAACCCATCGATGGCCAGACCGGCAGCAAGGGTTTCCAGATCAAGCGGGAGCGACCGGCTGTCGACGGCCTTCACCAGTTCGGCGAAGAAATAATCGCGTCCGACGTCGACACCCGACGTCCGCATGACCGCGCCGGCGAACGCGCCGAGCAATGGCCCCCAGTCGGCCCAATAATCCGCGGCAGCAGCCGCCCCTGCAGGCATATCGTCGAGGAAGCCGGCGAGTATCGTACTCACGGTATCGGCATTGACCGCGCGCAGCAGGTCGTGGGTCTCGTAATATGTCAGGCCCGCAAACTTCGCCGCGAGCGGACCTTGCGCGAGCAATTTGAAACTGATCTGGTTGAATTCATGGCTCCACAGCGCCTCGATTTGCGCGAGATTGGTGGTCAGAACAGCCCCGCCCGAACCGCGCGGCATCAGCTGGATACCGACATATTTCTCGAGGAAGGCAAGCTTGCGTGTATCGAAACCGCCCGAACCGATAGCGGTCGCGGCGACGCCGTCGACCCCCGCCCACCGATAGAGAATCTGTTCCACATCGCCGCGCAATGCCGAAATGCCCGCTGTGTTGTTACCGGCGAAACCATTGACCATCGACAAAAGCGTAGCGTCGCCCGTCATCGCGAGGCGAAGGCTCACCAGCTCGCCAATTCCCGCGATCTGCGGCAGCGCCGCCGCGGCCTGGCTCGGCGTTTGCGCGCCAGTCCAGCGGGTGTCGGTGTCGGATACATCGAGCGCGACGTCGCCGACCTTGCCCGTCGTGCCGTCGGCGCGCGTGAAACTCCCTTCGCGCACGATGACATTGCCGCGCACATCGGTCTCGGGCAATGTCGTCGCGGTCAGCGAGATACTGACGATGCCCGCATCGGCGAGGGAAATCAGTTCGCCCGCGTCCGTTACGCCGTCGCTGTTCGCATCCTTCCAAAGCTTGACCGTCGCGAAGGCGGCATCTGCGCTGTTGAACACGCCATCTGAATTGCTGTCGAGCGCCGCGAGCGCGGTGAAACCCGATGTCGTGCGGTTGCCGAACATCTCGGTTATATCGTCGATGCGACCATTGCCGTTGATGTCGCGCACCAGGAAGGCGTCGTTTCCGCCGACCCAGCCGGCATTTTCGGCAAAACCATCGCCGTCGAACTCAAAATAGGCGCGGCTATATTCGCGCGAGATCAGGTCGTAGCCATTGTCGTCGAGGTCGAGGACGAGCGGATCGAACCCCGAAAGCCCCATGCCGAAACCCGCATAGAGCGCGAGATTGACATATTGTTCGATGCCATTCGACGCCTTGATCGCCGAATTGACGCCCTGCTTCACCTTCCCCTGACGGAATACGGTGATCCCGGCATCGCCGCGCCCGGTATTGAGGTCGACGTCATAATCCTTGATGATCAGTGAGCCCCCGAGCCCCCAGCCGAGATCGACGATCAGGTCGCCGGTTTCGGCATCGTGGCGATATTTGGCGAACTTCATCGTAATGCCGTCGATCGCCATCGCCGCGATCGAGAACATGGCCTGTGCGCCGATGAACGGGAATGCCGCCATCAGCGAAGTCATCGGAGCCCAGGTCGCGGTTCCAGTCTCGTTCCACCAAGCCTGCACGCCGCCGAACAGAGGTACGAAGCCAAACCGCGTGCGGTCGTTGGTATCTGCATCCTCTAAGACCGTCACGCCGCCGATGCCGACCGACACGATGTCCGCGCCTTCGCCGCCCCAGATGTGGGTTTCCCAGCCCGCGCCTTTGAACAGGTCGTTGCCGGCGCCACCGATCAGCGTCGAATAGCCTTCGCCATCGGCCTTCTTCCCGCCATTACCGATCAGATAGTCATCATTGTCGGTGCCGATGGCGGTGTTCGCATTGGCGAGCTTTAGCTTGACGTCGTCACCGACGACGGTGCCGAGCTGGTAGAAATTGAGCCAGTCGACGATCCAGGGATTATTGCCTTCGAAATAGTCGTAGAGGTAACGAACTTCCTGGTTCGCGCTGTCGCTGAGGTCGACATAGACGCCAAGATCGGCCTCCCGGCTAAAGAAGCCGTCCGAGATATGATTGTCGATCGCGACACCCGAAAGATCGATCGTGTCCTGATCAAGCGCCGGCGTGCCCGAGCCCCTGAAGTCGACTTTCATATCCGCCATGGCCGACCGAGCATCCGGGTCGCCGAGCGACGTGACGATGACAGTGTCATCCTTGCTCGAAAGCCACATTTTTTCGATGCCATTGGCATAGTCGGACTGCGCACCGCCAAGGCTGAAAGCGAAATAGCTCTGCTCGCCTACTCGTGGAGGATCGACCGCCGTCAGCCCCAAGCCGACGCCCACCGCCGATTCCGGGTCGAGTTCCAGATCGATGCGATCCTCGCCTTCACCGCCCGCGAGGAAGTCGCGGCCGGAACCACCAGAAAGCACATCGTTGCCAACACCGCCGGCGATCAGATCATCGCCCGCGCCGCCGCGAATGACATCAACACCGTCGCCGCCATAAATCAACTCGCTGTCTGACGAGCCGTGAACCTGATCATCGCCGCCGCCCATCGCAAACAGAGTCACGCCGCTATCGGGCGCTTGCGTCAGGCGTGGCAGCAACGTCCCTGCGAACGCCGCGTCCGTCCGCTGAAAAACCACGCGATCGACTACGCGAGTGGGGTCGGCGGAATCGAAAAGCGTATGATCGCCGTAAAGAATTCGGAGTCCGGCGAGCAAATCCGACGAATAGTTCGGCACCGGAACCATGGTCGGATTGTCGACCGACACCGGCACATACACATAGCTTGTCTGCAGTTGCGAAAGGGCTCGCGCCAGCAGTTCCCGGCGACCGACAATCTCGCCTTCAAACGGCAACACGCCTTCGCCTTTTCGCCACAGGGGCAGAGACAGGTCAATTGCGATCGTATCGGCACCGATGCGGACGACGCCTTCCAACGCTTCAGCGTCATCGGTGACTTTGGCAATTGCCATCCGCCCGGCGAATTGGGCGAAAATCCGCGCGATGGATTCGGCAGAGTCGCTTATGGTCGAGCTGTGTGATCCTGCCAGAACCTCACCCAGTTCATTCGCATCGTTGAAAAGGGCTCGAATGCCGACATTGCCGAATATCAATGCTCCTTCGTCCAAGGCAGAGTATGCGATCGCATCCCGCATCGCGCCCGAGTAGTCATGTTTATTTGGGTCGCCTGACACGATGGGCGAGTTGTCAATATCGGCGCCGCCGGCCGCAAAGCCTATCTTTTCGTCGAACAGGGCGGGAATGAAATGCTTGGCAACGTCCTTCCAATCCAGATTACCCAGACCCAGCCCGTTCCCGAACATGGTCATCACGATCAAATTATTTGCATGAGCCTGTCCGACGCCATTTCGATCGGTGATCGAAAAGGGAATATCTGGCGGAAGAGAAAGATAATCTACATCTATACCGGTATTCAAGCCGAATTGGCTTCGCATCCAATCCAGCATATTGTGGCTGCGCATGCCATTGGATGCGATAGCATAGGCTTGCGACCCCGATGTAATTTGAGAAAGCCAAGGC
Organism: Sphingopyxis sp. 22461; assembly: GCF_052044915.1. Classification (NCBI taxonomy): domain Bacteria; kingdom Pseudomonadati; phylum Pseudomonadota; class Alphaproteobacteria; order Sphingomonadales; family Sphingopyxidaceae; genus Sphingopyxis; species Sphingopyxis sp. 22461. The sequence continues at coordinate 9,763 of NZ_JBQENY010000018.1, forward strand.
GCCTCGCTACCAAAGGCAAGGCTGACAAATTCCGCGGCTTCCGCTGTGGGCGGAAGGAAGCCCCAAAAATCGGCGGTATCCAGAGCGGCCCCGAACGGCATAGGGTCGAAATGTGTTCCGTCGAGATGAAATAGACCAGCAACGAGGCCAGAGAGGCCAGCTCCCAGAGAATGACCCGTAACAGATATCTTCGAGCTTCGAGTTGCGGGATTGACATCATTGTTCGCGATCTCGCGATAAAATTCAATTGCCAGTTTGGCTTGAGGGCCGTTTGGATAGCCCAGCGCGACGCCATAGCCGTTGATGACGTCATTATCGCCTGCGGGTTCAAGGCCGAGGAATTGATCAAGGTTCTGTGCTATGTCCGCGATCTTGTCTGAGCCGCGATAGGCGATAATCGTCTCGTCGCCCCACGTATAGGCGATCCCAAAAAACCCGACATTCTGATCTCGACGACCCTCCGCTGTTCCCCCTAGTATAAGTGAGCTTGAGCCAATGGTCGCATTACCGATCTGCGTCCCGCTGATTTTCGATGGCTTAATGCCCTGATCGTAGCCTCTATTGTAAGAATCCATTGATAGAATTGCTAAAAAAAGGTCACGATTCATCTTTACTGCCCCTCACCAAGCCACCCAGGATCATGCTTCGTGGGTCATCGTACTTTAGAGTTCCCACCCAATTCTGGACCTTGTCCGTTTCCAATGATGGGATATCGCTTCTCAGTTTCCACGTTACAGGGTCGCCTGTTCTTTCAATGTATATCTTATTCAAATAAACACCACGTCCAAATATCGACGAAAAATCATCTCTGTCAAAGGTAGAAAAAGACGTTGGGTCTGACCTATTCTTAAAATATGCCAGTATAGGCAAATCTCTTACATTGCCAGATGGGTTGGGCCATAATTCGTAGTGGTCTGCTTTCCTGTTTTCACCACTCCCTAGCGTTCGTCCCATCAGGCCAGACGCATAATTTAGGTCGTTCGCATCTCCCGCAAGAAGCGCGTAGACGACTTGTCCGGATGGCAACTTTACGGCGACCGCCTCTCCTGCGATGGCCGCGTGAGCCTTGCTTTCGCCGAACGGGAACCAATCGGCTCTTTCGGAAAACCGTACTTCGCGAACGGCGGATCCACTTACTACTCCTGCCGGAGTCAACACCTCCACCGTCATACGGTAGCGATCAGGTTCGGGTGCTCCGCATCCGCTGAGAAGGACGATAGCAATCAGAGATGCTATCAGTCCGCCGCTTCGGCGGACGCCACGCTGCGGCTTCAAAACACAAATCCCTTTAGTCGCAGCGTCATGTTGCCTCGATCGGCATGCTCAACCGAACCCGAATGGCTCGCTGTCTCGTATTGGCAGAGAAAAAATCCTCCCCCGAGCGGGCGCGCCCAAAAACCCGCCTTGTCCAATGCCTTCAGCAGCATCATTTCCGGAATTTCTGTCAACGCACCCCTCCCGCAATACCTTGAATGATTGCAACTTTATTCAAAATCTCAACCAAAAAACGATCCAGCTTGGCGCTTTTGGCGTTTCCGTACAATTGAGAGGCAAAAAAGGGTCGCACATGCGCGAAGCTGGGGTTTCTGATCCATTCTAAGCCCTGATCAGACGCCTCTGGTCGAAGTCAACCGGACGGCTAGTCCGACTCGCTTACCGCTCTCGTCCCGCCTCATCGACCGCCTGTACGATTGGCGATAACATATACTGGATGATCCGCCGGTCGCCGGTCTTGATTTCTGCCTGCACGGCCAACCCCGGACCGATTGGCTGATCCCGGCCGGCAACGCGAATGGTGCGCTTTAGTAAACGGATGCGCGTCGTGTAGACGAGCCCCGGCTGCACGACGCGGCCGTTGCGATCACGCTGCTCGGCGGCGCCCGACTCGCTGGTATCGACGGCGTCGCGGCTGATGCTTTCGACGACGCCGGGGACGATGCCGTAATCGGTGAAGGGATAAGCCTCGAGCTTCACTCGAACGGGCTGGCCTTCGCGGACGAAACCGATGTCCTTGTTGAGGATGCGCGCCTCGACCACCGGGGCGGCATTGTCGGGAACGACGATCATCAGCGTTTGCGCGGGCTGCACGACACCGCCAACGGTTGAAATCGCAAGCTGCTGAACCGTCCCCGATACCGGCGCGCGAAGCTGCATAAAGGCCCGCCGACGCTGCGACTTGGTGACTTCTTCGCGCGCCAGCCCCGACTGCTGCTGGCTCTCGGCAAGTTCGGTCGCCGCAGCCTTGCCGAAACTGCCGCGCAGACGGGCGAGCTGTGCGTCGATATTGGCGATCGTCGCACGCGCTCGCGCCGCATTCGCTTTCTGCACCTCGATATTCTGGACATGCTCGATCTTGAGCTGCTCATATTCGAGCAGGCGGATCTTCGAGAAATAGCCCTTGTTCGACAGCTCGCGCCGCGCAGCGAGTTGCTGTTCGACGATCGGCAACGTCTGTTCGAGCTTCGCGATCTCGGCGCCGACGCTTGCAAGCTCGGCGGTGTTTTCGGCGCGCTGCTGTATCAGGCTCGCTCGTTCTCCCTCATATTCGGCGATCGCCGAACGGACATATTGCGACTGGGTAGAGGCGACTTCGGACGACGTCCCCTCGGGCGCCGTGAAACGCGCGGACCGCCCGCCGAGATGGCCGAGAAGCGCAGCGTTGCGTGCGGCATCAACTTCGGCACCCAGCAGCCCCTTGCTCGCCTGTTCGGCCTCGGCACCGGCAAGCGTCGGGTCGAGTTCGACGAGCAGTTGCCCCGCCTCGACATGCTGGCCGTTCTTCACATGGATCGCGCGGACATAACCGATCTCGATCGGCTGGATCTGTTTGACGTTGCCCGCCGGCACGACCTTGCCGCTCGCGGTCGCGACGACATCGACGCGCCCGACGATCGACCATACAAGTGCGACGAGCAGGAGGCCGCACAGCGACAGCATCAGCCAGCGCAGACCGGGGCTCGGCGGCTTTTCCATGATCTCGAGCGCCGCGGGCAGGAATTCATGGTCGCTGCGCGGCCGCGCGATCCGATCCGTCTCGTCCTGGCGGCGCCAGCTTTCGCGCAGGATCGCCACGTGCCGGGTCATATTCGGAAAGCGCTGCGCCAGGCGTTCGCGCCAGCTCATGCTCCGCCGCCCATCTGCTTGGCGTGGAGCTGCGAATAGCGCCCGCCCGCGCGAAGCAGTTCGGCGTGGGTTCCCGTCTCGGTTACCTCGCCCGCTTCGACTGTGATGATACGGTGGCACTGGCGCACGGCCGACAGGCGGTGCGCGATGATGATGACCGTCCGCCCCGTCGCGATCCTCGCGAGATTATGCTGGATGATCTCCTCGCTCTCGGCGTCGAGCGCCGAGGTCGCCTCGTCGAGGATCAGGATCCGCGGATCGTTGATGAGCGCGCGCGCAATTGCCATGCGCTGGCGCTGCCCCCCCGACAGATTGCCGCCGCGTTCGTCGATCACCGTGTCATAGCCGTGATTGAGTTCGAGGATGAACTCGTGTGCGCCCGCGAGCTTTGCCGCCTCGATCACCGCGTCCATCGGCCGCGTCGGATCGCCGAGCGCGATATTCTCGCGCACCGTGCGGTTGAAAAGAATATTCTCCTGCAGCACCACCCCAACCTGCCGCCGCAGCCATGGCGGATCGACGAGCGCGAGGTCGACGCCGTCGACGAGCACGCGCCCCTGCTCTGGCACATAGAGGCGCTGGACAAGCTTGGTGAGCGTCGATTTGCCCGAACCCGACGGGCCGACGATCCCGAGCATTTCGCCCGCCGCGACGTCGAGGCTGACCCCGCGCAGCGCCTCGGGCGCATCGGCGCGGTAACGAAAGCGCACCTTGTCGAAACGGATCGCGCCGTTGATCGGGGGCAGGCTGGCGCGGTTCGGATTATATACCGGTTCGGCGGGCGAATTGAGCACGTCGCCGAGCCGCTCGACCGAAATGCGCACCTGCTGGAAATCCTGCCAGAGCTGCGATAGCCGCAGGATCGGCGCCGCGACCCGCCCCGACAGCATGTTGAAGGCGACGAGCGATCCGACAGTCAGGTCGCCCGCGATCACCGCCTTGGCCCCGAAATAGAGGATCGCGACGGTGGTCAGCTTCGAGACGAGTTGGATCAGATGGCTGCCCCAATTGGCGAGCTTCGCAACATCGAACCCGGTGTTGGTGTAGCCGGCGAACAGCTTTTCCCACCGATCGCGCATCTGCGGCTCCACCGCCATCGCTTTCAGCGTGCCGATGCCGGTCACGCTTTCGACGAGGAAGGACTGGTTCTCGGCGCCGCGCTGGAACTTCTCCTCGAGCTTGGTGCGCAAGCTCGGCGAGATCAGCACCGAGATCAGGATGTAGCAAGGGATCGAGAGCAGCACGATCAGCGTCAGGAGCGGCGAGTAAAGATACATCACCGCGAAGAAGACGATGGTGAAGAACAGGTCGATCACCACGGTGACCGCATTGGACGTCAGGAACTCGCGGATACTCTCGAGTTCCCGCACGCGCGCGATGCTGTCGCCGACCCGCCGCGCCTCGAAATAGGAGAGCGGCAGGTTGAGGAGATGCCGGAACATGCGCGCCGACAGCTCGCTGTCGACGCGATTGGTCGTGTGCGCGAAGAGCCAGTTGCGCAAGCCAGACATCAAGGTTTCGAAAATGAGCACCGCGGCCAGACCGAATGCCAGCACGTCGAGCGTCGTCATCGACTGATGCACGAGCACCTTGTCGATCACCAGTTGGAAGAAGATCGGTGAGACCAGCCCCATCAACTGAAGGAAGAAGGACGCGATCAACACGTCGCGGAGCGGTCCGCGATAGCGCACGAGCGCAGGAATGAACCAGGCGATGTCAAAGGGGCGCGTATCGCCGACCATCTTCTCACGGCTGGTCATCAGAAGAACCCGCCCCGAAAGGCGCTCCGCCGTTTCGAGGCTATTCCATATTTCGGGGCGCTCAGCGTCGCCGCGCTGGACGAGATAGCGCGGGTTCAGGTTGGCATCTTCGACCTTGAGCAGGATGACGGCATCGCCGTCGGAAGTTTCTGCCAAAGCCGGTAACGGCAGTTTCGCAATGTCCGGTAGCGCCACCTGTCGGACGCGGGCCGTCAGGCCGATCCGCCTGGCGATGCGGGCCAGGTCCTCCAGTAGAAAAGGATCGTCGCCCCTCCCGCGGTCATGGAGAATTTGCTCCGAATCGGCCGGCACGCCGAGGAATTTCGCCAGCAGAATGAAACATGCCAGCGATTGATCGATCTGCCCGGAAACCTCTTCGTTCGGACCATCAGGTGAGAATGAATCGACGGCATCGGACATTTGGTGGGAAGATCTCTCGTCGTTTTGTTTTAGTAATTCGTACGAGTATTAGTTTGCGCAGTCATCCGCGCAACTCCCAAATCCATTGAACCCGAAATCAAATCGGTGGCAATCGATCTTTCGAAAAGGCGCAAGCCTGCATAGGCTAGTAATTTCTAGCTGGCCTGAGACCGTTCGCTTTCGGCGCAAATCTTGGAACGCGGACATTCGCGCTCGCCTATTCGCTAGTGCGACTACCGTCCGATTGCTGCATCTTGGGCAGCGTGCGCGGCACTAAAACGGCCCGACGAAGATGATGAAAGTTCAGACAGGCGTTGGTTGGCCCTTTGGCGGCTACGCAGCATGATCCAGGGGACATGCGCATGGTCGAACCGCATGCGTATATCGCGCTTGAAAAAAGGCGGCATATGATCGCCGACGATTAGAATGTCAGTATCGGGAAAATCGGGTTTCATGATTTCCGCGGTGATGCTGTCGGCCAGCTGCCGCTGCAATTCGAAGCTGCGGCACAGCATCGGATATTTGTCGCGCCACTCCGCAGCGCCCAGCCGGCAATCATCGGTGCCCAATTCCCGATCGGACGGCACCGGAATATGGCCATTGAGGGTCAGCCAATAGAGAAATTTGCGCTTGCCCGGGGCTTCGCGCAGCCGCTGACCGATCAAGCGCGGAATGTCATTGTCGCAAGCGCCTGGAAAAACACTGTTGCTACAATCATCGGCCCCCATGACGAGCAGCTCTTTCGCGAACAGCGCACGTTCGAAACCGATCTTCGGATACCATGCCGCGCGATCGAAGAACATGCCGTTGAAACTGTGCAGCGCCTCGACCTGAAAGCCCGCGGCGCGAAATTTTTGCGGCAAGCAGTCGGCATTGTCGAAATCATATGACTTGAAACCCGACCAGACGGCACAAAGCTCGCGCAGTTCGGCGCTCGTCGTCGACCCATAATAGCGGCTCTTGCCCCGCATCACCTCGTAACGCTCACTCCATCGTCCCGGGCTCCAGAGGTGGTCCTGCAGTGCGCGATCGAACGGATCGGACGATACGCCCCAGGATTCGACGACGATCACCAGCAGGTTGCGGGCTTTGACTGTCGAAGGCGTGATATGGTTCTGGATGATTGCGGAATCGACCGGTGTGCCGACGGGCGCGCGCATCTTGTAAGAACCGAGTGTTGTAGCGGTTGCGAACACATCGGCGTTGATCAGCAACAAGACCAGGACAACCGCAAGAATTTTATGGTCGCGCGTCTTGAGCGGCGGGATGCGCGGTCCGAGCACAACGAGCGCAACAAGCGATGCCGCCAGCAACAGGCCGCCGATCAGATATTCGGGCGATTGGATAGGATCGAGCTCGCCCGCAAATTCGATCGAATTCAGCAACTCCGTCGGTTCCAGGTTGAACGACATGGTCGTGTAAAACATTAAACTGAAGACGAACAGGGCTACGGCAAGCATCGTCCGTGCGGGATGATGGCTCCAACCCGACAATAGCAGCGCGATCACGCCGCCTATCGCCATCGGCAACACCATACCCGGGCCGCCGACTGGCCACATCGCGATGAACGTCAAATTGGGCAACACCAACCACCACAGGCCCCAGCGCCATGGGAAATTGCGCGCAATCTGTATCTGCAAAACCCGCCCCCCTAATCAAAGCAGACTCAATGCCATCTGCTTTGCAGCCGAGGTTAAAAATATATGGTTAGTATCCGGTAAAGTCCGCTTTCCGGGCGCTCCGGCGCTGAGCAAGCTGCATCTTCCAAGAAACGGGCAGACAATTTCGGTCGGCTGCGGGCGACTTAAATTAGGTGTACAACCGTCGCTCTCTGACCAGAAATATAGTGGCCGCTTTCGGGTGTCCACGGGGGGATTGAACGGCCAAGATGAGGGACGACGCGGGCAAGTCCATCCGCGCGGACCGTCGCGCAAAAGAGGCGTGCGGGCTCAAGCGTCCCGGCGCGGAGGTGCGCGGCAAACTCTCCCCCGCTATGAGACGTCTCCGTCCACCCTGCGGATGAGGGAGCATGATCATGGTCGCCAAGATCGGAACCGAGTTTCTCGTCAACACGCTCCAAACATACGGGGCGCAAGACCATGCCGATATATCGGGCACCGCGGATGGGGATTTCGTCGTCACCTGGCGCAGCGACGAGGAGGTGCCCAGATCCTATTCGGACATCCACGCCCGCGCTTTCGGAACGGGCCGAGCGATCGGCGAGGAGTTCCGCGTAAACACGATCACCGACGACGCGCAGGTCAACCCGGCGGTCACCGCGCGTGCGGACGGGAGCTTTGCGATCGTCTACAGCAGCGGCGAGGAGAATCATCTTCCCGGCGCCTCGGTGAACACGCGGATCATCGGCGCCGACGGCGTAGCGACCGGCCCCGAACTGCTGACCGACTATGATTATTACCACCAGAACCCGCAGGTCGCGGCCTTCGCCGATGGCCGCACGGTGACGGTGTGGAGCGGCGAGGATCAGGGCGAGGGCGAGATCCGCGCCGCCGACGGAACGGTCGTTTCGAGCTTCGTGTTCGGCTGGGACGGGCGCGTGAAGCCGAAGGCGGTGGCGGCGCTGGCCGATGGAGCGTTCGCGCTGCTCTGGCACGGCCAGCGCGACGAAAACGATGCGCAGGAAGGAGGGCTTCCCGCCTTTTACGGCCAGATCCGCGCGGCGGACGGCAGCGCGGGTGCGATCTTCGAGATCGGCGCGGCGCCGGGCGAGGATCCGAGGCCTTCGATCGTCCAGCTTTCCAATGGCAACATCGTCGTGGTGTGGCAGGACGACGCCCCCGATGCCGATCCGGCGGTCGATCCTAACGGCACCGACGTGAAGGCGCGAATCTTCTCGCCCGCGGGCCTGCCGCTGGGCGAGACCTTCACGATCAATGCGCTCGCCGCGGGCGACCAGCGCGACGCCGATGTCGCGGCGCTTTCGGACGGGCGCTTCGTCGTCACTTGGCGCGACGCCAACGGCGAACCCGGCGAGGCGAACCCGGGTGCCTCGATCCGCGCGGCGGTATTCGGCGGCGACGGCCAGCGGCTGGGCGATGAATTCCAGGTCAACACCTCCGCGCTCTACGATCAGGACCATCCCCGCGTCGCCTGGCTCGGCGCGGATCGCTTCGCGATCAGCTGGACCGACGGCAGTGGCGATGACATCGACAATATGGACGGCGCGATCAAGGCGCAGATCTTCGCGGTGGATGCCCTTGCCCCCAATGCCGTCGGCGGCACGGGCGCCGCGGAAACGCTGACGGGGTCCTTCGCCAACGACACGATCAGCGGCGGCAACGGCGGCGATACGCTCTTCGGCGGCGCGGGTGAGGACCGGCTGTTCGGCGAGAAGGGTGAGGACAAGCTCTACGGCGGGCTGCACCACGATGAGCTCGTCGGCGGCTGGCAGAGCGATCGGCTCTATGGCGAACTGGGGCGCGACACGCTTTACGGCGATCTCCTTGCGATCGGGAGCGGCAGCCGCGGCGGCAACGACTTGCTGTTCGGCGGCGACGGCGCCGACATACTCTATGGCGACGCACGGAGCATCGCGGCGGGCGGCCAGGGTGGCAGGGACGCGCTGAAAGGGGGCAGCGGCGACGACCGGCTCTACGGTGATGGCGAGACGGGCGCGGGCGTGGCGACGGGCGGCGGCGCGGACACGCTCGACGGCGGGGCGGGCAACGATCAGCTCTGGGGGGGCGGCGGCGACGATCGCTTCATCTTCAACGGGCTGTCGGGCGGCGACATCATCTGGGATTTCGGCCAGTCCGCGGGCGACAACGACCTGATCGACCTGCGCGGCACCGAGGCCGGCGATCCCCGCAACGGCCAACTCCAGGTCCATTATGTAAACGGCAATGCGATCCTGGAGTTCAACGGCGGGCGCATCACGGTGATGGGCGTGACGCACCTGGACGATTCCGACGTGCTGGTAACCTATCGCAACGGCGGCCAATCGCCGTTCGAAAGCTCGGCCGCCGATCCGCGCATCGCGTTGATGGCACAGGAAATCGCGTCGTTCGGCGCCCCAGGCGCGATCGAGACGCACGGGAGCGCCGGCGTGGAAGGATCGCGGCCCATCGACTATTTCGCTGGATAGGAATGCGCCTTACATCCTCTCCCATGGGAGAGGCAACGAGCCTTGGGCGCTTCGAAAAATCCGCCCATCAGGCGCCAAACAGTCAGTTCTCCGATCCGCATGCGAGTTCAAATAACCACTTCTATCGAGTTATAGCATCGGTGCTCCCGCGAAAGCGGGAACCCAGTGTGGGGTCAGCCCACACTGGGTTCCCGCTTTCGCGGGGATGACGAAGTAAGATGGGTGCGACGGCCGCTTCGAGTCGAGAGCGCACCCCGCGCCCTACCCGTGCGGCTTGATCAAATATTTCTCGCCCGTGCGCTTCGCATTATACGCCTGCGCCGTATCGACATTCAGCGCCTCGGTTAGCGAGATTTCGTGACTGTAGTGGCTCTTGAAGGTCGTTGTGAGTTCATCGACGACGCGCTTACGCATCCGGCCAACGGTTTCCATGCCCGCCTTCGCCATGAACGGCGTCAGCAGAAAGCCGCCGAGCGCCCAGGTCAGGCCGAAGCTGCGCGCCGAGAAGGTCGTCGGCGACAGGTCGAGCGCGCCATAGATATAGACCTGCTTGAACGTGTCCGAGCCGTAGCGGCTGTAGGTGGTCATGCGCTTGACCGCCGCGGCTTCCATCGCGGTCAGGATCTGGCCCGCGAGCTTGCCGCCGCCGGTCGCGTCGAAGCCGATCGTCGCGCCGGTTTCGACGATCGCGTCGACCAGTCGCTCCATGAAATCGTCGGCGCTGCTGTTGACGATATATTTCGCGCCGATGCCTTTGAGGATTTCGACCTGCGCGTCGCTCCGCACGATATTGACGAGCGGGATGCCGTCCTTCGCGCAAATCTTGACGAGCATCTGCCCGAGGTTCGATGCCGCAGCGGTGTGGACGATCGCGCTATGGTTCTCCATCCGCATCGTTTCGGTGAACGCCAGCGAGGTCAGCGGATTGACGAAGCAGGAGGCGCCATCGGCGGGATCGGTGCCGTCGGGCAGCGGCATCACCATCTGCACCGGCAGGCAGCGATATTCGGCGTACATCTCGCCCCCGAGCAGCGCGACGATCTTGCCGAGCAGCGCCTGCGCCTCGGGCGTGTCCCCCGCCGCGACGACGGTGCCGCAGCCTTCGTTGCCGATCGCCAGCGCATCGCCGATGCGCCCGCCCATCGCGCGCATGCCCGCGGGCGGGACGTCGGCGGTGATCAGCGGCTGGCCGTCCCTGGTCGATGCACGCGCGGTCGACATGTCGGCGCCGCCGAACAGCAGACCGAGGTCCGACGGGTTGATCGGCGCGGCGAGCACCTTCACCAGCACCTCGTGCGGTTTCGGCATCGGCATCGGGCGCGGTTCAAGCGACACCTCGAGCTGCCCTTCGGGCTTCACAAGCGTCAGCATGGTGAGGTTAGTTTCAGGCAGGTCGGTCATCGCGCATCTCCCGTTTTCGGTTTCTCGATGCAACGGATTAGGATGCGGTCGCGCCGCTGGCAATGCCCTGCCCGTCAGTCTGGCGAATATTCCGCGGCAAGGCGAAGCACCTCACCGGCAAACTCCTTCCGGCAGATCAGCAGGTCAGGCAGATAACTGTCCGCATTGTTATAACGGATCGGTGAGCCGTCGACGCGGCTGACGTGCAGACCCGCCGCCTGCGCCACCGCGACGGGGGCGCAATTGTCCCATTCATATTGGCCGCCGGTATGAAGATAAATATCGGCCTCGCCGCGCACGACCGCCATCGCCTTGGCGCCCGCCGAGCCCATCGCAAGGAGTTCAGCGCCAAGTTTCCCGGCAACAAAGACCGCTTCAGCGGCGGGGCGCGTTCGGCTGACAAGCATGCGGAGCGGCTCGTTTGCGGCATGAAGCACGACCGGAGCGCCGGAGGTCAGCGTGATGCCGAGGCCCGGCAGCGCGACCGCGCCCACCGTTGCAACGCCATCGACCGCGAGCGCAACATGCACCGCCCAATCATCCCGGCCTTCGCCATATTCACGCGTTCCGTCGAGTGGGTCGACGATCCAGACGCGAGGGCTGCCACAGCGCGCGACATTGTCCTTTTCCTCTTCGGAGAGAAGCGCATCGTCGGCGCGCGCGGTGCGAATCTCGCGGCAGAGCATGGCGTTGGCCTGCTCGTCACCGGCCTTCCCCAGCGCCTTGCCTTCGAGGTCGCCCCGCGCCCGCAAGTCGAGCAGGATCACGCCCGCGGCGGTTGCGAGCCGTTCGGCCAGTTGTTCGTCGCTTTCCCCCACAGTCATATCTATCCCAACAAGCGATCGATGATCAGGTCCGCCGCCTCTTCGGGCGTCATCGCGGTCGTGTCGATACGAATTTCCGGGCTCTCGGGCGCCTCATAGGGGCTGTCGATACCGGTGAAATTCTTGAGCTGACCCGCACGCGCCTTTTTGTAGAGACCCTTGACGTCGCGTCGCTCGGCCTCGGCCAGCGGCGTGTCGATGAAGACTTCGATGAACTCGCCTTCGGGCAACATGCTGCGCACCATTTCGCGCTCAACGCGGAAGGGCGAGATGAAGGCGGTGATGACGATGAGGCCGGCGTCGCTCATCAGTTTCGCGACTTCGCCGACGCGGCGGATATTCTCGATCCGGTCGGCCTCGGTAAAGCCGAGGTCGCGGTTGAGCCCGTGGCGGACATTGTCGCCGTCGAGCAGGAAGCTGTGGCGGTTCATCCGGTGCAGCTTCTTCTCGACCAGATTCGCGATCGTCGATTTTCCCGAACCCGAAAGGCCGGTGAACCAGAGCAGCGCTGGGCGCTGGTTCTTGAGGTTCGCGCGCATGTCGCGGCTGATGTCGGTCGCCTGCCAATGGACATTCTGCGCGCGGCGGAGGCTGAAGTGCAGCATGCCCGCGGCGACGGTGGCGTTGGTCAGCTTGTCGATCAGGATGAAGCCGCCGAGCGTGCGGTTGTCGCCATAAGCTTCGAACGTGATCGGCTTGTCGGTCGACAGTTCGACGACGCCGATGCCGTTGAGTTCGAGCGTCTTCGCCGCGAGATGGTCGAGCGTGTTGACGTTGATCTCATATTTCGGCTGCTGGATCGTCGCCGAGACGCTCTGCGTCGCAAGCTTGAGCCAATAGGCGCGGCCCGCGATCATCGCCTCGTCGGCCATCCAGACGAGCGTCGCCTCGAACTGGTCGGCCGCTTCGGGCGGCGCGTCGGCGGCTGCGATGACATCGCCGCGCGAGCAATCGACCTCGTCGGCGAGCGTCAGCGTGACCGACTGGCCTGCGACGGCTTCGTCGAGATCGCCATCGAGGGTGACGATGCGGTCAACCGTCGTGGTCTTGCCGCTGGGCAAGATGCGTACGGCATCGCCGGGCTTAATCTTGCCGCTCGCAAGCTGGCCCGAGAAGCCGCGGAAATCGAGGTTCGGGCGGTTGACCCACTGCACCGGCAGGCGGAACGGCTTCGCCTCGTTGGCTGCGGCGCCAATCTCGACATTTTCGAGATGCTCGATCAGCGCCGGCCCCTTGAACCACGGCGTGTTGTCCGAGAGCGCGGTGATGTTATCGCCCTTGAACCCCGAGATCGGGATCGCGGTGAAATTGGTGATGCCGATCTCGCTCGCAAACGCGCGATACGCCAGCGTGATGCGATCGAAGACACTCTTGTCGTATCCGACAAGGTCCATCTTGTTCACCGCGAGCACGATATGCTTGATGCCGATCAGGTGCGCGAGGAAGCTGTGGCGGCGCGTCTGCGTGAGCACGCCCTTGCGCGCGTCGATCAGGATGACCGCGAGGTCGGCGGTCGAGGCGCCGGTGACCATGTTGCGCGTGTACTGCTCGTGGCCGGGGGTGTCGGCGACGATGAACTTGCGCTTTTCGGTGGTGAAAAAGCGGTAGGCGACGTCGATCGTGATCCCCTGCTCGCGTTCGGCGGCGAGGCCGTCGACGAGCAGCGCGAAATCGATCTCCTGCCCCTGGGTGCCGACGCGCTTGCTGTCGGCTTCGAGCGCGGCGAGCTGGTCCTCGAAGATCATCTTCGAGTCATAGAGCAGGCGGCCGATCAGCGTAGACTTGCCGTCGTCGACCGAGCCGCAGGTGATGAAGCGCAGCAGCGACTTCTGCTGATGCTGTTCGAGATAGGCGTCGATATCCTCGGCGATGAGGGCGTCGGTGACGTAAACAGGATCGGTCATCAGAAATACCCCTCCTGCTTCTTCTTCTCCATACTGGCGTCACCGCCATCTTTGTCGATGATGCGCCCCTGGCGCTCGCTGGTGGTGGTGAGCAGCATTTCCTGGATCACCTCGGACAGCGTGCTCGCCTCGCTCTCGACCGCGCCGGTGAGCGGGTAGCAGCCTAGGGTGCGGAAGCGGACCGAGCGTTCGACGGGCGTCTCGCCCGGTAGCAAGGGAAAGCGGTCGTCGTCGACCATCAGCAACAGCCCGTCGCGCTCCACGGTCGGGCGCGGCGCGGCGAAATAGAGCGGGACGATCGGGATATTCTCGCGCGCGATATACTGCCAGATGTCGAGCTCGGTCCAGTTCGAGATCGGGAAGACGCGGATGCTTTCGCCCTTCGCCTTGCGGGCGTTGTAGAGGTTCCAGAGCTCGGGGCGCTGCTTCTTCGGATCCCAGCCGTGGCTGGCGGTGCGGAAGGAGAAGATGCGCTCCTTCGCGCGGCTCTTTTCCTCGTCGCGGCGCGCGCCGCCGAACGCGACGTCGAAGCCGTGGAGGTCGAGCGCCTGCTTCAGCCCCTCGGTCTTCCACATATCGGTGTGGAGCGGACCATGGTCGAACGGATTGATCCCGCGCTCCTTCGCCTCGGGGTTCTGATAGACGAGCAACTCCATGCCGCTCTCGCGCGCCATGCGGTCGCGCAGCTCGTACATCGCCTGGAATTTCCATGTCGTGTCGACGTGGAGCAGCGGGAACGGCGGCGGCGAGGGATAGAAGGCCTTGCGCGCGAGATGCAGCATGACGGCGCTGTCCTTGCCCACGCTGTACAGCATCACGGGCTTGGCCGCGTCGGCCATCACTTCGCGCATGATATGGATGCTCTCGGCCTCGAGCCGGTCGAGATGGGTCAGCTCCAGTGATTTTGTCTGTAACTCAGACGACAACAAACTCGCCTCCTCGCGCTTCCGCCGTGGAGAGCGGAATAGGGCATTTTTCATCTAGTCATACGTCCAAATGGACGGGGTGAAGGACGTCGCCGTACCGCTGCGTGATGCGAGGGGGCAAACGTTATGGCCTTTCGACGCTGCAAGCCAGACTTGGGGGTGCGGGTCATGCGGCGGCATCGACCCTCGCCTGCCGCCATTCGGCGCCGATCGCGGCGATCGTTTCGAGCATATGGCTCAGGCGCGGCGCGACTTCGGGCAGGACCCGCCACGCCGGATCGAGGATCAGCCCGAGTTCGCGGCGGAAATCATAGCCCGCGACCTTCAGCGGCACGATGCCGTCGATCGCGAGCGAGACGGGCGCCGTGGTGATGCCGATCCCCGCCGCGACCATGCGCAGGCAACGCTCGTCGCTGTCGCTGCGCAGCGCGAAGCGCGGGCGAACGCCGTGGCGGGTGAAAAAGCGGCTCGTCGCATCGAGGAATTCGCACGCGCGGCGCGCGATCATCGTTTCGGCGGCGAGTTCTTCGGGGCCGACCTCGATGCGCCCGGCGAGCGGATGGTCCGACGCGATGAACATCGCGAGCGGTTCTTCATAGAGCGGCAGCACATGATCGCCGCGCTCGCCCGTCCTGAGCGGGACGAGCGCCATGTTGATGCGGCCGCTGCCGAGCGCGGCGCGGAGTTCGGAGTCGCTGTTTTCGACGAGTTCGATCGCGAAGCTCGGCCGCAGCGCGGCGGCGATCGCTTGCAGCAATTCGGCGGGTGCCGAGCGGATCACGCCGAGCTTGAGTTCGCTCGCGAGGCGGTCGCTCTCGCGCCCGAAGCCGTCGGCGGCGCGAAAGCCGCGTTCGAGATCGCGCGCGATGGGGAGGAAGCGTCCGCCCGCCTCGGTCAACCGGATCTGGCGGCGGTTACGAATGAATAATGGTGTGCCGACGAGCTTTTCGAGCTCGGCGATGCCGGTCGACAGCGCCGGTTGGGTGACGCGGATGCGCAGCGCCGCCTGTGTAAAGCTGCCGGCATCGACGACGGCGAGGAACTGGCGGATATGCGCGCGCTTTATCATAAATATTCTTTATGCCAAATCTCACCTCGTTTCAATTTCCCTATGCTGATATTTTGATGCACACTCGCGCGCAGTCCTGCCCCCTCGATCGATAGGTAATCCATGCGCGCCACCCCCGATTTCGATTTCGCGCTCGGCGAAACCGCCGACATGATCCGCGACACCACCGCCCGTTTCGCCGACGAACAGATCGCGCCGCTCGCCGCCAAGGCCGATGCGGACGACTGGTTCCCGCGCGACGAATTGTGGACGCAGATGGGCGACCTCGGGCTGCACGGCATCACCGTCGAGGAAGAATTCGGCGGCCTCGGCCTCGGCTATCTCGAACATGTCATCGCGGTCGAGGAAGTCAGCCGCGCATCGGGCGCAATCGGTCTCTCCTACGGCGCGCATTCGAACCTCTGCGTCAACCAGATCCGCCGCTGGGGCAACGCCGAACAGAAGGCGAAATATCTCCCCAAGCTGATCAGCGGCGAGCATGTCGGCAGCCTGGCGATGTCCGAAGCCGGCGCGGGCAGCGATGTCGTGTCGATGAAGCTGAAGGCCGACCGCAAGGGCAGCGGATACGTCCTCAATGGCACCAAATTCTGGATCACCAATGCGACACACGCCGACACGCTCGTCGTCTATGCGAAGACGAGCCCCGAAGCCGGGTCGCGCGGGATCACGGCGTTCCTGATCGAGAAGGACATGCCGGGGTTCAGCATCGGACAGAAGATCGACAAGGTCGGCATGCGCGGCTCGCCAACCGCCGAGCTCGTCTTTACCGACTGCGAAGTATCCGAAGAACAGGTGATGGGCCCCGAAAATGGCGGCGTCGGCGTGCTGATGTCGGGGCTCGACTATGAACGCGTCGTGCTTGCGGGGCTCCAGCTCGGCATCATGCAGGCGTGCCTCGACACCGTCATCCCCTATGTCCGCGAGCGCAAGCAGTTCGGCAAGCCGATCGGGTCGTTCCAGCTGATGCAGGCGAAGGTCGCCGACATGTATGTCATGCTCCAGACAGCGCGTTCGTACGTCTATAATGTCGCGAAGGCGTGCGACGCGGGGCAGACGACGCGCTTCGACGCCGCGGGCTGCATCCTGCTCGCGAGCGAAAATGCCGTGAAGGTCGCAGGCGAAGCGATCCAGGCGCTGGGCGGCGCGGGCTATACCAAGGACTGGCCCGTCGAGCGCTATTGGCGCGACGCCAAGCTGCTCGACATCGGCGCGGGCACGAACGAGATCCGCCGCATGCTGATCGGCCGTGAACTGATCGGCGCCGGCGCGTGATCTGGCTGTGGCTGTCGGCCGCCTTCATGGTGACGACGGCCATTGTGCATGGCGCTTTGGGCGAACGGCGGTTGATTGGACCGCTGATGATGCTCGATCAAGGCATCATGGGCGTCGATCTCGCGCGCAGGGTGTTTCGCCTCGCGTGGCACGCGCTGTCGCTGCTAATGCTGGTGTCGGCCGCCTCGGTCGTCTGGCCGGGCACCCCGCGCGAGCTGATCCTGCTGATCGGCGCGGCGTGGACCGCGACCGGATTGTTCGACGCGATCTACACGCGCGGCCGCCATATCGGCTGGCCTATCCTCACCGCTTCGGGCGTTTTCGCGCTGCTGGGGGCGGCATGAGCGCGCGCGGGCTGGTCCATCATATCGACCTGACGGTCAGCGACCTTGCGCGTTCGCGCCCCTTCTACGAAGCCGTGCTCGGCTTTCTCGGCTACCGGCGCTCGGCCGATCACGACAATGGCAGCGACTGGGACCGCATTGGCGAGCCCTTCCACTCGATCGGCATATTGAAAGCGCGGGGCGACGGCGCCGAACGGACGCACAATCGATATTCGCCCGGCCTCCATCATCTGGCGTGGACCAGCGACAGCCGCGAGGATGTCGACCGGCTGCACACGCTGTTGCTGGAGATCGGCGCGACGATCCTCGACGCGCCCGCCGATTATCCGCGCTATGGCCCGACCTATTACGCGGTCTTCTTTGCCGATCCCGACGGGCTGAAGCTCGAATATGTCCACGGCGCGACGGCGAGCGGGCGATGAGCGGGTTTCGCGTCGCCGGTTTCGACCATATCGTGCTGTGCGTCCGCGACGTCGCGGCGACGCGCGCCTTCTATGAGCGCGTGCTCGGCATGACTGCACGCGAGGAACGGCCGGGCAAATATTCGCTGCAGTTCGGCGCGAACAAGATCAGCCTGCAGGATGCCGCGACCAGCCCGAGCATTGCGCGCGACACCGTGCCGGGCAGTGGCAATTTCTGCCTGCTCAGCGATACGCCGGTTGCCGAATGGCGCACGCATCTGGAGGCGCAGGGCGTCGCGATCATCGATGCGGGACTGCGCGACGGCGCGACGGGGACGATCGACTCGCTCTATTTCCATGACCCCGACGGCAATCTGGTCGAAGTCAGCAACCTTATCGAGCCGCGATGAGCGATACGTTGCTCACCGTCCTGCAATATTATGGCGCGGGCGCGGCGACGCTCGCCGCGCTGGTCGTGTCGCTCAACCTCGGGCGACGCTGGACCGGCTGGGCGTTCGTCGTCTTCGTGACGAGCAGCATCGCGCTGATCGCATGGGGGTTCCTGCAGCCCGACAGCGAAGGTATCGGGTGGCAGAATATGGCGCTGCTGATCATCAACGCGATCGGCGTCTATCGCTACCTTATCCTGAAGGAAAAGCCCGGCGCGCCGTCCGGTGAGGGCGAGGCGAAATGACGCCCCGCCCTGCCCGTTCATCAGCCCCAGACGCGCACGCGCTTGTCGGGCGCGAGGTACAGCTTGTCGGTCGGCTGGACGTTGAACGCCTTGTACCACGCGTCGAGGTTCCGGACCGTCAGCGCGCGGTACATGCCCGGCGCATGGCCGTCGGTCGCGACGCGCGCGCGCAGAGCCTCGGCGCGCATCTTGGTCGCCCACGTCTGCGCGAAGGCGATGAAGAAGCGCTGGTCGCCGGTGAAGCCGTCGATCACCGGCGCCTCCTTGCCGCCGAGCGAGGCGCGGTAAGCGTCGTACGACGCCTGCAGCCCCGCAACGTCGGCGATATTTTCGCCCAGCGTCAGCTTGCCGTTCACCGCGAGATCGGGGAACGGCTTGTAGGTGTCGAACTGCGCCGCGAGCGCGTCGCCCGCGGCGTTGAACTTCGCAAGGTCCGCCGGGGTCCACCAGTTGCGCAGCGCGCCGGTCGAATCGAACGCCGCGCCATTATTGTCGAAGCTGTGGCTGATCTCGTGGCCGATCACCGCGCCGATCGCGCCATAGTTGAACGCGGGGTCGGCCTTGGCGTTGAAGAAAGGCGGCTGGAGGATTGCGGCGGGGAAGTTCAGCGCGTTCTGGACCGGCAGGTTCACCGCGTTGACCGTCTGCGGGACCATCCACCACTCGCCCTTCTCCATCGGTTTGCCGATCTTCGCGAGCTGGTGCGCATATTCGGCCTGTTGCCCCGCAACCTCGTTCGCATAGGCATTGGCGCCGACGGTGTAGCTGCCGTAATCGCGCCAGCTGTCGGGGTAGCCGACGCCGACCGCGATCGTTTCGACCTTCTTGATCGCTTCCTTCTTCGTTTCGGGCGCCATCCAGTCGATCGTGTTCACGCGCGTCGCGAAGGCGGCCTTGATGTTCTTCACCATGTCGCCGACTTCAGCCTTGGCCGAGGCGGGGAAATATTTGTCGGCATAGGCTTTGCCGACCGCGTCGCCGAGATAGGTGTCGAGCGCATCGAGCGCGCGCTTGTCACGGCTGCGCTGCTGCGGCGTGCCCGCCATCGTCGTACCGTAGAATGTGAAGTGCGCGCTATCGATCGCGCTCGGCAGCACATCGGCGTGGCTGTTGATCTGGTGGAAGGAGAGCCAATCCTTCCACGCGTCGAGCGGTTCGGACGCGACGAGCGCCGACAGGCCGGTGATCGCGTTCGCGTGATAGGCGCCGAACTTCGCCGCGCCGTCGAGCTTGGCGGCGCCCATGAACGCCGGCCAGTCGATGCCGGGCGCCTTCTTGGCGAAATCGGCCTTTGCCCAGACGTCGGCCGACTTGGTGAAATCCTCGCTCTGTTCGCGCGTCGCGTGGGCCTTCGCGATCTTGACCTCGAGATCGTAGATGCGCTTCGCCTTCGCGGCGGCGTCGCTCTGGCCCGCGGCGGTCAGCAGCTTGGCGATATAGGCTTGGTACGCCGTGCGGATGCTCGCCATCTTCGGGTCGGCCGACAGATAATATTCGCGCTCGGGCATGCCGAGCCCGCCCTGCAGCAGATAGGGAATCACTTCGCCCGGGGTCGCGAGACCCTGCGTCACGAAGACGCCGAACAGATTCTCGGTGCCGAAATCGGTCGCGTTCAAGGGGTCGACGTCGGCGCGGAGCTGTTCGCCGAGGACCTTCGACAGCGCGGCCTTGTCGGTGATCGCGGCAAAACGCGCGAGGTCGGCGGCGACGGGCTTCATGCCTGCGGCGTCGATCGCCTTGGTGTCGGTGTAAGCCTTATAGAAAGCCGCGATGCGGCCCTCGTTGGTGTCAGCGGCGGCGTCGCTCTTGACGATCGCGTCGACGAGTTCGCGATTGCGCTTTTCGGTTTCGAGCTGCGCGACGTAAAAACCGCCGATCGACGAGCGGTCGGCGGGGATTTCGGTCGTCTTGTCCCAATTGCCGTTGGCGTAGGCGTAGAAGTCGTCGCCGGGCTTCGCGGCCGTGTCCATCGCGGCCTTGCTAATCCCGATTTCGGTGCCGACGGTGTAGGCGGCGGAGCTGTCCTTGCCGCTGCTACAGGCGACGGGTCCCGCAAGAACCGCGGCGGTGGACAGAAGAACGGCAAAGACAGCTTTTTTCATGGAAATGACCTTATTTTGTCACGGATAGGCAAGCGGCCGACGCGTGCGAAAAACTGGTTTCAAAGCCAACCATTTTCGGCCTGCTGCGCTTTTCAATCGACGAGCGACGGGTTAGTTCCGAACCGATTTCAGGGAGAGACTGTACAGTGAGCGCACCGGTTCTTGGCACCAGCATCAACGCGGACAGCGACGAATATCGCACCCGCAGCGCGCACAATCGCGCGCTGACCGACGCGCTGCGGACGGCGGTCGCCGAAGCCGCGCTCGGCGGCAATGAAAAGTCGCGTGAGCGCCACACGAGCCGCGGCAAGCTGCTGCCGCGCGAGCGCGTCGAGCGGCTGCTCGACCCGGGCGCGCCCTTCCTCGAAATCGGCCAGCTCGCCGCGAACGACCTCTACCATGGCGAGGTGCCGGGTGCGGGCCTCATCTGCGGGATCGGGCGCGTGTCGGGACGCCAGTGCATGATCGTGTGCAACGACGCGACGGTGAAGGGCGGCACCTATTACCCAATGACGGTCAAGAAGCACCTCCGCGCGCAGGAGATTGCCGAGGCGAACCGCCTGCCATGCATCTACCTCGTCGACAGCGGCGGCGCGAACCTGCCGCATCAGGATCAGGTATTTCCCGACCGCGACCATTTCGGGCGCATCTTCTTCAATCAGGCGAATATGTCGGCGATGCGCATCCCGCAGATCGCGTGCGTGATGGGAAGCTGCACCGCCGGCGGCGCCTATGTGCCCGCGATGTCGGACGAGACCGTGATCGTGCGGGGTCAGGGCACGATCTTCCTCGCCGGCCCGCCGCTGGTGAAGGCCGCGACGGGCGAAGAAATCAGCGCCGAGGACCTCGGCGGCGGCGACCTGCACGCCAAGAAGTCGGGCGTTGTCGATCATCTGGCCGAGAATGACGAGCATGCGCTGACGATCGTGCGCGACATCGTCAGCCATCTGGGTGCGGACAAGGGGTTCGAGGTTCCGATGAAGGCCCCGCGCCCGCCCAAATATGACGGCGAAGAGCTTTACGGCGTCGTCCCCGATGATGTCCGCGCGCCCTACGACGTCCACGAAGTCATCGCGCGGATCGTCGACGGCAGCGAGTTTCACGAGTTCAAGGCGAATTACGGCAGCACGCTCGTTTGCGGCTTCGCGCACATCTGGGGCATTCCGGTCGCGATCCTCGCGAACAATGGCGTGCTGTTCAGCGAGAGCGCGGTGAAGGGTGCGCATTTCATCGAACTGGCGCAGCAGCGGCGCATTCCCCTGCTCTTCCTCCAGAATATCTCGGGCTTCATGGTCGGCGGCAAATATGAGGCCGAGGGTATCGCGAAGCATGGCGCGAAGCTGGTGACCGCGGTCGCGACGGCCACGGTGCCGAAGATCACCGTGCTGATCGGCGGCAGCTTCGGCGCGGGCAATTACGGCATGTGCGGGCGTGCCTATAGCCCGCGTTTCCTGTTCAGCTGGCCCAACAGCCGGATCAGCGTGATGGGCGGCGAGCAGGCGGCGAGCGTGCTCGCGACCGTCCACCGCGACGCCGACAAATGGACCCCCGAGGAGGCCGAGGCCTTCAAGGCGCCGATCCGCCAGAAATATGAGGACGAGGGCAATCCCTATCACGCAACCGCGCGCCTCTGGGACGACGGCATCATCGACCCCGCCCAGACGCGCGACGTGCTCGGGCTCGCCTTCGCGGCGACGCTGAACGCCCCGGTCGAGGACCGCGGCTTCGGCGTGTTCCGGATGTGATGATGCGCGACCGTCTTTATCTTCTCGATCCGCTGTTCGAAGACCCCGCATTGCCCGGGCGGAATTTCTATTGCCGGGATTGCATCACGGTCGACGGATTGCTCGCGAGCTTTCCCGAGCAGGCGGCGGCGCTTGAGGTGATCCGCATCGGCTTTCCGCGCCCGCGCAATGCGGTCATCGCCGCGATCGGCGCGGCGAACCAGAATCTGCCGGTGCTGGTGCTCGCCGACGATGCGCCGGGTGAGCTCGCCGACGGCGAGCATCAAGGCACGCGCTTTGTGGGCGACTTCAAACGGCTGCTGCACGCGCTGCACGTCCGCCACGGGTTTCCGGAGGCGCATCCATGATCGCGCGGCGCTGGCATGGGATCGTCCCCAAGGACAAGGCCGAAGCCTATTTCAGGCTGATGCTCGACGTCGCCATTCCCGATTACCGGTCGGTCGCGGGTAATCGCGGCGCCTGGTGCTTCCGGCGCGCCGAGGGTGATGTCGTCCATTTCGAGATGCTGACCTTCTGGGACAATCTCGAAGTGATCGAGGGCTTTGCCGGCACGCCGGTCGATGCCGCCAAATATTATGATTTCGACGATGACTTCCTGATCGAAAAGGAAGCGCATGTCCTGCATTTCGAAGTGAACGGAACCCTATGATCCAGTCCCTGCTTATCGCCAATCGCGGCGAAATCGCCTGTCGCATCATCCGCACCGCGCGCGAGATGGGCATTCGCACCGTGGCGGTCTATTCGGACGCCGATGCCAGGGCGCTGCATGTGCGCGAGGCCGACGAGGCGGTGCATATCGGGCCGTCAGCGGCACGTGAGAGCTATCTGATCGGCGAGAAGATCATCGCCGCAGCCAAGGCGACGGGCGCCGAGGCGATCCATCCCGGCTACGGCTTCCTGTCGGAAAATGCCGAGTTCGCGCAGGCGGTGGCCGATGCCGGGCTGGTGTGGGTCGGGCCGAAGCCTTCGTCGATCACCGCGATGGGTCTGAAGGACGCCGCGAAGAAGCTGATGGCCGATGCCGGCGTGCCGGTGACGCCGGGCTATATGGGTGAGAATCAGGACCCCGCCTTCCTCGCCGAACAAGCGGCCGAGATCGGCTATCCGGTGCTGATCAAGGCGGTCGCGGGCGGCGGCGGCAAGGGGATGCGCAAGGTCGATGCTGCTGCCGATTTCCTCGACGCGCTCGCTTCGTGCCAGCGCGAGGCCGCGGCATCGTTCGGCAACGATCATGTGCTGATCGAGAAATATATCCTGACCCCGCGCCATATCGAGGTGCAGGTGTTCGGCGACACGCACGGAAATGTCGTCCACCTGTTCGAGCGCGACTGCTCGCTGCAGCGCCGCCACCAGAAGGTGATCGAGGAAGCCCCCGCCCCCGGCATGGACGAGGCGACGCGCGCCGACCTGTGCGCCGCAGCGGTGCGCGCCGCGAAGGCGGTCGACTACGTCGGCGCCGGCACGATCGAGTTCATCGCCGACGCGTCGGAAGGTCTGCGCGCCGACCGCATCTGGTTCATGGAAATGAACACGCGGCTGCAGGTCGAGCATCCCGTCACCGAGGAAATCACCGGCGTCGACCTCGTCGAATGGCAGCTGCGCGTCGCTAGCGGAGAGCCGATCCCGCTCGCGCAGGACGAGCTTGCGATCAACGGCTGGGCGATGGAGGCGCGGCTCTATGCCGAGGATCCGGCGAAGGGCTTCCTCCCGAGCATCGGCACGCTCGAACTCTTCCAGCTCCCCGAGCATATCGGCCGTGTCGATACCGGCGTTTATGAAGGCGCCGAAGTGTCGCCCTTCTACGACCCGATGATCGCGAAGGTCATCGCCTGGGGCGAGGACCGCGAGGAAGCGCGCGAATTGCTGTCGGAGATGCTGGAGGACAGCGCGATCTGGCCGGTGAAGACCAATTCGGCGTTCCTGATCAACGCGCTCGATCATCCCGATTTCGTCGCGGGCACCGTCGATACCGGGCTGATCGGCCGCGACGGCGACGCGATGACCGAAGAGCCGGTGCCGACCACGCAGGCGCTGACCAACGCCGCGATGGCGATGGTGCCGCGCTCGCTGCAATCGGGTTTCCGTCTCAACGCCCCCGATGTGCGCTCGGCGCCCTTCCTGCTCGACGGCAAGCGCGTCGAGGTCGAGCTTCATGGCCCCGGCGCCGAGGAGCCCTCTCCAGCGATGCTCGTTGCCGAGGGTGGTTCGGTCTGGCAGTTGACGCCGTGGCGTGCCGAAGGCGGCGCTGGCGGCGCGGCGGGCGACGGCGCAATCCTGTCGCCGATGCCCGGCAAGGTCATTGCGGTCGAGGTCGCCGCGGGCGACAAGGTGACCAAAGGGCAAAAGCTGCTGACGCTTGAGGCGATGAAGATGGAGCACAGCCTGACCGCGCCGTTCGACGGCGTCGTGGCCGAACTCAACGCGACCGCCGGCGCGCAGGTTCAGGTCGAGGCCTTGCTCGTGCGGATCGAAAAGGAAGACGCATAATGGCAGGCAAATATTTCGACGAATGGCAGATCGGCGAGACGCTGACCCACGACATTCGCCGCACGGTGACCGAGACCGACAATCTGCTGTTCACCGTGATGACACACAATCCGCAGCCGCTGCACCTCGATATCGAGGCCGCAAAGGCGTCGGAATTCGGGCAGATTCTCGTCAACGGCACCTTCACCTTCAGCCTGATGGTCGGGCTGTCGGTCGGCGACACGACGCTCGGCACGCTCGTCGCGAACCTCGGCTATGACAAGCTGGTTATGCCGAAGCCGGTGTTCATCGGCGACACGCTGCGCGCCGAGAGCGAAATCATCGGCCTCAAGGAATCGAAATCGCGGCCCAATGCAGGGATCGTGACCTTCCTCCACCGCGCGATCAACCAGCGCGATGAACTTGTCTGCCAGTGCGAGCGTTCTGCCCTTGTCCAGCGGAAGGCCAGCTAATGCGACTTCGTTCCCTGCTCTTCGTTCCCGGTGACCGCCCCGAGCGTTTCGCCAAGGCCGCGGCATCGGGCGCCGATGCGATCATCCTCGACCTTGAGGATTCGGTGTCGCTCGCGAACAAGGACGCGGCGCGTCACGCGATCGCCGACTATCTGACGGGAACGCGCGAAGTCGTGACGCTGGTGCGCGTCAACCCGCTCGACGGCCATCAGACCGCCGCCGACGTTGCCGCGATCCTTGCCGCCGGACCCGACGCGATCATGCTGCCCAAGGCCGAAGGCGCGCCGAGCATCGCGCAGCTCGACACGATCCTCCGCAGCGAAGCCGCGCGCGATGCGTCGCTGCCGCCGATCCTGCCGATCGCCACCGAAACCCCCGCGGCGATCTTCACGCTCGGCAGCTATCGCGAGGCGAAGGATCGCCTGCTCGGGCTGACGTGGGGCGCCGAGGATCTGCCCGCCGCGATCGGCGCGACGACGAGCCGCGAGGCCGATGGGAGCTATACCTCGCCCTATGAGGTGGCGCGCGCGCTGACGCTGTTCGCGGCGCATGCAGCGGGCGCCGCGGCGATCGACACGGTGTTCCCGGCGATCAAGGACGAAGCCGGACTTGCGGCCTATGCCGCCCGCGCACGACGCGACGGCTTCACCGGGATGATGGCAATCCATCCGTCGCAGGTCGAGGCGATCAACGCCGCCTTCACCCCGTCGGCGGATGAAACCGCACGCGCGCAGGCGATCGTCGACGCCTTCGCCGCCAATCCCGGGGTCGGCGTGTTGCAGGTCGACGGCAAGATGGTCGACGCGCCGCACCTCAAGCAGGCGAAGCACATCCTTTCGCTGGCGGATTGAATTTCCCTCCCCCTCGATGGGGGAGGCAGCGAGCCCCGGACTTGATCCGGGGCGCAGCGGTGGGGGTGCAGTTGCGGCTCGGAATGATGGTCGTAACGCGCCATCACCCTCATCCAACTTCGCCTAACCGCTTCGCGATAAGGCTGCGTATCCTTCTCCCATCAAGGGAGAAGGTTTAACTCTTGCGCCCGAAGGGCCGGTGGCGCTTCATCCAGTTGCGGCCGCGGTGCCAGCTTTTCCTGAGGCCGCGTTCGGTCAGGCTTTCGAACATCGCGTCGGGGCTGGTCGGGTCGAGGACCTCATTCTCGGCAATGAATTCGTCGAACGGCCCCGGGGGCACGAGATCGAGCAGTTCGAGCGAACGCCCCTTGCCGCGCAGCGCCTCGATCGTGTCGATCAGCGACCCGGTGCGCTTGAACGTCGCCGCGACATCTTCTTCCCCCACGTCGAGATGTTCGGCGATCAGCGACGAGCGCAAGCGCGCGATCGCGGGTTCGACGCCTTCGTTCGCGGGCAGCGCGGCGTCGATCGTCACATCGCATTCGCTGTCGAGCCCCATCGATCGGTTGTTCATATTCGCCGACCCCACGCGCAGGAAACGGTCGTCGACCACCGCGGTCTTCGCGTGGACATAGATCGGCTCGCCGCGGCTGGTGCGCGGATAATAGACCTTCAGCCGATCGCCATGCTTCGCCTTCGCAATCTCGCGCACCAGTTGCACGCGCGCGGCGTCCATCGCCATCTGTTCGAGCCAGCCGTCGGCGGTCTTTGGCATCACCATCACGAATTCGGGCGGATCATCCTCGTTCAGCCGCGCTGCGATGGCGGCGGCGATCTTGCCGCAGGTGAAATATTGATTTTCGAAATAGATGAAGCGGTCGGCTGCGGCGATCATGTCGAGATAGAGTTGCTCGATCTCGCGGATTTCCTCGCTATCCTCATATTCGGCACGCGTGCGCGAGATCGCGACGTCGATGCCTTCGAAATCGGGTTCGAGGTCGTCGGGCCAATTCTCGCCCTTGCCCTTCAGATCGCGCAGCGGCTTTTTCGTTGCGCGCTGCCAGCGCTCGTTGCCAAGGTCGGCGAGCGCATTGCCGACCGGCCCCGCGAGGATCATCGTCAAATCATGCCAGGGCATATAGGCTTTGCCGTCGGGCGCGGTGCGGTGCGCGTCGCCATCCTTGTGATCGCGCGTGTCCCAGCGGCGCGCGCCGACGTCGATCCCGCCGCAGACCGCGAGATGATCGTCGAACACCGCGACCTTCTGGTGATGGCTGCACCCGACCGGATGCGCGCTGTCGAGGCGAAAGCTGATCGCGCGCGTCAGTTTCCAGCGTGCGATCATCGACAGGATGCGCGGCATCGCAAATTGCTTCAGCCCGCCGAAATTCCAGCGCAAAATATCGATGTCGCGTTCGGGCTTTTCCTTGGCGAGCCGCAGCAGATAATCGCCGAGCGGCTCACCCTTGCCCGTCTTGTCGGGCTTCAATGCGATCCGCGGGTCGAAGTCCCAGCCGATCAGCAGGATGCGCTCCTTCGCCTCGGCCATCAGCCCTTCGAGGAGCGCATAATAGTCGGCGGCGTCGACGATCATCCGCGCCTTTTCGGCGCGTTCGATGCGCCAGCAATTGCGGCCTTCGACGACTATTGGTGATAGCTCGGTCCCCATCGCCGCCACCACGCATGATGGCGGCGATGGTTGCAAGGGCTAAAGTCAGGCTGCGACGAACTGCTCGGGCGCCAGCGCCATCATCGCGTCGCTGCCCGCCTCGATCTTGCGGCGGAGCGATCCGGCGTCGGGCAGGAAACGCTCGGCAAAATAGCGCGCTGTGACCAGCTTGGCTTCGAGGAACGGCTTGTTGCCGCGGCCTTCGGCGAGCGCCTTCTGCGCTGCCTCAGCCATCATCAGCCACATCGAGCCGAGCGCGACGATCCCTAGGATGTGCATATAGTGATGCGCACCGGCGCCGACATTGTTCGGGTTCGCCATGCCATTCTGCATGAACCACATCGTCGCGGCCTTGAGCTCGCCGTTGGCTTTTTCGAGACGGCCCGCGAAGTCGGCGAGCGCTTCGTCACCCTTGGCACGCGCGCATTCCTCGTCGACGATCGCGAAAAAGGCCTGGATCGCACGGCCGCCATTCTGCGCGAGTTTGCGGCCGACAAGATCCATCGCCTGCACCCCGTTCGCGCCTTCGTAGATCATCGTGATGCGCGCATCGCGGACATACTGGCTCATGCCCTGCTCTTCGATGTAGCCGTGGCCGCCGAAGACCTGCTGCGCGTTGGTCGCGACTTCATAGCCCTTGTCGGTGCCAAAGCCCTTGATCACCGGCGTCAGCAGGCTGACGAGGTCGTCGGCGCGCTGGCGTTCTTCCTCGCTCTCGGCGACATGCGCGAGGTCGACCTGCAGCGCACCCCAGGTGCAGAGCGCGCGCAGCCCCTCGACCGTCGCCTTGCCGTCCATCAGCATGCGGCGCACGTCGGGGTGGACGAACAAAGGATCGGCCTTTTCCTGCGGATCCTTGGGCCCGGTGAGCGCGCGGCCCTGACGGCGGTCCTGCGCGTACTGGACGGCGTTCTGGTAGGCGACGTCGGCCTGGCCGAGCCCCTGAATACCGACGCCGAGGCGCGCGGCGTTCATCATCACGAACATCGCGGCGAGGCCCTTATTCTCCTCGCCGACCATCCAGCCCTTCGCGCCGTCATAATTCATCACGCAGGTCGAGTTGGCGTGGATGCCCATCTTGTGCTCGATTGACCCGCACGACAGCGTGTTGCGCTCGCCGAGCGAACCGTCTTCGTTGACGATGAACTTCGGCACGATGAACAGCGAGATACCCTTGACGCTGTCGGGCGCGTCGGGGGTCTTTGCCAGCACGAGGTGGATGATATTGTCGGTGAGGTCATGCTCGCCCGACGAGATGAAGATTTTCGTGCCCGTGACAGCATAGCTCCCGTCGCCGTTCGGCACCGCGCGGGTGCGAATGAGGCCAAGGTCGGTGCCGCAGTGCGGTTCGGTCAGGTTCATCGTCCCGCCCCATTCGCCCGCGATCATCCGGGGGACATAGGTCGCCTTCTGCTCGTCCGAGCCCTTGACGAGGATCGCCGCGGTCGCGCCCTGCGTCAGCCCCGGATACATGGCGAACGCCTGATTGGCGGCGTTGCGATATTCCTCGACCGGAAAGCCGATGACGTGCGGCAGCCCCTGTCCACCGAACTCCTCGGGCGCGGTCAGCAGGCCCCAACCGGCTTCGCTATAGGCCTTATAGGCTTCCTTGAAGCCCTTCGGCGTCGTCACCGAGCCGTCGTCGTGGCGCGTGCAGCCTTCGAGGTCGCCCGACTGGTTGATCGGAAACAGCACTTCCTCGCAGAACTTGCCCGCCTCGGTCAGCACCGCCTCGACCATGTCCGGGGTTGCGTTCGCGAAACCGGGCAGGTTCGAATAGCGCTCGATCCCGAGCACGTCGTTGAGGAGGAACAGCGTGTCTTGCACGGGTGCGCGATAGACGGGCATGGGAAATCCTTCTGAAAAGCAGGTTAGCAGTGAACTTGCCTGGGGAGAGGCTCAGTCGACCTTTTGGCCGGCGTCGACTTTTTTCACCGTATCGATGAAGCGTGACAGCTCATCTACAGCGCTGTCAATATCGTCGCGCTGACGTTGCAGCAGGCCGATGCGCTGCTCGCATTTCTCGATCGTCACCTGACGCTGCAGCTTGCGGCCATCACCGACGTCGTAGAGGTCGATCATCTCGCGAATGTCGGCAAGGCTGAAACCCGTGCGCTTGGCGCGCAGGATCCACGCCAGCCGCGCGCGGTCGCGTTTCGAATAGATGCGCGACAATCCCTTGCGCGACGGGCTGATCAACCCTTCGTCCTCATAGAAACGCAGCGCGCGGGCGGTGACCCCGAACTCGGTCGACAAGTCGGTGATGCTGAATTGTTCGCGCCCGAGATGGTCGGGCGTATCGATATGGGCGTGGCCATATTGCTCGGTCATGCCGGTGAAACTAGTTTCCGTTGACGTGAACGTCAAGCCCGGCAGAACGGGTCAATTCGGGGCAGGTCAGCCCTCGCAAGGACGCTGCATATTGCCGTCTCGATCGGTAATCCGCAAGTCCCCCGCGTCGCTTGCCGACCAGCTAGCGCGCGGCAGGCGGAGCCCCGCGAGCGAGGCGCGGCCGGGGCACAGGCTGCGGCATTGCGGCGGCTGCTTTCCGGGCAAGCGGAGCTCATCCTCTTCCTCATGCACAAAGGCTTCGCAGCCATCGATCCCGGCGAAGCGCATCCGCCAGCCGCGACCCTCGCGAACCATCGTTCCGCTGGCGGCGCACGAGAGGCCGGGGCCGAAGGCGGCGGTGACGGCGAAGCGCCATTTTCCGGCGCCATCGGGAACGACGCACATCGCATCGCGGCCGAGATCGTGCGCGCGCTCGAACACGCCGACCGGCGTGACGGCTTCGGGGTGGACGACGCCGCGCTCGCGGGCGGTCACTTCGAGCGGGTTGCCGGTGTCGATCCCCTTCGTGCGTTCGTCGGGCGCGGGCCGCCCGCATGCCGCGAGCAGCAGAACCGCAAGCGCGGCGACATCAGCCCTGCGCATCGTCCGCCAGGAAGGTCAGACCGCCATCGGCCTCGACACGGCGATAAAAGCAGGAGCGGCGTCCCGTGTGGCAGGCGGGGCCCGCAGGCTTCACGCGGAGCAGCAACGCGTCCTGGTCGCAATCGACCCGCATCTCCACGACCGTCAGGCCGTTGCCCGAGGTCTCGCCCTTGCGCCACAACGCAGCCCGCGACCGCGACCAGAAATGCGCCTGCCCCGTCGCGCGAGTCTGCTCGATCGCCTCGGCGTTCATATGCGCGACCATCAGCAATATATGGCTGTCGGCGTCGACGACGATCGCCGTCACCAGTCCAGCGGCGTCGAAACGCGGAAGAAATCGGTCGGTCGTGTCGCGCTGATCATCCATAAACCGCGCTTTAGAGCAGGATAGGAGCCGCTGTCACCCCGTCCGTCGCGGCGCATATGACAAATCCGTGATTAGGGGGGCGACATTTGCGATTGCCGTCCCTATATGCGCCGCAGTCACTGCCCCCCTGCCCCTGGAATGACATGCTGACGACCCATCCTTTCGACGACGACAAGCTCCGCGAGGAGTGCGGCGTATTTGGTATTCATGGCGCCGATAGCGCCGCCGCGGTAGTCGCGCTGGGGCTTCACGCCCTGCAGCACCGTGGACAGGAAGCCGCGGGCATCACTGCCTTCGACGGCAAGGAGTTCCACACCCACCGCGCGATGGGCCATGTCGCGGGCAATTTCGACCGCGACGACATCATGCGCCAGCTGCAAGGCGGATCGGCGGTTGGCCACGTCCGTTACTCGACGACGGGCGAGACCGCGCTGCGCAACGTCCAGCCGCTGTTCGCCGACCTGTCGACCGGCGGATTCGCGGTCGCGCATAATGGCAATATTTCCAACGCGGCGGCGCTCAAGAAGGTGCTCGTCCGCCGCGGCTCGATCTTCCAGTCGACCAGCGATACCGAGGTGATCATCCACCTCGTCGCAACATCGGCCTATCGTTCGCTGCTCGACCGCTTCATCGACGCGCTGAAGCAGGTCGAGGGCGCCTATTCGCTGATCTGCCTGACCGCCGAGGGCATGATCGGCTGCCGCGATCCGCTCGGCATCCGCCCGCTCGTGATCGGCAAGCTCGGCGACGCGCATATCCTTGCGTCCGAAACCGTCGCGCTCGACGTCGTCGGCGCCGAATTCGTGCGCTCGGTCGAACCGGGCGAGCTCGTCATCATCCGCGATGGCCAGCTCACCTCGCACCGCCCCTTCGCCGACCATGCGGCGCGGCCGTGCATCTTCGAATATGTCTATTTCTCGCGCCCCGATTCGATCGTCGACGGGACGAGCGTCTATTCGGTGCGCAAGGCGATCGGCGCCGAACTCGCGCGCGAAAATCCGGTCGACGCCGACCTCGTCATCCCCGTCCCCGATTCGGGCACGCCCGCGGCGATCGGCTATGCGCAGGAATCGGGCATTCCGTTCGAACTCGGCATCATCCGCTCGCACTATGTCGGGCGCACCTTCATCCAGCCGGGCGACAAGGTCCGCCACCTCGGCGTGAAACTGAAGCACAACGCCAACCGCGCGCTGATCGCGGGCAAACGCATCGTGCTGATCGACGATTCGATCGTGCGCGGCACGACCAGCCTCAAGATCGTGCAGATGATGCGCGATGCCGGCGCGACCGAGGTGCATATGCGCATCGCGAGCCCGCCGACGCAGCACAGCTGCTTCTATGGCGTCGACACGCCCGAACGCGCCAAATTGCTCGCGGCGCAGATGAGCGTCGGCCAGATGGCGAATTTCATCAACGCCGACAGCCTGTCGTTCATCTCGATCGACGGCCTGTATCGCGCACTCGGCGAAGCGAAGCGCAGCGACGACGCCCCGAAATATTGCGACGCCTGCTTTACCGGCGACTATCCGACCACGCTGACCGATTTCGACGAGCATGGGCTGGAAGATCAATTTTCGCTGCTTGCCGAACGGGTTGTCTGACAGAATGAATACGACGCCTAAAGAACTGGCGGGCCAGGTTGCGCTCGTCACCGGGGCAAGCCGCGGCATCGGCGAAGCGATCGCCGAATCGCTCGCGGCGCGCGGCGCGCATGTCGTGATCACCGCGCGTACCGCGGGCGGGCTCGAGGAACTCGAAGACCGCATCCACGAAGCCGGCGGCAGCGCGACGATCGCCCCGCTCGACCTGACCGATGGCGACAGCATCGCCCGCCTTGCAAGTGCGATCGCCGAACGCTGGCAGCAGCTTGACATGCTCGTGCTCAACGCCGCGATGCTCGGCACGCTGACCCCGGTTGCCGCGATCGACGGCAAGGAATTCAACAAGCTGCTGACGCTGAACCTGATCGCGCAGCAGGCGCTGATCGCCAATTTCGACCCGCTGCTGCGCCGCGCGGCAAACGGCCGACTGGTCGCACTGTCGAGCAGCGTCGCGCGCGAGCCGCGCGCCTATTGGGGCGCCTATGCCGCGTCGAAGGCGGCGTTCGAAACGCTGGTCACCAGCTATGGCGCCGAAATGCGCAATATCTCGACCGTACGCACCGCGATCCTCGATCCCGGCGGCACGCGAACGCAGATGCGCGCGCGCGCCTATCCGGGCGAAGACCCGCAGAGCATCAAGGACCCCGCCGCGGTCGGCGAATTTGTCGCCAATCTGATGGTCGAAGGGTTCGACAGCACCGCCTTCCACGCGCTGCCCAAGGTCATGGAAAAAGCTTAACGCCATCTTCGTTTTCCTGCGCTAAGACGCTCGCATAAGAGGGTTTGCAAGGGCGCGGGAATGACCAAGGATATTTTGCGAACGGCAATTGCCGCCGTCATCGGCATCGCCGTCGCGTTCGGGCTGATCTGGCTCGCCCAACATGCCGGCAGCGAAATTTCGCCTGACGTCTATGATCCGAACAGCGGCGAAGTCCTGATCCCGATCGGATCGACGATCGCGCTGATCGTCGGCTGGTTCGTCGGCACCTTTGGCGGCAGCTGGTTCGCGATGCGGATTTCGGCGGGCACCGGCGCGGGCTGGATCGTCGCCGGCGCGGTGATCGGCGCGGCGCTTTACCGCGCCGTGACGCTCGCCGACGCATGGTGGATCATGGCGCTGGGCGTCGCCGTCCCGCTCGTCGCGGTGTGGTTGGCCCAGCGCGCGGCGAGTATCGTCACCGAATAGCTCGTCGCCCCCGCGAAGGCGGGGGCCGCTGGCAGCCTTGCGCTACTCCGACAGCGGCCCCCGCCTTCGCGGGGGCGACGTTATTTGGCTTCCTTATCCACCGCCGCCTGCACACTCTTATAGAACGCCTCGCGCGCCGCGCCGACGCCCTCGGGATCGGTCGCGGTCGGCCAGTTGCCGTTCGACGCGATCACCAGTTTGCGCTTGGGATCGATGAAGATGCCCTGGCCGAAGATGCCCTGCGCGGCGAAGCTGCCGTCGTCGTTGGTCCACCACTGATAGCCATAGCCGCGGCCCGGCAGGTCGATGCCCGCCTGCTTCGTCGTCGCCGCGGGGAGCCAGTCGTCGGGAAGCACCTTCTTGCCGCCCGCAACCCCGCCGTTCAGGATGAACTGGCCAAAACGCGCATAATCCTTGAGGCTCGCCGACATGCAGCAACCGCTGATCTCGTGCCCCGTCGCGCCGAGCATCCACACTGCGTCCTGCTCCATGCCGAACGGTTTCCACACCTTTTCGGACAGATAGGCCGACAGCGTCTTGCCCGTCGCGCTTGAGACGAGCACGCCGATCAAATTGGTTTCGCCGGTCTTGTACACCCACTTCGATCCCGCAGGCGCTTCGCGCGGCAAGGTCTTCATATAGCTGACCGTTATGTCCTCGCCGGCAACGGGCTTCTGCATATTGAACAAGGCGACGTCGGACTTGGGATCGGTATAATCCTCGTTCCATTTGACGCCCGAAGTCATAGTCAGCAGCTGCTTCACCGAGACATCGTCATAGGCCGAACCCTTGAGGCCCGGAATATAGACGGTGACCTTGTCGTCGAGGCTCTTGATATAGCCGTCCTTCACCGCCGCGCCGACGAGCGTCGAGGTGAAGCTCTTGGCGACCGAGAAACTCGTCCAGCGGCCCGCGGCGCCATAGCCGAGCGCATATTTTTCGAGCCGAATCTTGCCGTCCTGAACGATGACCAGCCCGGCATTGCGCTGCTTCGCCATATGGGCATCGATATCGCCGAGGTCGATCGGCTTGCCCTGCGGCAGCGGATAGACGGGCCCGCCCGCCTTCACTGTGTTGACGACAACCTTGGGGACCGTCTCCATCGTACGGAAGGCGGCGTCGCGTTGATCCTGGGTCCAGAACAGCACATTCAGATCCTTTGGCAGTTTATCGGTGGTCTCGGTCGGTGCGGGCGCGCTGCACCCCGCCGCCGCGGTGCACAGCAGCACCGCCGCCAAAAATCTTCGCATGTACGTCTCTCCCCCTGTTTTCAGGCTGTCTTTTCGAGCGTGACTTGCGCGACGTCGATGCCGCCGCCACGAAAGCCCCCCTCGCAATATTGCAGATAATAGCGCCAGAGCCGGACGAAGCGCGGGTCGAACCCCGACGGAAGCTGGTCCGCAGCAACCGCCGCATCGAAGCGCTCGCGCCATTGGCGCAGCGTCTCGGCATAATCGCCGCCGAAGCGGTGCACGTCGCGCCACGCGAGGCCGCGCGCCTCGGCAAGCGCGCGAAAGCGGCTTTCCGAAATCAGGCAGCCGCCCGGAAAGATATAGGCCTGGATGAAATCGCTGCTCGCGGCATAGCGCTCGAACAGCGCGTCGCTGATCAATATATATTGGATCGCCGCCTTGCCGCCCGGGCGCAGCAGCCGCGCGATCGCGTCGAGATAGGCGGGCCAATAGGCTTCACCCACCGCCTCGACCATCTCGACGCTGGCGATCGCGTCGTAAGGCCCCTGCGCGTCACGATAGTCACAGATTTCGATGCGCGAGCGATCCGACAGATCGACCGCCGCGAGCCGCGCGTCGGCGATTTCGGCCTGCGCGGGCGACAAGGTGATACCGGTGTAGAGCACGTCGTGGCGTTCGACCGCGCGCTCGGCGAGCGCCCCCCAGCCGCAGCCGATCTCAAGCAGCCGGCTTCCCGACCGGAGATCGAGCCGGTCGAGGATCGCGTCGACTTTTGCCGCCTGCGCCTCCTCGAGCGACTGGCCGGGATCGGTGAACAGCGCGCTCGAATAATTCATGCTCGGATCGAGCCACAAGCGATAGAAATCATTGCCTAAATCATAATGGGCATGGATATTCCGCTTCGCGCCGCGCCGATCGTTGCGATGGAGCGCGTGGATCGCCCTATTAAGCCATCGCCATGGCCCGCGCGCGCGCGCGACATTGCCCAGCGCTTCTCCGTTGCGCATAAACAGGTCGAACAAAGGCACCGGATCGGGCGACGACCATTCGCCGGCGTCCCACGCGCGATACCAGCCCACCGAGCCCGAAAGCGCCAGTCGTGCGAGCGAGGCCCAGCTGTGGAGATGAACGACCGCGACCGGCCCTTTGCCGCGCCCACCGAGCAGGCGCACGCTGCCGTCGGGCAGATGGCTCTCAATCGTCCCCTGCGCGAGGCCGGCGTCGATCCGGTCGAGCATGCGGTGAAAGAGACTCGCCGGCGCCAGCGCGATCAGCCGCGCCATGCCGCCGCCCGAGCGATAGGCACGGTCGGCGCGAAGCAGTTCCTTACCGCGGCGCGGGCTGACATGCGTGTTCATTGTCACCTTCCTGCCTCAAACGCATCGCGCTGACAATCGGTTGAAACACGCGGCGCCATGACGTCACGCGGGCGCGCTCATTCGGGATGGCTGGCGGTGTCGGGCGCGGTCAGGCGAACCTGAAACCGGTCCTGCGCAAGCGGGTGCATGAAACGCTGGTCGCGGAGCAGGATCGCATCGCCATCGCTTTGCGCCACGGGCATCCGCGACCAGAACAGGAAAGCGCGCGCCGCGGGATCGGCCTTGACCCAGGTCGCGAGGCGCGGATCGTCCATGCCGGTCGGTGCGCCGGTCAGATCGACTTCGCCGCCGGCGCCCGGAACGAAGCTTGCGGTGCCGTAGCGGTCGGCCGTCCGCCAGAAGATGTCGCGTTTCCAGAAGGCAAGCGGCGGCGGGCTCGCAACGACGAGTGCGTCCTTCTGGCCGCCCGCTTCAAGCGCGCGCGAGGCCATGCGCTCGGCGGCGCCGGTGATGACGCCATTGACGAAGATATAGGCGCACACGGCGGTGAGGCCGACCCATGCCGGGCGCCGCCAGTTCGCCGCCCCGCGCCGTTCGCCGCGCAGCGACAACCAGAGCGACACGGCAAGCGCGATCCAAATCCACAGGTCGATGATGAAGATGCTGTCGCCGTAGAACCAGCGATGGCTGAATGGCTCAAGCAAGCGGATGCCATAATTGTTGAGCCAGTCGAGCGCCGGATGGCTGAAGCAGCCGATATAAGCGAGCGCAAGCAACCAGCCCTTGTGGACCGGGAGCCGATCCGCCGGCCGTTTTCCGTGCCGGCCCTGCCAGCGGTCGAAGGCGAGCATCAGCGCCCATAACAGGATCGGCAGCACCAGCAGCGCGATCGGCCCGTGGGTGATCCCGCGCCGCATCGACAGCGATTCGATGCCATAGATCGCGCAGGTCGCGTCGATATCGGGCAGGTTCGCCGCGATGATCAGCGTCGGCATCGCCAGGCCGGTCTTTTTCTTGAGCCCCATCTGGCCAAGAACCGCGCCGACGAGGCTGTGCGTGAGATTGTCCATCCCGAGCTATAGATCCGACACGCGGTGCCGCAGCAAGATCAGAGTTCGGGCCCGCCCTCGGTCACCGTCCAGGTCTGCCCTTTCTTGAGCAGGCTTTGGAGGTCGGCCGTCTTGCCTTCGGCGGCCGCCTTGTTCTGGCGGACGACGTCGGCCTCGAAAGTCGGGCGCGGGTCGTCGTAGAGGACGCCCAAGGCCATCGGGAATTCGCCGAAGCGCATTTCGACAAGCATGTGCGCGACGCTGCGATTGGTCACGTCGTGGACGATCACGCCCGCCGCCTGCCAGTCGCCGTCGACGACATCGACGGTCTTGAGGTGCAGCGCCTCGGCGTCGAGCGCGATGCCCTTGGTGCCCTTGGCGTAGATCATCGGCTCGCCCTGCTTGAGCCAGAGCTGGCGGTCTTCGGCGCCCTTCGGCGCAGCGAAATCCTCGAATACGTCTTTGTTATAGACGATACAGTTCTGGAAAATCTCGATAAAGGCGGCGCCTTTGTGCGCGTGCGCCGCCTTCAGCACGTTCGGCAATTCCTTCGACACATCGAAACCGCGCGCAACGAAACGTGCGCCGGCGCCGAGCGCGAAGGCCGCGGGCTGCGCCGGGCGGTCGACCGAGCCATAGGGGGTCGACGGGCTGGTCGTGCCGACGCGGCTGGTCGGAGAATATTGCCCTTTTGTAAGACCATAGATCTCGTTGTTGAACAGCATGATCTGGCAGTCGAGATTGCGGCGGATCAGGTGCATCGTGTGATTGCCGCCGATCGACAGCCCGTCGCCGTCGCCGGTGACGATCCAGATGTCGAGGTCCGGGTTGGCAAGCTTCAGCCCCGTCGCGAACGCCGGCGCGCGGCCGTGGATCGTGTGGAAGCCATAGGTTTCCATATAATAGGGGAAGCGCGACGAGCAGCCGATGCCGCTGACGAAGACGGTGTTTTCGGGCGTCGTGCCGATTTCGGGCATCGTGCGCTGCACCGCCTTCAGGATCGCATAGTCGCCGCAGCCGGGGCACCAGCGGACTTCCTGATCGGTTTCCCAATCCTTGAGCGTCGTCGTCCGCGCGATGGTGGTCATTTCATTCACTTGAGTGCCTCCTCGATGGCGGCTTCGATTTCGGCGATGGTGAAGGGCTGGCCCGACACCTTGTTCACCGGCTTCGCATCGACCAGATACTGGTCACGCAGCACGGTCTTGAGTTGGCCGGTGTTCATCTCGGGGACGATCACCTTGTCATAGCTTTTCAGCAATTCGCCGAGATTGGCGGGCAGCGGCCAGATATGGCGGATGTGGACATGGCTGACGTCGAGGCCTTCGGCGCGCTTGCGGCGCACGGCCTGATGGATCGGGCCGAAGGTCGAGCCCCAGCCGACGACGGCAAGCTTGCCGCCCTCGGCGCCAAGTTCGACGACCTGGTCGGGAACCTTGATGCCGTCGATCTTGTCCTTGCGGATATCGGTCATCGCCTGATGGTTTTCGGGCGCATAGTTGATGTGCCCGGTGTCGAGTTCCTTTTCGATCCCGCCGATCCGGTGCAGCAGGCCCGGCGTACCCGGCTTCACCCACGGACGCTTGAGGTTTTCATCGCGGCCATAGGGCTTGAACCCGCCCTCGGGCGCTTCGGTGAGGAATTCGACCGGGAAGGCTTCGTAGGTCGTGAGATCGGGCACTGCCCACGGCTCCGCCGCATTGGCGATATAGCCGTCGGTCAGCAGCATCACCGGGGTCATATATTGCACCGCGATGCGCACCGCCTCGATCGCGCATTCGAACGCGTCGCCGGGCGAGCGCGCGGCGACCACGGGCATCGGCGCGTCACCGTTGCGGCCATAGACCGCCTGATAGAGATCGGACTGCTCGGTCTTTGTCGGCAGCCCGGTGGAGGGGCCGCCGCGCTGCGAATTGACAATGACGAGCGGCAGCTCGGTAATGATCGCGAGGCCCATCGCCTCGCCCTTCAGCGCAATGCCGGGGCCCGATGACGACGTGACGCCCAGCGAGCCGCCATAGCTCGCACCGATCGCCGAGCAGATTGCGGCAATCTCGTCCTCGGCCTGGAAGGTCGTGACGTCATATTCCTTGAGCCGCGACAAATGATGCAGGATCGCCGATGCCGGCGTGATCGGATAGCCGCCGAAGAACATCGGCAGTTTGGCGAGCTGCGCGCCCGCGACGAGACCGAGCGCGATGCCCTCAGCGCCAGTCAGCGTGCGGTACAGGCCGGGCGCCACCGGCGCGGGATCGACATGATGCTGCTTGAGCGGACCCGCGAGTTCGGCGGTCTCGCCATAGGCATGACCCGCATTGAGCGCGGCGACGTTCGCCGCGGCGAGATCAGGCGCCTTTGCGAATTTCGCGTTGAGCCAGTCGATCAGCGGCTGGCGGTCGCGGTCGAACATCCAGAGCGCGAGCCCCAGCGTCCACATATTCTTGCAGCGCAAAGCTTCCTTGTTGCCGAGCCCGAAGGGCTTCACGGCATCCATCGTCAGCTGGCTGATGTTGAGCTTGAGCAACTGCCACTTCGCGAGGCTGCCGTCGTCGAGCGGGTTCGCCTCATATTTCGCCTTGGCGAGATTGCGGTCGTTGAACTCGCCCTCGTCGGCGATGATCAGGCCGCCCTGCTTCAATTGCGGGACATTGGTCTTGAGCGCCGCGGGGTTCATCGCGACGAGCACGTCGGGCGCGTCGCCCGCGGTGTCGATCGCCGACGATCCGAAATTGATCTGGAACGCCGAAACGCCGAACAATGTGCCCTGCGGCGCGCGGATTTCGGCAGGGAAATCGGGGAAGGTCGCAAAGTCGTTGCCCGCCAGCGCGGAGGACAGGGTGAATTGACCGCCGGTCAACTGCATCCCGTCGCCACTGTCCCCGGCAAATCGTACAACTACCGCATCCGAAAGGGGGGACTGCCGTTTGTCGGCCTGGTCCACTACCGCTGTCGCCATTTTCTCTTCTGCCTCAAATCTTGCGAACCTGTGACATCGGCCTAGGCCGGTGTGCGCCAAGCCGCAATTGAGAAAAAATTGTACCCTGCAAAGCGTGAAGCGCAGGTGAGTTTCATTTCGGGATTGAATTTGCCCCGCCGATCCCGAATAGCATGGTGAAAACAGCGATCAGGGAGAAACGCAGATGACCGACGGCACCACCCCATATACGCGCCCCGACGTGGCGGCTTTCCTTGCTTTCCTGAATGCGCAGGAAGGCCCGAAGATGGAAGAGATGCCGCCCGAGGGCGCGCGCGCGATGTTCCGCGTGATGGGCCAGCTCGCCGATGTGCCGCGCGGCGAGATCGCACAGGTCGAGAATCGCACCATCCCCGGCCCCGCCGGCGAGATCGCTATCCGCATCTACGACAACCGCCCGGCCCGCGAAACCGGCCCGGTGATGGTTTTCTATCATGGCGGCGGCTGGGTGATCGGCGACCTCGACACGCATGACGCCTATTGCGCGGAAGCGGCGCGGCTGCTCGACATGCCCGTGATCGCGGTCGATTATCGCCTCGCGCCCGAACACCCCTTCCCCGCCGCGCCGATCGATTGCGAGGCCGCGACGCGCTGGGTCGCCGACAACATTCCCTGCACCGGGCTTGTCCTGTCGGGCGAAAGCGCCGGGGGCAATTTGACGATCGCAACCGCGCTCACTCTGCGCGACAAGCCGGCGTCGAAACCCGTCATCGCGATCCACCCGATCTACCCCGCCGTGACGACGCACGACGATTGGCAGAGCTATCGCGATTTCGGCGAAGGCCATCTTCTGACGCAGGGCAGCATGATCTGGTTCGGCAATCATTATGCCGCCGATCCCGCCGACTATCGCGCCTCGCCGCTCGATTTTTCGGCCGCGGGCCTGCCCCCGACGCTGCTGATCACCGCCGGGCTCGACCCTTTGCGCGATCAGGGGCGCGCCTATGCGGCAAAGCTGATCGAGGCCGGGGTGCCGACCACCTATCGCGAGGCGACGGGAACGATTCACGGCTATATCAACCTCGCGCAGGGGATTCCGAGCGCCAAAGAAGATATTCGCGGGGCATTGACCGTATTGAAAGCGATCGTCGCCGAAGCTACCGGGGCGGCATGATCGACCATAGCTCTCTCCCTTACCGTCCCTGCGCGGGCGTCATGCTCACCAATCGTGATGG
Organism: Sphingopyxis sp. 22461; assembly: GCF_052044915.1. Taxonomy (NCBI): domain Bacteria; kingdom Pseudomonadati; phylum Pseudomonadota; class Alphaproteobacteria; order Sphingomonadales; family Sphingopyxidaceae; genus Sphingopyxis; species Sphingopyxis sp. 22461. The sequence continues at coordinate 51,110 of NZ_JBQENY010000018.1, forward strand.
CCGCGTCTTCGTCGGCCAGCGGCTCGATACGTCGAGCGAGGCGTGGCAGATGCCGCAGGGCGGGATCGACGAGGGCGAGGATGCCGAGGAAGCGGCAATCCGCGAACTCGGCGAGGAAACCGGCGTGCACGGCGGGCTGGTTGAAATCATCGCGCGCAGCCGCGAGGAATATTTCTATGACCTGCCCGACCATCTGATCGGCAAGATGTGGGGCGGCAAATATCGCGGCCAGCGCCAGCACTGGTTCCTGATGCGCTTCATGGGTGACGACGGCGACGTCAACATCCACACCAAGCATCAGGAGTTCCGCGCGTGGAAGTGGGCCGAGCTGAACGAGATCGAAAAATTGATCGTCCCGTTCAAGCGCGTCCTTTACCGCGGACTGGTCGAGGAATTCGGCCCGCTGGTCTGATCCTTAAGCGTCAGCGCGGTGCGGAAGACATCGGCGAACATTTCGGGCGTCAGCCGCCCGGTATTCGTGTTGTAGCGCGAGCAGTGGTAGCTATCGATCAGATGCCGTCCATCGGGCAGCATATGCACTGCGCCATGGCCGAAGGGGGAACCCGCGAGGCGCGCGCCAGCCGCCCTTAGCGTGGCGTCATGCGCGATCCGCCCTAACGCGACGATCACGCGGATTTTCGGCAACGCTGCCAGCTGCGTTTCGAAAAACGGGCGACAGTTCGCGATTTCGGCGGGCGTGGGTTTGTTCTGGGGCGGCAAACATTTGACGCTGTTGACGATAATCGCGCCGTTGAGCGTCAGCCCGTCGTCGATGCGCGCATCGTAGCAGCCCTTGCTGAGACCGAATTCGGCGAGCGTCGCAAACAGCAGATCGCCCGCATAATCGCCCGTGAAAGGCCGGCCGGTCCGGTTCGCGCCATGCTTGCCCGGCGCGAGTCCCGCAAAAGCGAGCCAGGCGTCGGGATCGCCGAATGCATGGACCGGCGCGTTCCACCAATCGGGGTGCTCGGCCTGGCATTCGCGGCGAAACGCAACGAGCCGCGGACAGCACGGGCAGTCACGCGGCGGCTCGGTTCCGGGCAATGGGCTGTCAATTTCCACGCATCTGCGATAGGCGCTGCGCCATGAGCAACGCAATGCCGCTTCCCCTCTATGCCATCGGGCTCGGATCGAATCGGCGCCATGCGCGGTTCGGCGACCCGCGCGCGGTGCTGCTCGCCGCGCTGGCGGCGCTGGAGAGCGCCGATATCGAGGCGGTCGACGCCAGCCCGATCATCGCGAGCGATCCGCTCGGCCCGTCGCGGCGCCGCTACGCGAACGCCGTCGCGCTCGTCGCCTCGCCGCTCAGCCCTCCCGAAATGCTCGCACGGTTGCAAGCGATCGAGGCGAGCTTCGGCCGCCGCACCGGCCAGCGCTGGAGCGCGCGGACGCTCGACCTCGATATCCTGCTCTGGTCGGGCGGCACCTGGTCCGACGGCGCGCTCACCATCCCGCATCCCGCGATCGAACAGCGCGCGTTCGTGCTCGGCCCGCTGCGTGCGATCGTCCCCGAATGGCAGCATCCGCTGCATGGTCGCAGCGTCCGCCAACTCGCCGCGCGACTTTCGCGTCCGAAGCCGGTTGACCGGGGCGCATCGGCGCACTAGGGCGACACCTCACTTCGCGAGGCCGCCTAGCCGCCATCGCGATGGGCCCTTAGCTCAGTCGGTAGAGCAACTGACTTTTAATCAGTAGGTCGCTGGTTCGAACCCAGCAGGGCTCACCATATCTTTGATAAATATATCAAAAACATATGGTCACCTATTCCACCAGGTAGAGGCGCGGACGCCCCTGACTGGGAGTGTTTTTGTGGCGTTGCGTACCAATTGATTCAGTCACTTGGCCCAGGCCTTTTGTGGCGTCAAAAATCAGTTGGTCGGCAAACGGCTGCAAATGCTTGGCCGACATTTGCGCATAGCGGCGCACCATCGTCTCGCTTTTCCAGCCTCCCAGCTCCTGAAGCACCCAGGTGGGTACGTCATTTTGCCGGAGCCAACTTGCCCAGGTGTGGCGCAAATCATGCCAGCGGAAATCCTCGATCCCCGCTCGCTTGAGTGCGTTCTTCCACACCTTGGTGTTCACCTGCCGGATAGGCCGTCCCGCATAGGTGAAAACATATTCGTCATGACCTCCCCGACGCCGTTCGAGAACCGAAATTGCGAGATCGTTGAGCGGAATGCCCAGCGGATCGTCATTTTTGGTCTCGCCCTGCTCGAATGTGACGATGCGGCGGGCAATATCGACCTGTTGCCAGGTCAGCCTTTTGACATTGCCTTGCCGCAAGCCCGTTGCGAGCCCAAACAGCATCAGCTCCTTCTGATGAGCTGGCAGTTCCTGCAGGGGACGCTCCGCTTGTGCGTGGGTCAACCATCGCACCCGCGCTTTCTTGCCTCTCGTGTAGGTCTTGAACGCCGGCATCGTATCGATCCACTCCCATTCCCGCATCGCGATCCGGAAAATGGCGCGGACAAGCGCCACATAAAGTTCCTTCGTCGCTTGCGCGGTTCCGGAAAGATGGCGCGTGATGATCCCGTCGATCATGTCCCTGCTCACCTGATCCAGTGTCTTGCCGCGAAGAAAACGGGTGAAGAACCGGATCCGAAACACATCATCCGAATAGGATTTCGTGCTTCTTCTCCTGCAGCCACCGAAGGGCCGCCTCGTCCCATGTCCGCGGCGGCTTCCGTTTCAGTCGGACAAGATCCCACAGCTCGGCTTTCAGGCGGTCGTGATATTCTTCCGCCTTCTTCCGATCGGACGTTCCAGTAGAGCGTCTAACGCGTGTTCCGTCCGGTGCTGTGATCTCGACATAATATCTGCTTGCACGTTTCCAGAGTGCCATAAGCTAGCCTCCTTGGTTGAGGCACCTGGCTGCATTCGTGCGGGCGCAGGATATCGTCTGCGGAGTGCAGCAACAAGATCGCACTCGAGAAAGCGCCAAAGCCGACCAATCTTCGCGCCGGGGACGAGCCCGGCGATCGCGTAGGAGCGAAGCGTATTGGGATGCATGTGAAGGAGAGCGGCCGCGGCCCGCAGATCGAGGATGGCCAGCTCGTCGCTTTCCTCTTCCGCGATTTGGGCGACGCCCGTCTCCTCCGGGGCGCCGGTCATTTCTGCCGCCGCGTCTTCTGAAACTCGCGGTCGCTCTCGAGGAACGACGCCAGCATCGCGGGAACGAGATCGACCACCGGCTCGGCACTTCCGTAGCTCACCTCATGGGCCGCGGCATATTCCTGCAACGCCTCGGCGAGGTCCGGCAGGATCTGGATCGTCATCTTGACCGGTGTGCGCTCAGGGAGCTTGCGTAGTTTGAGCTCCGCAATGTCATCCTCTCCACGGCGCGAGAACGAGATCCTGGTGTCGGTCGAGATCGACGCGTCCGGAAATGAGCACTGGTTGCTCAGCGATGGTCATTGGGCCATTCGGCTCGACTTGCACGACGGCACGCTCCTGGGCGGCCCGGTTCTTGTCGAGCACCGCGTAACGGGATTGCAATCGGCCAAGCCGAAACTCGAATCGCTGCGACAGTTCGTCGTTCTTGCCGAGAAAGGCGACCTTCCCCGATCGATGATGCCGAAGGAGCGCAAGGCCGCACACTGGATCATGGAGCTACGCGTCGGCGACGCTTTGCTGGCAGGCGCAAGCCAGCAGGCGATCGCGCGCGAACTCTACGGCGACGCGATCGCGCCGCTGCGCTGGCGAGTGGAAAGCGCATCCTACCGCCTGCGGGTGCAGCGGCTCGTCAAGACCGCACGGCGGTATCTGGCCGAACCTTTCGCGGGACCATGGTTCGACTAGCTGTTTGAAAGATTGGCTCGGCAGCCCGCCAGGGCAAGGATGCCGAGCTGTTTCGGCTGCTTGGACACAAGCCCTCGAACGCCGCTGCTTGCAGCGTGGCAAGATTCCCGCATATTATCAACACCAAGGCGAGGCCCGCACTCCGCTGATTTACGCCGCGAGCCGTGCCAATTGCTCTGAAGACGGACCATATCCATGGCGATGCAAAGCTTATCCTCTCCAACCCCGCCGAAGGCCCGCTTCAACCCGCGCCGCTTCTTTTTTCTGGCCGCGCTGTGGATGTCGATCGGGGCATTTATTGGCTTTATCGTCGCCGGTGCGAACGGGATTGCACCCGATTCATGGATACCGTTCGTGGTGATCGGATTCATCGCGGCGAGCTTCCTGTTCACCGGCGTCTTCGTGATGAGCATATCGCGCAATCTGAAACCGATGCTCGATGCTGCACAGGGCGGCATCGCGAACCGGATTCTCGACTCTGCCGAGGGCCGAATTTCGCCTGACAAGCGCGTTTTGGCGCGCGTCGGCAAGCTTGAAGAGGCAGGGCTGACGGTTTCGAACTTCAATCATATGTTCATTTTCACGCTGACGGTGTTTCCGGAACATGGCGCTCCTTACGAAACGGTGATCCGCCAGTTTATCACCATGGGCGAGTTGCCCAATTTCTACACCGGACGCTTTGTCGTGTTCGTCGAAGATCCGGAAAACCCCGGTTACGGACTCATCGACAAGGACCCGCCCGAGGATTGGCAGCAAAAAGCCGCCGAGCCACCCCCCGCCTGGAAGACGCAAAAAGCCGAGACATCCTATCCCGACAAAGGCTCGGCGTTGTTCGGCGGCGAGCTGCGCCTGCCCGCCCGGATGTCGCCGGTGCGGCTGACCGTCAATCTGTTCACGACCTTGGCGTTCCTTGTGCTTGGTTTCCTGGCTCCCTTCGCCCTCGTGACGGGCGGGATCGAGACGGTGACGACATTCGTGCAGGATTTGCCGAAAACGATCACCGGACAGGACGAAGGAAATTTCGACAAGGAGAAGCTCCGCAAGGCATATGATCGTGCAGCAGCCTATGCGAGCAACCGGCAAATCTATAGCATGCGTGTCTACAAGGACTATGTGAAGCTAACGATCGAGAATCCAGCTCGGGAAAAGGCTTTTGACGACGTCACCATGCGCGGCGCCGTCGTGGATTCCCGACCGGACGGGACAAGTGCTTCCATCAAGCCCGAAGAGACTTTCCGCGTCTCCGACACTAATTTCGGGGCGCTCGAACGCGCGCTGGGAGATGCGCTGATGCACGGCGACAAAAATCAGCTTTCCTATATCGGGTTCCGCAATCAATCGGCAATCTCGACAATAAGGATCGATAGCAAATCCGGCGTTACGGTAGACGAGCGGAAATTCATTGTTGTCACAGTCGGGTTCGACGGCGATTATGGATCGACCTCCCGAACATATGATGCCGCGACCGGACAGTTTCTGAATTAAGTCCGACAGTCATTATGCCTTTGAAGATCCGCATGCGCGTCAGCATCGATCATCATGTTGATGCCTCTGATACCGATGCCGACGGCATGCATGACTGGCACTATGAGTATGACGTCTATCGGTTTTCACAAGGCTGGAGAAGCTTCGTCGCTCGGGGTTAATCGGCCTGCGCCGGAGCGGTGAAAGCAAGGCACGATATTCCAAAAGCAATCGCCCGCAACATCATGACAATCCCCCCGATCAGATCCGATCATATTAGGAGAAGTGCAAGGGCGCGAACTGGCCATGCTATTCTCGACAAGCCGCACGGTCGGCAGTGGCCGGTAAACGGTCATTCACAGCCGACGCCATCGCCATCGCGATCAAGGTGTGATCCATAGCCCGGGTCACCTTCCCGAACCGGGGCAGCTCCAGCGGCGCGAGCGTGTGAGCAATTGCGAAACGACCGACTTCCGAACGCGGTTTGCGGTTCGTCAGACACGAAACGTTGCGACGTGGTTTCGGCGGGATTCGAGTCGGCATAGGTCCAGGCGGGCTGTTGGTCGGTTGGGACCGGGTCTATGAATGCCTGTGGCGCCTCTTCAAATTCAGGCTTGGAATCATCGCCAGACAATTTGCCGATTGCGAACGCCACCAGTGCGACGATCGCAATTGTCCCGGTGTTGCTGTTGCCCCTCTTCCCCATGCCCGCAGACTGCCACGGCAAAAGCGAAGAGTCGAATCAGCGACAGTCTCTCATGAGCACTTGTGACCACGCCAGTACCGGTCCCATCGCTCGGCGTATCCATCGCGCACCATGGCGCAGGAAATATCTCCCGACTTCAGCGAACTGCAGAAAGCCGCGGTGCGATTGCCCCCAGCTCCGCCGTCCGATCGGCAACGCATGGTCGGGCCCGCCACCTTTATGTGCCCGGTGCGGAGCGTACCGGTCGGAGTTCCTACCAGTCGAACGAGATGATCCCGCGCCGCGCGAGCGTCGACATCCGGGCAAGGGTGACCCGGCTTGCACGTCCCGTCCATTTCGCGAGCGGCGATGCCGGAAAGGCGAATATGCGGGCCCTCTTCGCACCAGATCGGGCCATCACCGTCCCACACTGCCGTGGGCGTGCAATTGAATGATTGGCCCGACGGAACGACGGTTACAGCAAGCAGGAGTGCGAGGATCATCCGCGCCTCCTAGCTCGCCGACGGGGTTGCTCTCTGGGTCGCTGAGAGCCTGAGCAGTTTGCAGGGCGTCGATGAAGATGGAGTAAACCGAACGATCAAATCCCAAACACCTGTAACCTCTAATCTAGACGCTGCTGCGATTGGCCGATTGCAGCCAGGCCGCTTTTGGCGAATGATCAAAATGAGTGGACGTTTGGGGTGCGCAGAGGGCCATGACCGGAAGCGACCGGAAGGGGCCGCCCCGCTTTAATACTTCGTCATCCCCGCGAAGGCGGGGGCACCGATGATGGAGCTTTTGGCCGCAGGGCTTCGGAAATATCATCGGCACGTCGCGATATAAAAAATTATGCTGATCACCGCTGCAACCTTCTGTAATTGAAACATATTTTCAGAATGCGAGATCAAAGCGAAATAAAGCTACCCGATGTCACATATTTGTGGCTTATTATTATTGGACAGAGTCGCCGAATGATGGACGGTGCAACTGCGACCGGTATGCCGGGAGAAAGCGATGGCTGGGGCGGCCATGCAACCTATGGCAATTGACCAGAGGGCTTCGAGCTCGAAGTCCGGCCCGCGCACGGTTGTGTTCTGTTGAGCCCCCTTCGCGAAAGCGACTGCCGGCTCGCGGTTCATCGATCGAAGCATGACCAATGCGATTTCAAGTTACCGGCGCAGCGAAGCGGCGCGGAAACATGCATGGCGCCCCCGGCCATTTTTTCCGGAACCGCGAGTATTGATAATCCCGCATCATGGGCTTCGGCGGATCGTGCGCGAGCATCACGGTAACCCCCGTGACCGTCAGCGTGCGGACGCCACGCGCACCGATGAAAGCTTTGGCTCGCGAGTGCAGCGTCTTCGAAAAGCCCGCGCAATGTCACAGGCAGAAGTGGCAACGATGATGGGGGTAAGCGTTCCTGCCGTATGTGCGTGGGAGTTGAACAAATCTCGCCCGAAATCCCCGCGCATGGCCGAGCTCGCAGGTATCCTGGGCGTTTCTGTCGCCTCCCTGCTGGGTGAGCAATCGCCCACCGATCTGCAAACTTTGATCGTGAACGCGCGGGCCAGGATTGCAGCGGCCGTCGGGACGGCACCAGATCGAATAAGGATTCACATCGATCTATAAGGCGAAATGCCAGCAAGCTGCTAAAAAGCCCCGCCGAACACAAGGCTCGACGGGGCGGTGGGAACTCTCCGGATCGCAGGAGAGCGAGGACGGGATAACTTCATTTGATGAGAAAGGAATGAAGTTGTTTGTCAAGCGTGCTCCGACAAATCGCGCCGACCCGCTTCGTCCAGCCGGCGCCTTCATCCCTGCGCCTCTTATCCGGCGACACGAACCCCGATAGGGAGTAAACGGGGAACAGGTTTCGCTTCGTCGCTGAAACGATCCAATTCGGTGGGGGTGCCATGAAAGCCGTTCTGCCTTGCGCTGTAATGCTGGCTTTGTCCGGACTCGGGATCAGCAGCGCGCCACGCGCTTCCGCGCAGGAACACGGCCATCACCAACATGATGCGCCCGCCACATTGGGAGACGTGAACTTCCCGGTTTCCTGTACGCCCGAAGCCCAAGCCAAGTTCGACACGGTCGCGGCGCTGCTCTACTCCTTCTATTGGGAGAAGATTGACAGCGCCGTAAACGAAGTGCTCGCCGCCGATCCGACCTGCGCCATGGCCTATTGGGCAAAGGCGGTTGCGAGCATCGACAACGCCCTGGGATCGCCCCCGACGCCCAAGCTGGAAGAGCAAGGCTGGACGGCGGTACAGGCAGCGCTCCGGCTGGGCGGCGGCAAGACGCCGCGCGAGCGCGAATATATCGCGGCCGTCGAAAGCCTGTTCAAGGACCATGCGAGCGTTCCGTTCCCCCAGCGCGCCAAGATCTATGAAAAGGCGCTGGAACAAATTTATCTGCGCTATCCCGGGGACTCCGAAGCTGCCGTCCTTTATGGCTTCTGGCTCCAGGTCACGGCCGACCGGAACGACCAGACCTATGCGCAGCAACTCAAAAGCGCGCAGATCCTTGAAAAGATTTTCGTTAAGCAGCCGAACCATCCGGGTGTCGCGCATTTCATCATCCACGCCTATGACTTCCCGCCGATCGCCAAACACGGACTGAATGCCGCGCGGCGCTATGCTGCAATCGCCCCGAATTCCCCGCACGCGCTGCATATGCCCTCGCACATTTTCTCGCGCATCGGGCAATGGCAGGATTCGATTGATACCAATGCGCGCTCATACGCGGCGTCGAAGACCGACCGCGATGCCTATCACGCGATGGACTATCTGGTTTACGCCTCGCTCCAGCTCGCGCGCGACGCCGACGCGCTGAAATGGGTCGAGTTCGTCAACGCCGCGCCAAAGCCGGATGAGGATGCGCGCCAGATCGCCTATGCAGCGGCAGCCATCCCGGCGCGATACGCTCTCGAACGCGGGGATTGGGCGGCCGCCGCTGGGCTGGTGCTTCAACCTGCGCGCGAGCAGTTCGATTGGAGCCGGTTCCCGGAAGGCGAAGCGGTCAACGCCTATACCCGCGGTCTTGGCGCGGCACGGCGTGGCGACGTCCCCGCTGCAAAGGCCGAGATCGCAAGGCTTGCCCGGTTGCGAACTGTGATGATCGTGCAAAAAAAGGACTATTGGGTCGGGCAGGCGGATATCCAGACCGGCGCGATTGCAGCCTGGACCGCTCGTGCGGAAGGCCGCGACACCGACGCGCTCCGGCTTATGCGCGACACCGCGGACCAAGAAGACAAGACCGAGGAGCATATCATGATGCCCGGCCGCGTGATTCCCGTGCGCGAGATGCTCGGCGAATTGCTCGTCGAGCTGAAGCAGCCAAAGGAGGCCCTCGCCGCCTTCGAGCAATCACTGACGAACGACCCCCATCGTTTCCGGGCCATTTATGGCGCCGCCCGAGCGGCGCAACTCTCGAAAGACCTGGGAAAGGCCGACGGATATTACAGGCAGCTGCTCGCCCAGACCGGAACGGCTTCCGAGCGCCCGGAAATCACGCACGCAAAAGCAGCCGTCGGCGGACGATAGAGCGGAAATCCCATTTTTCGGCGCTTGGACGAGCGGCATCGGACCCGACCCGAACAAACCCAACCGCCCGCCTTGGCGGCGACGAACGGTTCGCCGCATCCAACGCCTTCCGGCAAGTATTTGTTAACCCCATTCTTGCAGATTTCGAGTGGGGGGCACGAAGCGGCGTACACCGCGCGAATGGAGAGTTCGCTGTGCTCGAATATGGAAGGCCCGCCTCGGTCATGGGGCCGCTCGGACGGATCACAATCGGCGATCTGCCGTCTTCGTCCACGGCGCACTGGGTCAGTCGTCGCAAGGCCGAAGTGCTGGCCGCGATCGATGGCGGATTGCTCAGCGAGAGCGAGGCCTGTGAACGATATCGCCTGAGCGCCGAGGAACTTGCCGCCTGGCGACGGTCGATCAGTCGCGCGGGCATCCCCGGCCTTCGCATCACCAGAGCTCAGGAATATCGTAATCGGTCGGGCAAATGATCGATCGATGCCGGGCGTCCCCCACACGCACGGCACCGGTAGGGCGGCGCGAGCAGACTGTCCCTCTCGCGCCGCCCTTTTCAGTTCAACGGCATTTGAGTTCGCCGCGATCGATCGCTCGTCCAAGCAGGCCTCCACCCGCGGCACCGATGATCGTCCCCACGGTCCGGTCGCGCCCGCCGTCGAGTTCGCGTCCGACAAGCGCGCCGACTGCGGCGCCGATGATCAGACCCGTCGTGCCATTGTCGCGGCGGCAATGATAGCGCCCGTCATCGCCCCGCCATACACGGTCGTTGTGCGAAAGGCGCCGCGGCTCGTAATAGCGGCCAGAGCTGTCATACAGCCCGCGATCCTTCGCGCGCTTCCCGTGCGCGGGCGCCCAAGGGGGCGGATCGGCGAAAGCCGGAGCGGACGGAACGGCGAGCGCTGCGAAAACCACAGCGGCAAGGAACTTCTTCATGGCTGATCTCCTACGGTGACGGGAGTTTCCTATGCTCGCCGATCCGAACAACCGCTGAACGACATCAACTCCGCTATCAGATGATAGGCGCGAACCATCTGAACGGCGAAAATCGGGTGCAAAGCTGGCAGTCCTGAAGGCCCTCAACGTTCAGATGGCTACTTCCAGCGAGTTATAATATCGGTGTGCCCGCGAACCCAAGACCATCGACGTTATAACTCGGCGGGTATCGGGTTTAGATGCGTCGTTCACGAAATCGAGAATGCCCATGAGCGAGCCGTGGAGGGCGGTATGAACCTTCCCCGCGTTTTGCGCCGGGATGCAGGACGATCTTGCCGACGAGTGACCGGATATCGCTGGAGGCGTCGAGGCGCGTTTCGGGATCGGCACGCGATTCGGTCACCGAAGTTTGGAAGCGCAGGGCATCGACCTTGAACCGCAAGACAAGATTTCGCCCAAAGCGAAGCGGCAGGAGACGATTCCGCTATCTTGGGAATTTCGGCGCACGGGCCGTCAGCGCACTCCCAGAACGGATCGAAATCCGTCAAACGATAATGGGGCGATCACGGTATCCTCCTGGTTTCCAGTTCCAAGGCGATCAGGCGTTCGGGCCAACGCGCCGAACCATCGGATCAAGCGTACCATGTCCAGATCGAAAGGATTCCTCCGGCCGCTATAGCGACGCCATAGGCAATGCGCCGATCAAACAGCCGCATTCTGCCGGTGCCAGCCCCATGCCACAGTGTCAGTACATGGAACATCATCCGGATGAGAACGATCACTCCACCGCTCACCGCTGTTATGACGAGAAGCAGCATAGCCTTGGGCAATCCGAACCATAAGGCGACGGCCGCATAGAGCTTAACGTCGCCGCCCCCGAACCATCTGAACCGGAACAGAGCCATTCCAATCAGGAGCGTGACCGCGAAATGTGCCATGTGCGACCAGAGAGGATCGTCAAACGGGAAGCCCCCCCACCATGCCAATGGGAAAACCGCGATAATGATTGCGGGATAGAGGTTGGGAATAAGAAAACGGCGCGCATCGGACCAGGCCGCGAGCAGAAGCAGTCCGGTCAGGGCAGCCTTCACGACCAGGGGCAGATCAATCATGGGCGAACGGAAACCTCCGAATATTGTTGCCACAGCCTCTCATCATGCTGGGGACGTTCGATCAATGCCTCCGCGAACAACGCTTCGGCAAAACCGGTGTGCCCGGCGCGGCGCGCGCCCTCAGCACTGACTTCGAGCCGCCTGCTCCAGAAAGCATCGCTTTCCCATGGACGTCGCACCGGAGCGTGGCGGATCATCGCATTGGCATAATCAAGATTGAGCGCAACATCCTGCCGACGCGGCTGTGCTTCAAGCAGGCTCACAAGCAGGCCTACAGCTTCCTCCGCCTGCCCATTCGCGATAAATGCAACCGCCAGATCATTGCGGATCGCATCGCTTTCGGGACGGAGCGCCAAAGCGCGGCGATATGCCTCGGCCGCCGCAGCGCGGCGACCGAGGCCGAGTGCGACCCACCCGATCGCTCTCCAATAAACCGGATCGACAGCGCAACTCGCTGCGTGGGCGCCGAGCCGCATTTCGGCATCGGCGGGAGCACCGGTCTGAATGTCGGAAAGAGCCTTCGCCGTCGCGATCCGGCATGCCAGAGGATCGGACTCGGCCATCGTGGCCAGAAGCCGCTTCGCCTCAGCCGGATGCCCCGAGGTAAGCAACAGCTCGGCCCGCAACAGCACGACAGCCGGGTCATTTCCTGCTCCCTCATCGTCCAGCCTTTCGAGCAAGACATGCGCCTCGACCAGCCGCCCGCCCAGCAACGCAAGGTCGGCGGCATGCACGAGGTCAGCGCGCGGCAAAGCAGACGGTGCCGCCTCGAGCATCTTCTCTTCCGGGTCGTCGATTGCCCAAGCCTCACCAGGCCCGCTCGCAGAGCAGACCGCAAGCAACAGCAGATGGCCGGCCAGCCTCGAGCGACATCCTCTCATAAGGGCGTTCACGCCTCGACACCGCTCGGCCAAAAGGCCGAACGCCAGAGCGCAGCAATGTCTATCGCACCAGCGTCAGCCTGATTCAGCTGGTCGAGATAAGCCGCAACCGCGCCAAGATATTCGCTGTTGCTCATCGCCCTCAATCCGGGAGCGGCAAAACCCGAAGGCTGCACGCTACCGGCGAAGCAGATGACGCCTTCGGGTCTGGCGGCGATGAATACTTCGCCGATGCTCAGCCGGAAAATCTGGAGCTGCGCGCCACCTGTCGCCGTCGACGTTGCGTCGTTCGCCGTCGTCGCGCAAATTATGGCGCCGCCGTCGCGGGGCGTCACGACGGCACCCGCGGACGATGCGATAATTGGGGACACCGGCATCGCCGCATTGGCAAGCAGGGGCTGGAATGCCGCGCCAAGCGGACTTTTCTTTTGGAGCGACACGGGCTGCGCTGCGTGCGAATCCTCGTCCGGTGCCGCGAGACCGGTCTCGACCGTCACGACGGAGCGAGGAAGTTCAGCAGCAATCGCGAGGAGCGCGCGCCGCTTCTCCTCGTTCCCCGTCACTGCGTAAAACGCCGCCAGGTTTTGCCGCGCCCGCCTGTCAGTCGGATCGGAGGCCAGCGCGCGCTGGAAATAGCGCTCAGCCAGATCTCGACGACCGATCGCGTCATAGGCGATGGCCAGACCGTTCAAACTTTCGGCTTCGAGCGCCCGGTCACGGCTCGCGCCTTTGAACAGCTCGATTGCCAAGCCATATTGCTTCGAAGCGAGGAACGTCTTTGCACGCACCAGCGATTCCTGCGGCGACAGCCCGGCAAGTACCGGGACAGTGCGCACCTCTGGAATCCCGGTCTGCAGTCGTGGTCCGAACGCGCAACCTGTCAGTAAGGCGCATGCAATCAGGCCCATTTTCCCCTTGTGCAGCGGCATCATCCCCCTCCCGCCATCGCCGGCACGACTTCACGAATGACGCGAATGATCGCGGGCAACATCAAAACGCCGATCATCGTCGGCAACATGCAGGCAACAAGCGGGATCGACAGCAGCACCGGCAGGCGGTGCGCCTTCTCTTCAGCTCGCATCCGCCTTTTTTCACGCATTTCAGATGCATAGATACGAAGCGTCGTCGCGATGCTCGATCCCAGCTTGTCCGACTGGATCAGCAAAGTCGAAAAGGCGCGGATCTCATCAACACCCGTGCGATCGGCCATGTTACGCAATGCCTCTTCGCGTCCGGCGCCGGCGCGAAGTTCAAGCGTCGTCTGCGACAACATCTCCGACACCAGAGGATGCGAAATTGCCATTTCCCGGCCGACACGATCGAGCGCGGCCTCAAGCCCCATCCCCGCCTCGACGCAAACAAGCATCAGGTCGAGGCTGTCAGGAAAATCATTAAGTATTTCCTGTCGTCGACGATCGGCCTTCGCGGTCAGGAACAGGCTCGGCAGGAAAAGTCCCATTGCCGCCAACCCCGCCCCTTGCAGGTAAAGGATGAAAAGCGATTTCGGCTCCGAGGAGAGCAGCTGCGGCACGACGATTGCGATCGGCAAGGCAAAGATGAGCAGCAGACGCACGAGCGTAAAGACTTTCGGCGCTGAGGGCGAGCGATAGCCGGCCGCGATCATCTTGCGCTGCAACCCCTTAGGATCGGAATCGCCGAGGGAGAGACCGCTGCTCTCGATCCGCGCGGCGAGCTTGGCCCAGGCGCTCGCACGGACGTCGGATGCGCGCAAGCCGGCGCCGGTCTCCGCAGTAACCACGTCCCGCGCCTCGCCCAAACGCCCGAGTATCTGCTGCCGGTCGTCGAAGCGGCGCATCAACGCGAAGCCGAGCGATGACACGCCGACAAAAAGGATGAAGAGGAATGCCAGCTTGAGATAGGGCGAAGAGGCGAGAATCTCTACCATGTCAAACCTTCAGATCGACCATATGGCGAATGGAAAAGAAGCCGATGAGATAAAGGGTGATGAGACCGCCGAAGCCGAGAAAGAAGATCGGGTCCTGTGCGACATCGAGATAAAAGCCGGGATTGCTGGTAAAGAGGCCGACAAAGGCTAGAATCGGCAGGACGGTGAGGATGATCGCGGTCATTCGTCCTTCCGAACTCAGCGCGCGAACCTTCATAAACATGCTCGCGCGGTCGCGAATGACCTGGCTGAGATTTTCCAGAATTTCGGCTAGATTACCGCCCGTTTCCATCTGGACCGATACTGAGACGACGAACATATGCATGTCAGGCAGCCCCCAGCGCTCGGCCATGCGCGCAAGCGCCTCGCGGAGGTCGAGACCGAAGGCGATCTCGTCACTCACGATCCCGAATTCGGACCCGATCGGGTCATCCATCTCCTCGGTCAGCAGTTCGATCGCCGCCGGAATCGGATGGCCCGAGCGAAGACCGCGAACGAAAATGTCGAGGGCAATCGGAAACTGGCGTTCCATCCGGCGACGACGGGCGTCTGCCATACGACTGATGATCATCATCGGGAACGCAAAGGCTAGGGCGAACCCGATCGCCAAAGCAAGCTGCACCACTCCGAAAGTCAATGGGAAGCCCGAGATTCCTGCGATCACGAGAATGAAGAAAGCGATAGCAACGGCGCCGACAAGCATCAGGCCCATCACCTGCAATTCGGATCGTCTGATATTCGCGGCGTTGAGCATGCGGCGGAAGGAACGGAGGCGTTCGGCTATCCAGGGCGGCGCATTCGCCAGTCCTCTCGTCACATCCTTGCGGAGCAGCGAGGTCACTTCCTGACGGTCCATCCCGCCGCTGATCAACTGTAGCCGCTTGTTGACGGCCCGCCGTTTGCCGCGTCTTTCAACCAGTGCCGAACCCAGAAATTGCACTACCAGGACGATAAGCGCAAAGAGCGCGATGATCGTCAGAAAGCGGAGGACGGTGTCGTTCATCAGTCGATCTTCCGATCGGGGCGAAAGAGTTCGGACGACAGTTCGACCCCATGTGCGGACAGGACATCAAGGAATTTGGGCCGGATACCCGTCGCCTCGAAATGGCCAAGCACCTGATTTTCGGCATCGCGGCCGGTCATACGGAAGCGGAAGATGTCCTGCATCGTGATGACGTCGCCTTCCATCCCGGTAATCTCGGACAGGCTCATCAGGCGACGGCGACCGTCGGAGAGGCGGCCGATCTGAATCACGACGTTGATCGCGGAGGCAATCTGCGCCCGCGCAGCCCGCGCTGGCATATCGATGCCGCTCATCCCGATCATCTGTTCGACGCGCGACAAGGCATCACGGGCGCTGTTCGCATGTA
Source organism: Sphingopyxis sp. 22461 (assembly GCF_052044915.1). Lineage (NCBI taxonomy): Bacteria > Pseudomonadati > Pseudomonadota > Alphaproteobacteria > Sphingomonadales > Sphingopyxidaceae > Sphingopyxis > Sphingopyxis sp. 22461. The sequence goes on from NZ_JBQENY010000018.1 coordinate 66,801, forward strand.
CGGTCGTCATCGATCCGTCGTGACCGGTGTTCATCGCCTGCAGCATGTCGAAAGCTTCACCGGCGCGGACTTCGCCGACTATGATCCGGTCGGGGCGCATGCGCAGCGCATTCTTGACTAGGTCGCGCTGCGAAATTTCGCCCTTGCCCTCTATATTCGCGGGACGGGTCTCGAGCCGCGCGACATGTTCCTGCTGCAACTGCAATTCGGCCGAATCTTCGATCGTCACGATGCGTTCACGCTCGTCGATGAACGAAGAGACGGCATTCAAAAGCGTCGTCTTGCCCGATCCGGTACCGCCGGAGATGAGGATGTTGCGGCGCGCCCGAACGACGCCTTCCAGCACCTCGGCGACAGGCGCCGGGATGCTGCCGAACTCGACGAGTTTCTTGATGTTAATCGGGATACGTGCAAATTTGCGGATCGAGAGCAGCGAACCGTCGATCGCGAGCGGCGGAACGATGGCGTTTACGCGCGAGCCATCGGCCAGGCGTGCATCGACGAAGGGCGAAGACTCGTCGATACGACGGCCGACCGCACTGGCGATCTTTTGAATGATCCGGAAGAGATGCCGTTCGTCCTTAAAGCGCGTCTGGACGCGTTCGAGCATTCCCTTGCGCTCGACGAAGACGATGTCGGGGCCATTCACCAATATGTCGGTGATGCTATCGTCCTGCAACAAGGGTTCCAGCGGCCCGAGGCCCAGCAACTCGTCAAGAACGTCGCCGACCATCGCGCGGCGTTCGCTCGCGTTGAGTGCCAGTTGGTGACGGTTCAGAATATCGGCAATCAGATCGCCCGCTTCGGCCTCGACCTGCGCACGCGACATCTTTTCAAGCTGGCCGAGGTTGATTTCGTCGAGCAGTTCGCGGTGGATCTGAACCTTCAGGTCCAGCATCTCGGCGCCATGGCCCTTGTTGCCGGTGCCACTGGCCGGACCCGACGTCGGCCTCTCGATATTCGCGATCGCATCCGGCTCGGATACCCGTTCCGCCTTCGATCCCTTTTGTTTCTGTACCTGCCACATCGCGAAACCTAACCTTTGTCCAGTTCCTCGCCGACGCTCTTGGCGAGCGCTGCGAGATCGGCCGCGACCCGATTTTTTCTTGCAATATTGCCAACCAGAATGCCTTGATCATGCGCCGACTGGACGACCACATAATCGCTATCGATCTTGGCGAAGATCGGGTGGCGCAGCGCATCGGCCGCATCCTGAACATTGATCGTGCGGAACAATCTTTTCTCGACCCGATTGGCGACGATCCGAATCCGGGAGGCATCGATACCCGTTTCCTCGAACAGGGTGAGGCGGCGGCGCGCTTGCCGGAGGCTGCCTACCGAAAGGTCGATGACAAGCAGGATCAGATCGGCCTTGTCGATTGCGGAGAGCGTCCAATTGGCCCAGTTGCCGGGAAGGTCGAGAACGACATAATCATATTCTTCGCGCGCCAGATGGAGCACACGTTGCAACTGGCTGGAATCTACTGATTCCAGCGGTGCGATGCGTTCGGGCGCCGCGATCACAGCAACACCCTCACCACCTGTCGCTGTCACGGTGCGCAGCAGCTGGCCGTCGACTCGCGGGCCTGCGGCAAGCAGATCTTCCATCGTCAGGCTCGCCACCGCTCCCAAATAGGAGGCCGCATTACCGAACTGAAGGTCGAGATCGACGAGGCAGCAACCGCGTCGCGTTCGGCTGCGTTCACGCAGGAAATAGGCGAGATGCGTCGCAACCGTTGTCGCTCCGATCCCGCCAACGCTTTGCGCGACCGCAACGACGGGCGCCAATTTGGTTTCGCGCGCCATTGGCTTGATCCGCGACGCGAGCAGATTGTTGACCGCATCGACGAATTCGGCGGGCTGGATCGGCAGCGCGATCACGTCATCGACCCCCTGGCGGAGGAGCGTGCGAGTGGTCGCAAGATCCCCCTCGCGCATCGCGACGATCAGCGGCAGCTTGCCATATTCCGAGCGCAGCGCGATCAGCCGGCGCATCGATGCCGGCGCGGCACAATCGAGCTCGACCACCAGCAACTCGGCATCACCAATCTGGCCTGGCTTGATCGGATCGCTCGCCCCGACATTGACCAGCTCAAACGTCAAGGCGGGATGGTCGCGTTCCGCGAAAGCCGACCGGCCGAACTCGTCATCTGATACGATTAGTTTGATTTTGCAGTCCAAATTGAGAGGCCCATTGTTGAAAGGAGTGCCGAACAGTTCTTTTTTTCCCATCGGTCGTTCCTCTCAGTTGGATGTGTTGCCCGATCCGTCTTCCATCGTCAGCGAGTAGCTGAAGTCAGGCAGATCGAGGTTCGCGTTGAAGAGGATGCCGACGAACGGCCGGAACTGCATGTTACGCAGGCGAACCGCGATGATCGGCGCGACGTCGGATCCATTCGGGTCGCCCGCGAAGCCGAGTCCCGAGTAACGATATTCGACCACGACATTGGAAGCGCCGATGTCGGGCTTGATGTCGTTCATTCTGTCCACAAGCGCAGCGAAGGCCGCACCGTTGGCGGTTCTCGGAAAGCTGCACGCCGCCGCGCAGGTGCAGGTAACCGCACCGTTGCTGCTGCAGACGATACCGGGGAAAGCGGTCGAAGGAACGGGCGTTCCGGCCGGGATGTTCGCGCTGACTGCGAAGCTGTAGTTGGCGAGCCCGCTCGGGATCATGTCGGTCACCGCAGCCCAGCGGGCCCCCGTCTGGGTCGCCTTTTCGGCGCGATTGACCTCCCACGCGAAGCGGCCGACATCGATAATGCCCAGAAGGAAGAGCAGGATCAGCGGAAGTACGAGAGCAAACTCCGCCGCCGGCCCGCCGCGTTCATCGCGGATTATGGAGCCAAGCCTTATCATGTCCCCATCACCGCCGCGTTGGCGCTGGCCCTTATCACCGCACCGGTGGTGTTGAATCCGAGCGTTCGGAATAGCGAAGGATATGGGACCGTCGTCGATACGGTGACGCGTGTGGCCCCCCCCGTCTGGTTGGTATAGAGACCGCCCGCAGTATAGGTATTTGCAATCGGCGCATTGCACGAAACCGCCACCGTTACCTGACTGTCGGTCCAGCCCGAAACCTTGGCCATGCCGCCGGACAATTGCCCCGTGCGGGTCAAATTCTTGACCTGGGCAAGCGCGGCGGAGTCGGTCAGCGCCGAACAGTTGAACGAAGCGAAGGGCTGGCGCGCAGCGAAGCGCGCGCCATCGCGAACCCCCTTGATGACCTTGTGCTCGGTCCAGAAATAGGCGCCCGCTTCAAATCCGCCGAACATGATGGTGATCAACAGCGGCGTGATCAGGGCCATCTCGGCCGCCGCCGCGCCCCGCCGGTTGCGCCAGAAGCGTCGAGAGCGAAGAAAGCCAGTCATTGGATCAGATAGGGCACGTCGCGCCGTACCGTATTGCCGGTCGTGCCGCCGCCGCCGCCGAGGGTGGTTTCACCGACGATCTCGCCATAGACATCGCGGCTGCTCGTCCGGTCGCGATCGAGCGAGGGCTCGACAAGGAAAAGATCGACCCATTTCGCTACGGTCAGCTCTTGGCGCCCACTGATTTTTCCTGCCTGCTGGGTGCAATTAACGACGGCGACAGGAAGCACGCGGCGGTCGGGAACGGTTGAACTGCCAGCGATGCCCGGCGGCGAGCATGACGGCATGCCATAGGAATGATTACCGCCGGCAGCATTTTGCCGGTCGAGCGGCCGCATCGATCCGCCCGCGAGCTGTTGCTCGACCTCCCATTTATACACTCGATAACGGGTCGGCGTCACGGTCCCGAATGCGGCGAGCGGTGAAAAGGAGTTCCCGTAAACCTGACTATTCGACTGGAAATAGGCGGTACTGTCCCAATTCCCGTCACCAATACGATCCAACGGACAATTGCCGGATGCACTGACCGCGTGACACATGTCGCGCGGAAAGCCCATCGGCGCCAGAACCGCGCGCTCGGTGGCATTCAACGGAGCGGCGCTTGGCGGAAGGTATCGGGAGGCGCTGGGAGGCAAGACCCATGTGTTCTGGGTACAGCTATTGTTGCCGTTCCCATTGCCATTTCCGTTGCCGTTCCCGTTGCTGGCGGCACGCACGACATCCTTGCGCGCGTTATAGGCGGGGGGGCAAAGCGACCCATCCTGTCCGCAGGCCTGATTAAGACCGTTGCCGTAAATATCGAAGCGGGTGTTCAGCGCGTTGACTACGCTCGACATCGCTCCGGGCTCGGTCACCACGCCATCGGTTTCGATACAGTCGCCCGCCGGCGCAACGCGACCAAGCGTCTCGCGAAGATCCTGCGCCCCGCGACCATCATTGGCCAGGAATCCGAAATTGCCGGGAAAATAGCTGCCGTCGGTGATCAGCAGAACGCCTTTGCCGACATAATTGCCGACCGTGAAGTTCAGGTCGCTCGATTCAGCCGGATTGCACATCATGACCGGCGGCACCTTGCAGATCGCCGACCCCAAGCCCGCATAGGCGGCCGCATCGATGCTGCTGCTGAACGCACCCGCGAGCGGGGTGAAGGCATAGTTGGCCGTACGCGCGGCGATCAGCACCTCGACGAAGCGCGCATTGGCATCGCTTGTGGCCGCAAGGGTCTTTTGCTTGTTCTGCCAGAAACGGATCTGTCCCGTCGCATCACACCCCGGCTCGGCCGGGATCGTCACGGCGACGCCATTGCCGTCGTTCGCCAGCAGGCTCATGTTCGCCACCAGCGTCGTTGCCGCGGCCGACGCGCGCATACAGGTCCCAGTACGACCATCCAGCTGCGACGCCCCAGCAAGCGCAGCCTGATCCGCCGCATTCTGCAACTCGCTGTCCATGCCGGCAAGGCGGGCATAGTCGAAGCCGAGGCCGCCGACCGCGACGAGCGCGAAGAGCGCAAGGCCGAAAGTGGCGGCGGTCGCGCCCGACTGGTCGGTCAGCAAATGGTGATGCGGTTTCCGCAACATGGCTTCAAATCCCCACTGGTCCTTTCGATCATTTACCTATCGCGGTCCCCCCGACCCGCTCTGGCTTTTGGTCGTGCTGATGGTCTCGGGCTGCTTCACCGCGTCGGTGCGATAGCGGTTGACCGCCGCGGCGGTTTTTGCAGCATCGGTCGTGTGATCCGGTCCGTCATATTGCGGATCGGGATCGACGACCTGCGCCGCCATCGTCTGGCGCACCGAATTGCCGAAGCTGATATCGGTGGGGGTGCAGCCGGAGACGGCCACGGCTGCGACAGCCGCGCCGACCATGATCCGCGGGTCAATATTCATATCCGCCTCCTGTCTGCGGCGCGGGTTTCGTCCCGCCCTTCGGCGCCGTCTGCTGCTGAACAGGCGGGATTGCCGGAACGGCATTGTCGCTGCGGCCGAGCAGGAAAAGGTCGAGTTCGGTCGGTTCGCCGACGCGCTCGCTCGGCAATGCGACCTGGTTCGGCTTGATCGGCTGCACCAGCCGCGGCGTCACGACGATCAACAGTTCAGTCTCGCCGCGCTTGAAGCCCGAAGAGCGGAACAGCGAGCCGATGATCGGGATCGAGCCGAGGAGCGGCACCTGCCGCACCGTCGTCTGGAAATCCTGGCGGATCAGCCCGGCGATCGCAAAGGATTCGCCGTCGCGCAGTTCCAGCGTGGTCGAGGCGCGGCGCGTCTGGAGGCCCGGGATCGTGATATTGTTGAGCACGATCGATGCGGTCGGGTCGATCGAACTCACCTCGGGCTCGACGACAAGGTTGATTACGCCATCGGCGAGGATCGTCGGCGTGAAACCCAAGCTCACGCCAAAGGGCTTGAACTCGATCGATATGCCCTGGCTGCTGCCATTGCCCCCGCCACCGCCGCTGCTCTGCACGACCGGGATGGGAAACTCGCCCCCGGCCAGGAAGCTGGCCTTTTCCCCCGACAGCGCGATCAGTGTCGGTTCGGCGAGCGTCTTCGCCATCCCCTTGTTCTCGAGCGCATCGAGTACGCCGAGGACGTCGAGACCGCCGAGGCTGAAGCTCTTGCGAAAGATGCCGAAACTGTCTGCGATCGAAGACAGCCGCAAGATGCCCTCACCCGTGTCTGGATCGGGGGTGAGCGACGCCCCGTTGCCCGTGACCGCATCGAAGCTGCCCGATCCATTGCGGAAAAAGCTGCCGACTCCGATCTGCTTGCCCGTCTGGCGATTGATCTCGGAAAAGCGGACCTCCAGCATCACCTGCTGGCTGGATCCGACCCCCATCATGTTGACGACCTTGTCGCCTGCATAGGTGCCCGCGATCCGGACGGCGTTCTGCGCCGCGACCGCGCTGCTGACGACGCCCGACAGCACGACTGCGTCGTTCGACATGCGCGCGCTGATATTTTCGCCCGGCAACAGTTCGGAAAGCTGGCGGCGCAGCGTGACCACGTCGGGACCGACCGCGACGTCGACGATCGACAGGACGCGCCCGCCCTTGTCATAGACGGTCAGGCTGGTCGTTCCCATCTTCTTGCCGAGCACATAGATCGACCGGTCGGAAATCGGCATGATATCAGCGATCTCGTCGGATCCGATGATCGCCTTGCCGAACGTCCGTTCAAAGGTGACCGTCTGGCTCTTGTTCAGCGGAACGTCGAGCTGGCCGGCGTGGACATTGCCCGCCGAGGCATATTGCGCCTGTGCAGTTGTCGGCAGTGCCGGAAGCGCGGCGAAGGCTAGGGCGGCGCAAAGCGCGGTACGAAAATCACGAGCCATGACGTTTGACCTCATAGGTTTGGGCCTTGGTGCCGCGGACGATCTCGACCGAGGGACCGGTCGGGCGCGGGGGCAGCGCGGGGATGCGTGGCGCGGCCGGATAGGCGCGCGGCGGCATGGCCGGATTTTCGGAATAGAAGCCGGGCGGAAGCCCCGCGAGGCCCGGCGAGGCGGAACGGCGCGCCGGCGCGGAACGCCAGCCGCCGCCCAGATCGGCCTGGGCGATCGTCATGTTCGCGCCATCCTCGATGCTCGTCACATTGCGCAACGCGAGCGAAAGCGCCCCAACCTTCTGCGCCAGCACCAGCTTTTGCGCGCTTACGGGGTCGACCTCCAAAGTTGCCGTCTTGGCGACGACGGGGTCGGTCTTATTCTCGTCGGCGATCTGGTCGATCGCGATGACGCGAATCTTTTCGAGGAGGACATCGGTATATTGGTCGTTGCGATCGGCGTCTTGACCGGCCGACTGGCGCGTGAGCAACACATCGACGACGTCGCCGGGGGCGATCAGACCGCCGACGCCCGCGACATCGTCGATGCGCACCGCGACCGCGCGCATGCCCTCGGGAAGCAACGCCGAGATGGAGGCGCGCCCGTCACCCGAAATCTTGGACGCGAGAATGGGCTCGCCGACCGCGATCGGCCGCAGCGCGACGCGCGGCCCCTTTGGACCGCCGACCACCGCACCGGAGTAGTTGAAGGCCCCCTCCGGGACCGAATTGGCGGGCCAGCCGACCATTTTGGTATTTTGCGCCGACAGCGCGGTGCCAAAGGCCAGCGGCTGCGTCGCCACGAGTATCTGAACCAGTTTCAGCTCTTCGACCTGGCGCTGCTGGCGCTCCTCGATCCCGCTGAAATAGGCATTTGCCAGAAAGACGACAAAAAGGCCGAGAACGACCGCGATGCCGATGATGATTCCGTTGCGCCCGCCGAGCATTGCTCGCCCCCCTTGAAGCAGGACAATTGTTCGAACTGTCCGCGGCAACCCTTGCCGCCGCGGACAGGCCGTTTGCGTTTGGCTTAGCTGCCGCCGCCGCCGCCCGGGAGCGGCGCAGCGTTTCGGGCACCCGCAACTTCCGCACCAGCACTCTGGATCGCGGATGTAATCGTGTTACGCAAATACACAGCTGCACCGGCAATCCCGACACCCACAATCGCAAGGATCAGGGCATATTCGGCGGCCGAAGCACCGCTTTCGTCACGCACGAAATCTTTCAGGAAATTCTTCATGGTCTGACTCCTTTATGCACCGCCCGAAGACGGTGTATGTCTGCCCTCCCTCCCCCATGGAGGCGGCCAGACATTCCAGCTGAAGGAGTGCAATCGAACCGACGCGACCCGGTATTGAATTGCCAGCGATAGCGCCGGTTCAACCTGTCTTGCGGTCCTCAGCAAGGAACGCATCGATTCAAACGCGTTTGGCGATTTTGGTCAACAAAATCTTAACAAAGGTTATCATATATTTAGCGATTATTTTTCGTTAACCATATGCAATATCCATGCAGTTTTTGTTAAAGGATTCTCCGATTTGAATCCGAGTCTCGTGGCCATCAACTTGTCGTGATTTTGCCGTTGACTGAAATTAACCATGAAATCCAACAATGTGGAAAGCCGGCCCCTCTCCCCTCCGGGATCATGATCGTCTGCGCAGATCTTGCAGGATCGCATCATCCTGACGTTCGGGATTGCAACACCGAAAATTAACCAAACGGCTTTACAATAGCGCCGTTGGGAGAGATGCCTGCATGATGAGCCAAGCGACGATCGACCGGTGGCGGGCCGGCCTCTATCGCAGGAGCGTTCGCTTCGTCGCGCCGATGGAAAACCGCGTCCGTACCATGCTGATCGGCTGGACCTGGTTCGCCGGCCTCGCATGCCTGCTCAGGATGTTGTTTCCAGTCGCGCCGGCAAACGGCTTGGCATCGGCGCTCGTCATGTTCGTTCCGCACGCACTCGTCATCGCCAGCCCCTTCTTCGGCTATTGGACCGCGAACGCCCTGTTCCCGCGCGGCGTGGATTTCGCTCAACCCCAAATCCGTCTGGCGGCGCTCGGCAAATGGCATCGGCTGGATGCACTGGCCGCACGCGATCATCCCGCCTTCGGGCCCGTCGGCGTCATGGCCTCGCTCCTCCTCGGCATGCTTCTCAACGTCCCGGTCCGCACCGTCGAATTCATGGCGGCCGTACCGACGATGACCGGCGCCGCGCCGCTGTGGGGCCAGATGATCTATTTTGCCTTGTCGGCCGACCTGATCGTCATGAATTTCCTTTATGTGCTGTGCTTCTTCATGGCGCTGCGCGGCAACCCCTTCTTTCCTCGCCTGCTGTTGCTGACCTGGGGTATCGATGTCGCATCGCAGCTTGCCATCGCCTCCTATGTGAGCGGCGCTCCCGGCCTGCCGGCGGCGGTCGGGCACGCGATTCAGCCGCTTCTCGACAGCAACATCAAAAAAGTCTTTATCAGCATCATCATCTGGATGCCGTATCTGATCCTGTCGGAGCGGGTGAATGTAACCTATCGTTGGCGTCGGCCGGCCTGACGTCGCCGCCCACATCATGGTCATAGCGGGGGATGTTCATGGCCGCTCGATCGGATCAGGAGCCGGCAGCTAACCGCTCGGCCTCTTCTCCGCGCGCATCGCTCCTTGCCTGGTCGATCGGCCTCATCCCGCTGATCATGCTCCTGACAACGTGGGGCGACGATCTGCCGACATTGATGCTGTTTTCGAAAAATCTGATGATTCCCGTCATCGCCCTCGAAATATCGATCATCATTCTGGCCGTTCGGGATGGAATCAAGATTAGCCGCCCCCCGGCCGTCGTGTCCTTGTCGCTTGTCGTCCTTGTCATCATCGCGTGGACGGGCGCGCTCAACTCCGGCTCGCTCTATTCGCAAATCCAGACCTTCTTTTGGACGGTCCATCTGCTGTTCGCCATGGCGATCGCCAGCCTGGCGTCAAAGGAGACCTTGTTCGCCGAGAAACTGGTGCCCGCCATCCTCTTTGGTTTCGTGGGTTTCGCCGCGCTGTTCGCGCTCTTCATAGCGTCGCACTATGAGCAGGATCGCAACTGGATCAACGACATCCCCGCCTATGGGAACATCAGGTGGCTCGGTTTTTACGCAGGCGCCGTGTTCGGACTTTGCGCGCTCGGGTGGCTGCGGGGCCGAAGGTCTCACGCCCTGATCGCAATCATCGCCTTGGCCTTGCCTCTCTGGACTGGCGCGCGGGCGCCGTTGGCCGTGGTGCTTGGTGGCTATTTGGCGGCCTATCTGATGTTTCCCTTCGCGCGTGACGGATGGCGCCGCTTTCTGGCGATCGTGGTCATCGCCATAGCCCTCGCCTTTGTCGCCGACTGGATCGCGCCCCTGGGCTCGACCCGGCCGCAGCGAATTTTCACCGATATGAGCAGCGGCGGCCGCACCGTCGCCTGGAATCTTGCGATACAGGCCATTGCCGAACGACCATGGTTCGGATGGGGTGAGGGAAGTTTCGGTAAAATTGCCCCTGTCTTCCATAGCCACCATCCCCACAACATCATTCTGCAAATCACCCTCGCCTGGGGGGTGATCGGCGGCTTGGCAGTTGGTATTATCACGGGATGGCTGACCTTTCGGGTTTTTCAGGAAGCAAGGATGCAAACGGCTCCCTTGCTGACGGCGACGCTGATGCTGGCCGCCGCCTCGATGATCGATGGTTCCCTCTATTTCCCTCAACCCGTCCTATTAATGATCGCCTGCGTTGCTGCCCTGCTTTCGCAACCAGCACCGGCCTGTAGCGCGACGACCGATCCGCACGGTTAATCATTCCCTGTCGGGACGCGCTGGCTGGATCACGAGGGGCGAGCCTTTCGCCTGTAGATGACGGCGGGACCAGAATCTCGGCGCCATGCTCACGGATTCCGTTTAAGAACCCATAGAGGGAGCGCGGCTCACCTATTTTTCCGGCGCCCGAGCCTTCAAATGGATACCTCTAACGAGTTATAACATCGGCGCCCCCGCGAAAGCGGGAACCTAGGGCTAGGCCAGCCGACGGACGCTCTGGGTCCCCGCTTTCGCGGGGATGACGAAAATGGGAAGCGCCCGCTCACCACCCCGTATCGGCCGCCACAGCTCGTTGGGCGTCGCCGGCAAGTACAACCACTGGACCTGACCGATAGCGGACGGGCGGCTTTTGAACCTCAGCCCGGCAAAAGCAGACAGGCTTTTCAATCAAGGGCTTTCCGCCATCGATGAGGAAAATCGGCTGGGCTCTGGCTTACGCCGTCCCGGCAATAGTTACATCGCCCGCAGCCTGCCACTTTGCTTCATGCAGCTACCGTGATTATGACGTACCCATGCCCCGCCGAATGACGATAGCCGGACAGATCGAACAATTGATAGGAAACCTCGGTGGCTCGCCCATCTGCGACGACTGCATCACCGATCAGCTGAATCTGTCGGTCCGCAGTCAGACGAATGTCGTGACACGCGAACTCGGCCATCGCGATGAATATGACCGCGCCAAGACCTCGTGCGGGCAATGTGGCGCGCTCAAGACGGCCATTCAAATCAGAAAATAAAGTCCGATCGCCTGCAGATGCTCGGTTTCAGTCGGCCAGCCAAAGCGAGGCTATCGACAGCGACTGCGGTTCATGAAAGCCGCTCTCGATACCGTTGACAGGCCTTCCTTCAAGCGATTGGATCGCATCCAATATTTCGTTCGCCAAAAGCGAAAAGGAGATTGGGTGGATCCGATCGAGATCGCCGGCGGTCCGCAAGAGCGCGGTAAGGTCCGAGGGGAGCCGCCCATCCCTGAATGCGAATATGATCCGGTTCATCCCTATTTTCATGGGGAGGTCGATCGTACATTCGAAACATTCCCTTATGCGGGACAGGATAGAGGTGTGTTTCCAGTGATCATCGCACAGGTTGACGACGAGAATGCCACCGGGCTTCAGCCGCGAATGGCAATCGCGATAGAATTTTGAAGAACAGAGCTGCGCAGGCTGTCCGTCCTTGTCGAAGCCATCGACAAGCAGGATATCGCAGCTCCTTATATCCCGCCTTACAAACTCCGCACCGTCATCGCAGACGATCTCGAAACGGTCGCTCTCGGGCGGCACGAAAAATTGCTCCCGAACCGCGATCACGTCAGGATCGATTTCGACCGCTATGATCGACGTGTCGGGAAGATATCTGTGGCAATATTTTGCCAGCGACCCACCGCCGAGCCCGATGATCTCGAGAGCCCCCGGCGAGGGATTGAACAGGAGAGATCCCATCATCCGGCGCGTATAATCGAGTATCAGCCTGTCCGGGTCATCGATGCTCATCGCGCTTTGCACGAAGGCCCAATTCGCGAGAAGGCTCCGGATATTTCCGAGTTCGAAGACGAGCGGAACGGCCAGTTCGCCTGGCTCCATCGGAGACGCGTGGCGGTGCTCGGTTCCGTATCGTTCAAAATAGCGCTGGTCGCGGTCGATTTCGTCGAGATGATCAAGAAAATGATCGAGTTCGGCTTCAGCCGAGTCGTCGCCCGAAACGTCCGTCCCCATTTCAAGCTCGCAAGCAATGTCGCTGTCGGCCGCGAAATCCCCCGCGGATCTATCGGTCATGGTCACGGCGCTTGTTCTGCCGATCATGCGATCGCCCGCCCGCGACGGTGACCCCGACGAACAGGGCGAGCAGCAAGACGGAAACGAGGATGATCAGGAATATCGTCATGATTGTCTCCCGCAAGAAGGTGACGATCGTCCGAATGGCGATCTGCCGGTCACCGCGAACCGCCAAACGAGCGCTATCCGTGACATGGTGGCCGCGGAGGGTGTCATTGGCCCAGTCGCTGCTCGAATTGCAGCGCTTTCTGGTACATTTCCCGCCATGCGACCGCCACACGAAGGGCGCGGTCCCGGACATTCGGAAGCGACGCCTCCTGCGCTTCCGTCTGACACGCCTGCATGCGCGCCAGATAGAAGCGGCTGTTTCGCGCGGTCGGCTTGGGATTGTGAAAGGTCATTCCCAGAATCCAGGGTTCCTTCATGATTGCATTGCCCCGCCATCAAGAGCCCGGCCATTTTTCGCCGCGCCCGCCAGCGGCTGCGACCAAGACAAGACATCGGTACGGAAAACCTAGCGCTTGCGCACGAACTCGGCGCGCAGCACGAGGCCCTTGATGCTTTCGTGACGGCAATCGATCTCCTGCGGATCGCCCGTCAGGCGGATCGACTTGATGACCGTCCCCACCTTGAGCGTCTTGCCGGCCCCCTTGACCTCGAGATCCTTGATCAGTGCGACGCTGTCGCCATCCTCGAGCAGGTTCCCGACCGCGTCGCGAACCTCGACCTGCGAGGCCGCGGCCTTGCGTTCCGCAAGCTCCGACGCCGGCATCCACTCGCCGCTTTCCTCGTCATAGGCATAGTCGTCACTGTCACTCATTTCATTCTCCAGACTTGGTCAGAATTGGGTTTCCCGGCCGCCGGCCGATCGAGAAACGGCGCGTGCGAATGGCCTGCCGCTCACAGGGGCCGCTGTCATTTCGCACCCGCGAGATCGATCGCAAGCGCCTGCGCGCCCGCATAATCGGCCGCATAGGCGATGCGGCCCGCCGCTTCGCCAAGGCCGATCCGCCCGAGCATCGCCCGCGGCTGGGGCTGCACCCCCGAGACAATCACCCGCGCGCCCGCCAGCCGGGCCTGTTCGACAAATTCCTCAAGTGCCTGCGCGCCGCTCGCATCGAGGAGCGGTACGAGCCGCATGCGCAAGATGATGACGCGCGGCGACTGCCCGACGCGGCGCAGCGTGTCGAGCAGCTCACCCGCGACCCCGAAAAAGAAGGGACCGGCGATCCGGAACACCTCGACGCCCGGCGGCAGGTCATCGCGCTGGTCGAGATCTTCGGCATCGAGTTCGGCGTCGCGCCGCCCGCTTCGATCGACCTCGACCGCTTCGGCCATACGCGCCATGAAAAGCAGCGACGCGAGCGTCACCCCGACCGCGATCGCCACCGTCAGATCGACGAGGAC
>NZ_JBQENY010000019.1:0-70561 GCF_052044915.1 Sphingopyxis sp. 22461
CCCACACTTGGCTGACCGAAATACTGACCAAGCTCGCCAACGGGCATCCCGCCAATGCCGTCCGCAACCTCATGCCCTGGACCGCCGTGGCCTGAAAACATCGCTTACGATCGTGCGGGCCTGACCGATCGTAAAGAACAGCGTCTCGTTGAGCAGCTCGTCGCGCATGCGACCATTGAAGCTCTCGACGAACCCGTTCTGCGTTGCATCATTTGGTGAAGGCTGCGGGTTCTATGACTTTGGTGTAGCGTGGGCTTTACGGTGGGGTTTTCGTTCCCACGCCAGACCGATATCCGTGAGGCGAATTGCGATGTCGGCGATATCGATTTTGTCGGGATCGAAATCGCCGCCCCATTCGAGCATGTCTTCATGCTCGGGATGGTCCGGATCAGCGAGTGCTTCGAGATACTCGGCATAGCCGGGAGACCCACCGACGTCCTCGGGCGGGCATCGGCCGGTGGCGGCGAGGAGCGAGGGGTAGGGAAAGCCCGGCACACGCGCTTCGATCCGTTCGACGGTGACGGCATGGTCCCAATAGTCGCCAAAATCATAGATATAGCGGAAGGTTTTGCCGCCGCAGTCGTCGATCGCGGAGCGCAGGGTGGTCTTGCGGGCATCATTCATGCTGGAAAGATAGTCGGGATCGGGAATGCCGAAGGCGGCGTCGCCGGCGAAACGGAACTCGTAGAGATGGGTGTCGGTCCAGCCCATGGCGATCTGGATGACCGTGTGAAGCCGGTCGAGATTGATCGACAGCGGCACCTCGATCCGGCGCATGACCTTCGGCTCGATATCCCTGAGGACGATCTTGAGGCGGGCGATAAGCGTCATGCGGCGACCTGAAGTGCGGGCTGGCGTGTCCGCCATCCCCGGGAGAGAAGCTCGTGGGGACGGTTTTGCGCGATGCTCGCGATGCGGTCAAGGACGTCGGCGAGCCAGACCTGCGGGTCGATATCATTGAGCTTGGCGGTGACGATGAGTGAATAGAGATCGGCGGCGCGCTCACCGCCGCGGTCGGAGCCGGCGAACCGTCATGACTTGCGGTTATGGAAAGGTATGCATAACCGCACGAACGCACTGTTTGCCGGCGCCGACGAGGGCGGCGACAACCGGGCGATGATCGCCACGCTCGTTGAAAACTGCAACACCAGCGGCATGGACCCACACGACTGGATGACCGAGACGCTCAGCAAACTCGCCAATGGTCACCCGGCGAATAACGTTGGGAATCTCATACCCTAGGTCGACGTGGGCTGAGAACAGCGCTTACCTTACGAAGCCGTGACTCGGCCCTGATATGGATAATTTCGTCGCCGAAGATGACTATGAGGAAGAGAAGTTTCCGGACGAAACGTTTTCATCTGAAGAGTTCGCGCTGGGGTCTATCGGGACGTCGGCCTGAAATGTTTCCCCTTCTTTCTGAGGATGAGCGCGGCGCCACCTTAGGCCGACCATCAGGACGAACGGCCAAAATATGGTATTGATAATGTCGAACGTCGTATCGGGGAGCCGCCAGGCACCATGGGCGATCCTGTCAGCGCCCTCTTTCGCGAGCGCAGCGGTTAACACGAACAGAAACGGCGTCCACGTCGCCAATGATCGGCGCGTCAGTATCCGGGCGATGAACAAGATCAACATCCCGCCGTGCACATGAGCGAGGCTGTCCGACGCACCAGTCATCGCGCCGATTGCGGCGCTGAGCGGCCGATAAAATTCGATAAGGCTCTCCATCGGCGCTCCATGATCCGATGCATCTTAACGTCACGTGGCTAGGGGTTCGTCCGTCCGCACGTTGCTGACTGAAACCGCTCGTTAGCTGACGTTTCGCAAAATCGCAAAATGGCAGCTTACATGCGTTTCGCAAAAGTTTTGGAACGTCAGACGTCAGGCGTATTGTGTTGAAAAACTCTGTCATTGGCTTTGGACACATCGGAGCGAGTGCAAATTACATCATTCCCAGTCGTGACATAATTTTAAATCACTGCCTGGCCTCGCTCGATATGTTTCTTACGCCGGCGACTTGGGCGAGATGCGCCTCCGGAGTTTTTCAACACAGTAAGGCGCATAGGTGTCGCCCTACCGATCACCTCTTGTGCTCCTCCCGTGCGGACATGGCACGCAAAAGGCCGACCTTCGGGTCGCTTCGCCCGAAAGCCGGCCTTTCGACTATCCGCCCGGCTAAGCCGGACGAAACCTCACCATTTGTAGCGCAGCGCCCCCACGACGGTCCGCGACGCGCCGAAATAGCAGCTGTTCGAGAAGAAGCAGGACGAGACATGCTGTTTGTCGAACAGATTCTGTGCGTTCACCGCGACGCTGAGGCCGTCCAGCGCCGGGCTGGCATGCCCGAGGTCGTAGGCGAGCATCGCGTCGAACAAAGTGAAGCTCTTCGTCTTGAACAGTTCGAAGGTCGTCACGCTGTTCACGACCTTGTAGCTCGTCGAGCCGAAAGAGCCGCCAACATAGCGGAAGCCCGCGCCGAGGCTCAGGCCGCCAAGCGGCCCCTCACCCGCCCCGCCGCGGCCGAAATCGTACGACAGGAAGCCCGATGCCTGCCACTCGGGCACGCCGAGCGGGACGGTGCCCGTGGTCGACGGCGTGCCCGTGGTGCCCAGCCGGGTGGGCGTCGGCACCGACGCGGGAACCGCGGGCGCCCCCTGCGTGATCAGCGCATCGGTGTAGGTGCCGGCAAAGATGATATCGAGTCCCGGGCGGAGCTCGCCGCGGGCTTCGAGTTCGACGCCGCGCACGCGCGTTTCGCCGATCTGGATCTGCGAATTCGTCGGACGGCCGCCGGTGCCCGCGAGCGGGTCGCCGACGGGGACATTCTGCCGCTTCAGCTCATAGGCCGACAGCGTGATGAGCGCATTCAGGCCGCGCGGCTGATATTTGAGCCCCGCCTCATACATATTGCCCGTGGTCGGCGAGAAGGGATTGCCGAGATAGTCGGCGCCCGCCTGCGGTTCGAAGGATTCGGTGTAGCTCACATAGGGCGACAGGCCGAATTCGAACTCATAGAGCGCGCCAAAGCGCATCGTGAAGGCGCTTTGCGAGAGCGGCGTCAGCACGCGATTCTTTTTGTTGAGCGTGCGCTGATCATAGGAGTCCCACCGGCCGCTCGCGATCAGGTGGAGCCCGCCGATTTTCACCTGGTCCTGGATATAGATGCCGGTCTGGTCGCGGGTGGTATAGCTGTTGGTGTAGGCGGGCGAGAGCAGCTTCAGGTCGAGGCTGGGGATGCCGACACCATAGACGGGGGCGTAGAGGTTGAGGTTCGGGATGCTCGTCAGCGGGTTGGCGGTCTGCCCGGTGTTGAACTGCTGGAAATTCTCGCCGGTGATACGCAGATAATCGAGGCCGACCAATATGTCGTGCTCGATGCCCGCGGTTTCGAACTTCGCGTTGAAGCTGCTGTCCATCGTCAGCGTGTCGAAATCCTCGTCGGCGCCGCCGCCGCCGCGGATGATCGTGCTGTAATCGGTGTTGATATTGAGCCCGGTGCCCGTCGTCGCAAAGCCGCCGACATAAAGCTGGCGGTAGCTCAGCTTGTTGTTCTGGAACCTGACGTTCGAGCGGAACGCCAGATGTTCGTTGAACTCGCGCCGGAACAAGAGCGCGACCGACTTCTGTTTGTGGTCATAGACCTCATAGGCCGGATCGCCGGTGTTGATATGATATTCGACCGGCCCGGCGGGGCTGGGTAGCACGCTGCCATAGGCCGGCACCCCCGAATAGCCGCTCCCCGACGGCGCATGCTGATAGGATGCGATGAGGGTGATGTTCGTCTGGTCGTCGGGCGCGAACGCGATCATCGGGCTGATGTGATAGCGCTCGCTCTCGGTGCGCTTGGTGAAGCCGTCAGCCTTTTGCCACCCGCCGACAAGGCGCACGCGCCACTTGCCCTCGGCATCGAGCGGCTGGTTGATGTCGCCGACGAAGCGCAGGCTGTCATAATTGCCGACCTGCGCCTCGAAACGACCGAAGGCTTCGGCTTCCGGCTTCTTGCTCGACAGGTTGATGAGGCCGCCCGGGGTGCCATTGCCATAAAGGACCGAGGCCGGCCCCTTCATGATGTCGATCTGCTCGATGCGGTTGAAATCGGTCTGCGGGGTCGAATAGGGGCCCGCGATCAGCCGCATGCCGTCGAGGAAAAAGCCGGGCGAAAAGCCGCGCAGAGACATCTGGTCGTAACGCGACACCGTGCCGCCGCGCTGGTTCGCCGCGACGCCGGCGACATAGCCGACCGCCTGGTTGAGCGAGATCGCATTGCGCCGCTCCAGCTCTTCGCTGTCGATCACCGTGATCGTCTGCGCCGTTTCGATCAGCGGGGTTCCCGTCTTGGTCGCCGACGAGACGCTGGCTTCGCGGAGGCCGGTTACGACGATCGTCTCGCCTGCCCCGCCGCTCTCGACCGCGTCTTCGGCGGCCCAGGCGGGCTGCGCGCCCACAAGCATCGCTGCGGCAAGCGCGGCGCGCGACATATTCGACCGCACGACGGCGCGCGAATTCGGCTTCATGATAACCCCTTATTGCTATTGCTACAGATTCGCAGTTGCAGCTAGTCGCATAATCTGTTTAGGGCAAGCCGCAGTCGGACGATTGACGATGAAGGGGAAAATGGCGGGCTCATCTATCGCGAACGGCCGAATGGCTGCGCGGGCATTCACCGCGATCGTCGGCGGCTATGCCGCGACGGCAGGCTTCGTCTCGCTCCTCGCGCGGATCGCACCGATCGACCGCGCCGAGGCGACGATATGGGCGATGACGCTGTCCTTCCTCGTCTATGCCGGCCTCATCCTCTGGGCCTTCCATGAAACGCGGCTTGCGCGCGTCACGGCCGCCATCTGGGGCCTCGCCTTCGGGTCGGTCGGATGCCTGTGGCTGCTGGGACCGGCGCTATGAGCAAAGCGGCATCGAACGCGGCGACGGGCGTTCGCCAGTCGATGGCGTGGATTCACGGCTGGCTCGGGCTGCTCGCGGGCTGGATCCTGTTCGCGATGTTCCTCACCGGCACCGCGAGCTATTTCCGGCCCGAAATCACGCGCTGGATGCAGCCCGAGATCGACCTGCGCCCGGTCACGGCCGCGACCGCCGCGGACACCGCGGTCGCGCACCTGCAAAAGGTCGCCCCGACCGCCGAGCAATGGTTCATCACCCTGCCCGATGCGCGCACGACCGCAACGCGCATCTTCATTCGCGAACGTCCGAACCCCGATCCGAATGCAAAGCCGGCGCCGCGCCGCGCCGAACTACGGCTCGACCCGGCGACAGGCGAAGAAGTGACGGCGCGCGACACGCGCGGCGGCGAGCATTTCTATCGCTTTCACTTCCAGCTCCAGATTCCGCATCCATGGGGGCGCTGGCTCGCGGGGCTCTGTGCGATGGCGATGCTGACGGCGATCATCTCGGGCGTCATCACGCACAAGCGCATCTTCGTCGATTTCTTCACGCTGCGGTGGAGCAAGGGGCAGCGCAGCTGGCTCGATGCGCATAATGTATCGGCGGTGATCGCCCTGCCCTTTCACGCGATGATTACCTACACCGGGCTGATCACGCTGGTGGCGATGTATATGCCCTGGCCGATCCAGGCGAATTACAAGGACCCGGCGACCTTCGAGGCCGCGGTCTTCGGCGCCGAGCCCGACGCCGAGGCAACGGGGCGCCCTGCCGCGCTGACGCCCGTCGCGCCGCTTATCGCCAAGGCATCCGAAGAATGGGGCGGCGGCCGGCCCGCGACGATGGTTGTTCGCAATCCGAATGACGAGACTGCCACCGTCACCCTGTTCCAGAGCGCGAAGGACCGGCTCAATGCGCGCGGCGGATCGATCGTCTTTTCGGGCGTCGATGGCCGGCGGCTATCGGCATCCCCCCCTCCCGGCCCGGCGGCTGAGACAAGCGGGGTCATGCTCGGTCTGCACATGGGCAGTTTCGCCGGCCCCGTGCTGCGCTGGACCTATTTCCTGCTCGGCCTCGCGGGTACGGCGATGGTCGGCACGGGGCTCATGCTGTGGACGGTGAAGCGCAAGCGTCCGGGCGCAGCGCCCTTCTTCGGAATAAGATTGGCCGAGCGGCTGAACGTCGGCGCGATCGCCTGTCTTCCCGCGGGCATGGCGGCGTTCCTGCTCGCCAACCGCCTGCTGCCGGCGACGCTGCCGGCGCGTGGCGACGTCGAGGTCAGCATCATGTTCTGGAGCTGGTTCGGGCTCGCGGCGCTGGCCTGTTTGCGGCCGATCCGCCGCGCCTGGACCGAAACGCTGGCGATTGCGGCGGTCGCTTTCGTTGCGCTGCCGCTGGTCAACGCGCTCACGACCGATCGGGGGTTTTTCCGGTCTTTCGCGAACGGCGACTGGTTGTTCGTCGCGTTCGATCTCGCGATGATTGCGACGGGCGCGTTGCTTGGCTTCGGCGCCTGGCGGGCCGCGCAAATATCGTTGCGCCCGGCACGGAAACCCCGCACGGCGCCACGCCCCGCCAGTGCCTTGCGCGAGGCCGTCGATGCGCCTTGAGCCTGCGCTTCTTTCCTATGCGGCGCTCGCGTGCCTTGCATTGAGCACCCACCGGTTGCGGCGGGACGTCGCGTTCGAGGGGCTCCCGGCGGTCGCAACCTTGCGCGCCTTCGCCGCGGTGCTGATCATTCTCGCGGCGTGGCGCGCCGTTCATGACTTCGGTCCCTATCAGGGGCCCGTCGCCTTCATCGGCATGGTCTCGATCGCCGGGCTGCCGCTCGTGCTGCTGCTTTCACGCTGGCCGAGGGGCGCACTGGTCACGGGGCTCGCCACCGCGGCGGTGGCGCTTGGCATGTTGATACCGCTCGGCTGACGCTTACCAGCGCAGGAAGCGGGGCAGGATCAGCCGGCCGGCGATCGCCGAGAGCGGCACCGCCGACGCATGCCAGAGCGTGATGTGGACAAGGTCGTCGCTCGAGCACAGCAGCGCGATGATCGTTGCCCCGGCCGCGCCCGCCGCAACCCCGATCACCCAGCCCGCGCGCGTCGGCGACGTCGGTGCACTCGCCCTCAGCCAGAGGAACAGCGCCGCCCCAACGCCCAGCCCCGAAACCACGCCTTGCGCGAGGCAATGTATGTCGAAACCGCGCCGCGCGGTGTCAGCGGGGCCATGCGCATCACCGAAAAACACGAACAGCGCCGCGAGCGGCAACGCCAGCAACGCCCCGACCGCCCAGCGCCAGCCACCATAGTCGCGCCCGACCCCGGGCAGCCCCATGCGCAGCGCGCTCCATACAGCGGCGACACCCGCAGCGGCGAGCAACCAGAAGGCGAGCATCGAAAGCGGCGGCATTACGCCCGTGGCGAGATCGTGCCGCCTCCCGAACAGCCCGACCAGCAAGGCGCCGACGCCCAGCCATCCGACCGCGACCCACAGCGACCCGCGCACGACGCGCCGCGGGCGCACGGGTTTCAGGTCGCTTGCCAAGCCGTCGATCAGATCGTCGATCGATGCGTCCTTCATCTCACTCACTCTCAATCAGTTCGGCGAGCTTTTTGAGCCCCCGATGGATATTCACTTTGACGAGCGATTCGCTCTGCCCCGAAATCTGCGATGCCTCTGCGATCGAGGCGCCCTCGATCTTCACCAGCGTGATCGCCTGCGCCTGCCCCGGCGGAAGCAGCGTCAGCAGATGGTCGATGCTGAGCTTGGCGTGCACCGCCTCGTCCCCGGCGCCGACCGCGGCATCGTTGTCGCCCAGCTCGGCCTCGTCGCGCTGGCGGCGGAGCATGTCGATCCAGCGATAGCGCGCGATCGCCGCAAGCCATGGCAGGAAAGTCCTGCTGCTATCCCATGTCGCGAGCTTGCGATGCATCGACACCAAAGTTTCCTGCACTAGATCGTCGATATGGTGCGGTGCGATCCGCCGCGCGAAGTAGCGCGCGAGCCATTTACGGCAATCGCCGAGCAACGCGCGATAGGCCGCGCGGTCCCCCCGCTGCGATGCGGCCATCAGGCGCGCCAGCGAAGGTTCGTCGATGCTCAATTGGCGGATCCTAATAAAAGCGGATGACGGCGTTTGATGACCTGTTCGCCGATATCCCCGCGAAGGTTACACGAAAAGCGGCACATGGCCGACGGGCAATGATTTGGCAGGATGTCGCGGATAGAATAGGTCCACCCGCGACGGTCGCTGCGCGCGCATGGAGATGATCGAGCAATGAATATTCTACTGACGGGCGGTGCGGGTTATATCGGCAGCCATGTCGCAGCACCGCTCCTGGCAGCGGGCCATCATGTGGTGTGCTTCGACAATCTGTCGAACAGTGACCCGTCGGTTATGGCGCGGCTTGAGGCGATCACGGGCCAGCCGATTCCGCTCGTCCAAGGAGATATCCGCGACGGAGATGCGCTGCGCCGCGTGATGCAGGACCATGCGATCGAGGCCGTCATCCATTTCGCCGGGCTGAAGGCGGTCGGGGAATCGGTTGCCGAGCCGATGAAATATTACGACAACAATGTCCGCGGCACATTGTCGCTGCTCGAGGCGATGGCCGATTGCGGCGCCAAGACGCTCGTCTTCTCGTCGAGCGCCACGGTCTATGGCCAGCCGCAATATCTGCCCCTCGACGAAAATCACCCGACCTCGGCGACCAACCCCTATGGCCGCACCAAGCTGATGATCGAGGAAATGCTCGCCGACGTCGCCGCCGCCGATCCCGATTGGCGGATCGCGATCCTGCGTTACTTCAACCCCGTCGGCGCGCACGACAGCGGGCTGATCGGCGAAAATCCGAACGGCATTCCGAACAATCTGATGCCCTTCGTCAGCCGCGTCGCCGCCGGGCGGCTGAACGAGCTGTCGGTGTTCGGAAACGATTATGACACGCCCGACGGCACCGGGGTGCGCGACTATATCCATGTCGTCGACCTGGCCGACGGCCATGTCG
Source organism: Sphingopyxis sp. 22461 (assembly GCF_052044915.1). Classification (NCBI taxonomy): domain Bacteria; kingdom Pseudomonadati; phylum Pseudomonadota; class Alphaproteobacteria; order Sphingomonadales; family Sphingopyxidaceae; genus Sphingopyxis; species Sphingopyxis sp. 22461. The sequence continues at coordinate 8,898 of NZ_JBQENY010000019.1, forward strand.
CGGCGCTTGCCGCGATCGCGCAGGCCAACCAGCCGCTGTCGATATGGAACCTTGGCACCGGCCAGGGCTATTCGGTGCTCGACATGGTCGAGGCGTTCGAACGCGTGAACGGCGTCCGCATCCCCTATCGCATCGCGCCGCGCCGCGACGGCGATGTCGCAAGCTGCTTCGCCAGCCCCGACCGCGCCGCGCGCGAACTGGGCTGGACGGCGGAGCGCGACCTCGACGCGATGTGCTCGTCGAGCTGGAATTTCGAGCGCACCCTTGCCGGGCGCAACGCCGACTAGCTCAGCCAGCCAGCAGTCTGCACCAGCACCCACAGGCCGATCACGAGGAACAGGCCCGCAGCGACCTTGCGAACCTTCGCCAGATCGACGCGCTTGAGCAGTTCGTGGCCGAGGAAGATCGCGGGGACGTTGGCGATCATCATGCCGAGCGTGGTGCCTGCGGTGACGGCGACGATGTCGTGATATTGCGCGCCGAGCGCGATCGTCGCGACCTGCGTCTTGTCGCCCATCTCGACGAGGAAGAAGGCGACGAGCGTCGTCAGGAACGCCCCGAACCGTGGCTTCGGCGCGTCATCGTCCTCGAACTTGTCGGGGATCAGCGTCCACGCCGCCATCGCGATAAACGACAGGCCGATTGCATAGCGGAAAACCGGGCTGTCAAGGAAAGCGGCGGCCGATGCGCCGAGCAGCGCCGCCAGCGCATGGTTCGCGAGCGTCGCGACCAAAATGCCGAGAATGATCGGCACCGGGCGATTGAACCGCGTTGCGAGCAGGATCGCGAGCAGCTGCGTCTTGTCGCCGACTTCGGCGAGCGCAACGACGGCGGTCGAGGTGAACAGGGCTTCCATGGGGTACTCCGGGGCCGAGCGGCTTCGCGATTCCAATAGACATCAAACCCGCCGCCCGGCCCGGACGAAGGTCGATGCCATTGGTCTCGCCCAAGCGGTCTCCCGCTTCCACCGCACCACGACCTCTCGGCCGAGTATGTTGACACGGTGGCCCGTCGCGAACGACGGCTGGCTACTCCCCAGATGACGGAGGCGCGTTAGACGGCTTGGCCGCGGGTTGCAAGCCTTCCGATGCGGCCGCGGCGGCAGCGTCGGATTTCGCGATGTCGGCATCCATCGCCTTCGCGCGCGCCTCTATCTCCTTCGCGGCCTTGTCGTAGCGTTCCTCGAAACGCGGCTCGTCCTTGCACGCCGCGAGCAGCAGCAACGGGACGAGCAGGGCCGCGGCGCGCATCAATAATCCTTGCGGTAACGGATGCTGAGGTTCGATCCGCCCGATCCGCCCGCCTGGCTGAGCAGCGACAGCGCCGGGGTCAGGCTGATTTCGAGCTGCGTCGCCGTATAGCCGCGCGCGTCGGTGATCACCTCCAGATAAATGTCCTTGGTGATATATTGCCCTGCCGCCAGCGCCGCTCCGCGCCCGACCGTATCGTCGGGGCCGAGCACGCGCAGCCGGTCGATCCCCGTCGCCGACTGGAGCGAACCAAGCGGGCTCAATCCGCCGCCGGTGCCACTTAGCGTGTTGAGCGACGAGGCGAGTTGCACGGCCTGCAACGGCGACAGCGTCGTGATCGAATCGCCGAACAGAATGCGCGACACGATTTCGTCCTGCGGCAGGCCGGGAACGCTCGAGAAGGCGATCTGCGGATTGCTCGCGCGGCCGGTGACGCTGATGCTCACCGTAACGGTCTCGATCGTGTCGCTCGCGAGCAGGCGGATCGCGGGGTCGAAGGCTTCGCCGGTCGGGAAGGTTACCCTGCCCTCCTGAAGCTCGAACGAGCGCCCTGCAAAGCCGAGCGTACCGCGCACCAATTCGATTTCGCCGGTGACGCGCGGATCCTGCGTCGTTCCGCGCAGCACGACATCCGCCTTCCATTCGGATTCGAGTCCCATGCCGCTAACATAGATTTCGTCAGGCGCTTTCAGCGCGATGTCGAGGCGGATGAGATCGAACAGGCTGCCGCCGACCGCCGCAAGCCCGTCGCCGCTGATCCGCTGGCGGCCCGCAGGCGGCTTGCGCCGCACCCCGGTCAGGACCGGAACCTGCGCGGCACCCTCGCGAATGATTCGATAGCGCGTTTCGGGAAGGCGAAGGCTGCCCGACAGGAGCGCGGTCTGCCCCGCGACCTTTTCGAGCGTCAGATTACCCGTCGCGCGCGCGGCGATATTCTCGCTCTTGGCGAGGCGCGCATTGTCGAGCGTCGCCGAGATGTTCATCGGATAGCCGTCGGCCGAAGCAAGGCTGATATAGCCCTTGGCCTGGACGGTGCCTTCACCGGCGGTCGCGGTCAGCTGCTCGATCTCCAGCCGGTTGCCGGTGAAGCGGCCGTTCACGACCATATTGGTCAGCCGCGTGCCATAGGTCTGGTTCTCATAGACCATGTCCTTGCCGCGAACGACGCCCTGCAGGCACGGATCGGACACGCTGCAGCTAAAATCGGCGGCGACCGCGATCGGTCCCGACACATGCTGCGTCGCCGGGCCGAAAAAGGAGTAGAGCGTGTCGGCGGGGCCGTTGTAGCGGATGCCGCCGCCGAGCGGCGCCGCCATCAGCCGTTCGGTCCAGCCGCCCGCGCCGGGGCCGAGCGGGCGTAGCGATGCCTGCATTCGCCCGATGACGCTGCCGCGCTTGCGCATCACCGCGCGCGCCTCGCCGCCGTCGGCGAGGAGCTTGCCCGCGAAATTGACGTCGACCGGCTGGCTGACCGACGCCGCGGTGGTGCGGGTGAAGTCGGTGATCGTTAGCCGCGCGTCGGCGCGCGGAAAGCTGTCCGAATTGGCCTGCTCGAAATCGAGGCTGCCCGTCGCGCGGCCGCCGAGCCCCATGTCGGGATAGACTGCGTTGAGGATCGCCATGTTGACGCGTTCGAGCCGGCTCTGGAGCATGATGCCGTCGCCGAAGCGCCCCGCAATCCGCGCGCGGCTGCCACGGCCGAGGGTGATGTTCGTCGGCAAAAGTTCGTAGCCGTCGGCCCCGGGGATGATGCGCGCGGGCGTTGTCGTGCGAAAATTGATCCCGGTCGCGCGCCCCTGCACCGCCGCGCGCCAGAGCTTGGGCTGGAGGTCGGCGTTGGCGGCGATGCGGAACGGCACGCCGCTGGTGCCCTCGACCAATGCCTGCGCCTTGCCGCTGCCGCCCCGATAGTCGATCTTCACGCGCCCAACCGCGATGTCATAGTCGCGGATTTGCGTGTCGGCGATCTGGATATCGGCGACGATATGCGGCGTGTCGTAGAGCGTCACATCGGCATCGACGATCGCCGAACCGACCGCGAGTTTCGCCGCACCGGGAAGCACGACATCGTTGGCGCGGACGTTGATCGCCGCGGCCTGATATTGCCCCGCAGCGGTCAGCCGGACGAGACCGCCGAGCCCCTGTCCCGACGCGTTGAGCTGGCCGACGAAGGGTCCCGCGTCGCTCTTGACCAGCCGTCCGTTGAACCCGATCCCCGACAGGTCGCCGCGCTCGACATCGATCGTGAGCGGTCCCGACGCGGTCCGCAGCACGACGTCGGCCGACAGCGGGCCATAATCAGTGTCGCCGGTCGCCGCGAGGCGATAGCCGTTTTTCGCGCCGTTGATCTTGGCCACCAGATTGGCGAGCCCGATGCCGAGCCCCGGCCGTGAAGCGGTCACCACCGCGCGCGGGTCGCTGATCGTCCCGGCAAGCTGGACCCCGACGGGGCCATAGTCGGTCGAATTCGCCCGCGCCGTCAGACGGATCTGGCCGTTGGGCGCATAGCTTCCCTGCCCGCCCGTGACCCGCAGCCGCGGCGCCGACATCCGCAGATTGGCGAAACGGATCATACCATCGGTGCCATAGCGCACGTCGCTCGACGCGGTCGCATTGCCGCCGAGGAAATCGCGCACGCCCGAGTTGAACAATTTGGTCGAACGCGCGCGGACGCGGCCGACGATCTCGAACCCGCCGCGCGGCGCGGTCTTCAAATCGGCATCGGTGTCGATGTCGAAAATGCCGACGCTCTCGATGCGATAATCGTTGATCCGCCCGTCGATCGCGCCGGTGTAGAAACCCTTGTTGAGGTCGGCGATGATGATCGCCTTTGCATCGATACGCGGCGAGCGCAGGCGCAGATTGTCGCTGAGGATGCGGCCATTGCTGTACGCAAGGTCGCCGTCGAGCCGGACCGACACCAACGTACCGCCGGCGACGGTATCGAGTCCGCGAATGCGCGTGGCCCTGCCCGCGACGGGAATGACGATCTGGTCGGCATCGACGCGCGCCTTGCCCGCGAGGCTGATCCCCTCGACGACAATGTCGTTGAACGCGAGGCTGTTGGCATTCGCCTGATATTCCACCGTTGGCAACGCGAACGCGCCGTCGAGCGTCGCCGTCGCGCGCAGGCCGTTGGCGCGTACCGCCGGCGCAATCGCACTCGGGCGGAGGATATTGGCCGCGAGTTTCAGCCCTTCATAGCGGCTGTTGCCAAGGTCGATGCCGCCGCTGATCCCGAGCTGCGCGGCATCGGAGGACAGCCGCCCGTCGATCGCGGCGTTGCGCTCCTGAAGCCGTGCGGTCAGGTCGATCGCGGTTTCGGTGCCCAATATCTCGGTCATCGGCCCGGTCAGCAACCGCGAGGCCCGCGCCGTCCCCTTTGCGGCAAAGGTGCCGTCGCGCCCGGTCAGCGCGACGCGCGCGAGCGGCGCCGCGCCGAGGTTCGCAGTCAGATTGCCGTTCCATGCTTTCCAGTCGCCGCGTCCGTCGAGCTTCGCGGTCAGCGTTTCCTTGAACCCGCCCATCGCTGCGAGCACGCCGCCCTGCGGCGCGGTGACGTCGAGCTTGACCCCGAGCCGGTTCGCCTCGGGAACCGCGTCGAGCACCAGTTTCAGCGCATCGCCCTGTCCGCCGCCGCCCGCGATCGTTTCGGCATTGGCGGTAACCTGCGCGCGGCGGTCGGCAATCGCGATCTTGCCGTTCAATTTCGCAATCTGGCGCTCGCCCGCCACCGGGGGCTCGAAAACGAAACGATCGACACGCACCAGCCCGACGTCGATGTCGAGATCGGGGAGCAGCGGCTCGCCGGTGTCGGGAACGACCTTGAACTCGGGCAGTTTGCGCATCGTCATCGTCGCGGCGGTGGCCGAGCGGACGTCGACATGATTGGCGAGATAGCGGATCGGCCGCCAGTCGACCCTGACCTCGGGCGATGCGAGGAACACACCCTTGGTGTCGGACAGCGTGAAATTGCGGATGATCATCTGGCCATAGAGCGACCCGTCGAGCCGGCCGATGCCGATCTTCATCCCGTTTTCGAATTCATATTTCTCGATCTGGGTGACGACGAAACGCCGTCCGGCGTCGCTGTTGAGCCCGACGAGGAACAGTGCAAACAGCAGCACAAGCCCGAGCAGGGTCAGCCCGACCCAACGCAATATGGTGAGCGGCCACGAGCTCGAGGCTTTCGCCGGCGCGGCTCCCTCTTCGGCGAAAGGCGCGTCGTCCGCCATCAGAACGCCTGCCCGATCGAAACATAGACGCTGACGCGCGCCTCACCCGGCTTGCGCCCGATCGGGGTCGCGATGTCGAAGCGCATCGGGCCGAAGTTCGTATAATAGCGCGCGCCGATCCCCGCGCCGAAACGCAGATTCTGGAAGGTCGGCGCCGATGAGCGATAAACCTGCCCGGCATCGACAAAGCCGACGACGCCGAAATTGCCGAAACGATAGCGCGTCTCGAATGCCGCCTCGGCGACGCTGCGGCCGCCGATCGGATCGTTGTTAGGATCCTTCGGCCCGAGTTCCTGATAGCCGAAGCCGCGCACCGAGCCGCCTCCGCCCGCATAGAAGCGCCGCGACGGCGCTAGCCGCTCGCGCGCCGCGCCGAGAATCGACCCGACGCGTACGCGGCCCGCCAGCACGATGCTGTCGGTCACCGGATAATAACCGCTGATGTCGGTCCGCAGCCGTGCATAAGGCGAGAAGCTCCCGGCGAGCGAACCTTCGGGCTGGATCAGCGACGTGATGCGAAAGCCCTTCGTCGGGTCGAGCAGGCTGTCGGTGCGGTCCATCCCGACCTGCCCCGTCAGCCCGAGGATGGTGTAGAAATCGTACGAGCGTTCGCCTGTCGTGAAATCATAATCATCCTCGCGCGTCGCGATCAGCTCGGCGCCATAGGCATAGGTGAATTTCTTCTGCCAGATCGGCGTCGAATCATAGCTGACGCGCACGCCGACGCGGCCCGTAATCGCATTGAATGCATCATAGTTGCTGCGTTTGACCTCGGTGACGAGCTCCATGGTACGGTCGCGCCGGCCGGCGTTCGAGCGGCGTAGCGTCGCCCCGATCCCCTGCTCCTGCGTGCCCAACACACCGCGGAAGGTCAGCGCCCCTTCGGGTGGGAACAGGTTGCGGTGCGTCCAGCTGCCTTCGAGCCTGATACCTTCGCCGGTGCCATAGCCTGCGCTGGCGGCCAGCGTGCGCGGCGGGCCGGCCTGCTGGGTCACCAGCATCGTCACATATTCGGTATCGTCGCCCGCGCTTTCGCCCGTCGGCTGCGGTTCGGCGGCGACGGTCGCGAACAGCCCGGTTGCGACCAGTGCCTGTCGAAGGTCGTCAACCATGCGGCTGTCGTAGAGGTCGCCGCGCTTGAAGCGCGCGAGCACCTCGACATGCTCGGCCTCGAAAGCGAGTTCGCCCGTCGTCTCAATCCCGCCAAAGCGCGATCGTTTCCCGATATCGACGGGCAAGGTGTAGACGCCGTCGCCCGTCGCGCCATCGAGCAATATGTCGCGCTGCCCGACCTTGGCAAAGGGATAGCCTTCTTGCGGCAGCTTGAGCGCGATCGCGGCTTCGGCGCCCTGTATCCGCTGCGCAACGATCGGCTCGCCGACGGCGAGCGGGAAATTGTCGGCGATCAGCGTCGGCGGGACCGTCGGCGCCGCGTTGATGATGATGTCCGCCAGCGTGTAGCGCTTGCCGGGCTTCACATCGATCACCGCGGTGATCGACCGGGGCTGGCGTTCCTGCCCTTCCTGACGCTCGCCGCGGTCGATACGCGTATCGACAATCGCATCATAATAGCCTTCGGACGCCAGCACGCGCTGCATCAACTCGCCATCGGCGGTGAGGCGCGCGCGGATCATCGCCGCGTTATCGGCCTTTCCATCGCCATCATAAAGCGCCGACAAATCGCCGAACAGGTCGGCGAGGTCGACATCGGTGCTGTCATCGGCGGCATCGAGGCCGTTCACCTGAACGGTATAGGCGATGCTGACATTGTCCTTGTCATCCTCGGCCTCGGCAAACTGCACCGGTTCGACATCGAAATTTTCGAGCGGCGGAAGCGGGGCCGCAAGCTCGCTGTCGCTTATGGGAGCGTCGCCGATCGCTTCGACGGTATCGCCGTCGGCCAGCGCCGGCACGGCAACGCCATCCACCTGCGGCGGCTGTGTCTCGACCGTCGCTTCTGCGTTTCCCTCGGCCGCCGGTTTCGCACCCTTCGCGGCCTCGGCCGCCTGGCGCTTTTCGAAATCGGCGATCGATTCCAGCGGGCGGTCGAGTTCGGCGTCGTCTTCGGCGCTGATCGGCGGAATCGCCTTCTCGAACTCCTCGTCCTCGATGATCGGCGCCACTTCGGGCAGCACGGCATCAGGCGGCGGCGGCGATGGCGCTGTGATCGGGTCGGTCTTGGCGGTGTCGACGGTCCGGACGACCTGCGGCGGTTCGACTTGCTGCCCATGGGCAGCACCGGCCCAGGCGAGGCAAAGAAAGGAGGGTGCAGCGATCAATAGCGGCCGCATCCGCGAGGATCGACGGCCTGACGATACACAGGAATTTTCAGATTTTTTCATCTGCTGGCCACCGATGCGCACTTGTGGCTTGCGAGATATAGCTGTGCAACCCGTTTCTCCCCATTTGATAAGCTAACTCTCCGACAATGGGACAGTTCCCGGCGATGCGGCGAGTTGCGGCGATGGAGGAAAGTCAGGAATCGGCGCCGAACAGGTCGCGGCTGTAAACCTTGTCCGCGACATCGGCGAGGTCGTCGGTCACGCGGTTCGCGATGATGACGTCAGCCTCGGCCTTGAATGCGGCAAGGTCGCGGATCACGCGCGAGTTGAACAGGCGGTCCTCCTCGACCAGAGGTTCATAGACGATGACCTCGATGCCCTTCGCTTTCACCCGCTTCATCACGCCCAATATGCTGCTGGCGCGGAAATTGTCCGATCCCGCCTTCATCGCGAGGCGGTGAATGCCGACGACGCGCGGGGCGCGCTTGATCACTTCGGACGCGATGAAATCCTTGCGCGTCGTGTTCGACGACACGATCGCCTGGATCAGATTCTGCGGCACTTCCTGATAGTTGGCGAGCATCTGCTTGGTGTCCTTGGGCAGGCAATAGCCGCCATAGCCAAAGGACGGATTGTTGTAGAATTGCCCGATCCGTGGATCGAGGCACACACCCTCGATCACCTGGCGCGAATCCACGCCGTGCGATGCCGCATAGGTATCGAGTTCGTTGAAGAAGGCGACACGCATCGCAAGATAGGTGTTGGCGAACAGCTTGATCGCCTCGGCCTCGGTATTGCCCGTCTGCAAAATCTCTGCCTCGGGCTTGAGCGAGCCTTCGAGCAACAGGCGCGCGAATTCGGCCGCGCGCGGGTGCGTATTGCCGACGATGATGCGCGAGGGATAGAGATTGTCGTAGAGCGCGCGTCCCTCGCGCAGGAACTCCGGCGAAAAGACGATCGCGTCGCTGCCATGCTCGGCTCGCATCCGCTCTGTGAAGCCCACCGGCACAGTCGATTTGACGATGATCAGCGCGCCCGGCGCCTTCACCAGCGCGTCGGCGATCACGCTCTCGACCGTCTGCGTATTGAAATAATTGGTGTCGGGATCATAGTCCGTCGGCGTCGCGACGATGACGAAGTCGGCGCCCGAATAAGCCGCACCGCGATCGGTCGTCGCGATCAGGTTCAGCGGCTTGTTCGCGAGATAATCCTCGATCTCGGGATCGGCGATCGGCGATTGCTTCGCGTTGATCTGCTCGACCTTGCGCGCATCGATGTCGAGCGCGATCACCTCATTGCGCTGCGCCAGCAAGATGGCATTGGAAATACCGACATAGCCCGTGCCGACGACTGTGATTTTGATGGACGGCGCATGCGGCTCATTTGCTGGGGGCAATGACTTATCCTCTGATCGATGTGGCGCCGTCCCTAGCAATTGCGGCGCAGCGGCTCAACCGTGGGGCGTCAGGTGCCGCAGAAGGTCTTGTAAGGACCGGCGTCGGCCAGGGCCGGCGCGGCGAACCGTTCGTGCCCCGGACGCAGCGCATAGGGATCGCGCACGACCTCGAGCAATTCGAGCCACGGCGCGAGGTCGCCCGCCTCGGCGGCGTCCAGTGCGGCTTCGACCAGATGATTGCGCGGGATGTAGAGCGGGTTTACCGCGTCCATCGCGGCGGCATGTTCCAGCGGCCCCGTTGCCTCGTGCGCGATCCGCTCCCACCACAGGGCGATCCACGGCGCCATCGCGTCGGGGGCGGGAAGCAGGCTTTCGAGCATCGCGCCGTCGCCGCGCAGCAGCATGGCGAGCGCACGAAAGAAGGAGGTGAAATCCACCTCATGTTCTTCAAGTTCGTCGAAGAGCGTATCGATGAGTTCGCCGTCGTCGGCGCCCTCGCCGGCCAGCCCCAGCTTTTCCCGGACCCGCGTGTGCCATATCGCGCGGAAACGGACGGGAATCGCATCGACCAATGCCTTCGCCGCGTCGACATCGCCGGGCGACACCCGGTGGATCGCGGGGAGCAAAGCCTCGGCAAAACGCGCCATGTTCCAGTGCAATATCTGCGGCTGACGGCCATAGGCATAGCGCCCGTTGGCGTCGATCGAACTGAAGACCGTGTTTACGGCAAAGCGATCCATGAAGGCGCAAGGGCCATAATCGATCGTCTCGCCGCTGATCGCGACATTGTCGGTGTTCATGACGCCGTGGATGAAGCCCACTCCCAACCACTGTGCGACCAGTTCGCATTGCAGGCCGATAGCGCGATCGAGGAGCGCGAGCGACGGGTTGGCGGCTTCCACCAGGTCGGGGAAATGGCGGCGAATGCTATAGTCGGCGAGCTGGACAACATGGTCCGCACCGAAATGCGCGGCAAAAAACTGGAAGGTTCCGACGCGGATGTGACTGCTCGCGATGCGGGTCAGCACCGCGCCGGGATGCGCGCGCTCGCGCTGAACGCGGTCCCCCGTCGCAACGGCGGCGAGCGCCCGCGTCGTCGGGACGCCCATCGCCGCCATCGCTTCAGACACGAGGAATTCGCGCAGCACCGGGCCGATCGCGGCCTTGCCATCACCATTGCGCGAAAAGGCAGTCGGTCCGGACCCTTTCAACTGGACGTCGAACCGCGCGCCGTCCGGAGCAATGATTTCGCCCAGAAGCAGCGCACGGCCGTCGCCGAGTTGCGGCGAAAAATGCCCGAACTGATGACCGGCGTAGGCAAGCGCGAGCGGGTTAGCGCCGTCGGGAAGCCCCTGCCCCGACAATATTCGCACTGGCTCTGCCATGTCGGCGCTGTCGACGTCGAGCCCCAGTCGCTTCGCCAAGGGATGGTTGAAAGCCAGAAGCGCGGGCGCCGACGGCGTCACGGCTTCGGCGGGGGCGTAGAAGCCCTCCATATGGTCGTGAAAGCTGTTGTCGAACGCAAAAACCATAGCACTATGTCGAGCCTTATCTTCGCGATTGCAAGATTTAGGCGCCAACAATTGCCCGCGGCGAGCACAGACAACCGGCATTTTCCGACATTCAGGCTGGATACGCGCAAGAACATCCGCGGCCACGCGGCTAAGAAGCAAAGTAATGAAGGTTTCAAACCGGCGGTGCGGGCTATATCGGCAGACACATGCTGGACCAGTGGCTCGGCGCGAGGCGCGAGGCACGAGGCACGAGGCACGAGGCACGAGGCACGAGGCACGAGGCACGAGGCACGAGGCACGAGGTTTACGTTTTTGACAATTATTGCAACAGTTCGCCCGTGCCGCTTACACGGGTTCGCCAACTCACCAATCGCGACATGGTCGAGGTCGACGGCGACATCCGCGATCCACCAAGTGTGTTTCGCCTTCAAACCCAACGCTATAAAATTCGCGGACAGAAAGCCGTCGGCTAATCCAATGAGGTCCCGCTGCTTTACTATCAGACCAACGTTACCGGCACGATGGACCTGCCCGTCACGATGGATGCAGCGAGCTGTCGCCGAATCGACTTTTCATCGTCGGTAACGATTTATGACGAAGCGCAATATCGTCCCTTCGACGAGGGCCACCCGACTGCGCCGACTAATCTCTATGGCCTAACGAAGGCGATGACTGAAGGGATGAGCCGCGGCTGGATCGCCACTCGCGCCCAGCACATCGGCAGTGCTGCGCGAATATTTCAACCCGGTGGGCGCGCGTGAATCGAGCCGGATCGGCGAAGATCCGCAAGATACGCTCAGTAGTCTGATGCCCTTCGGAGCACAGGTTTCGATTCTACGCCGTGCGAAGCTGTCCATTTCCGGCGACGAGTATCCGACCCGCGATGGCGCCGAGGAGCGCGATTATATCCACGTTGTCAATCTCGCGCGGCGCATCTCGCTGCACTCGATAACAACGACGAATGGACGGCTTGCGCGACATCCACGTCAGAGCCGGACGCGGCGGCATGGAAATTCAATGAAACGTTTCTCAAAGGCTGCTCAATCGACGTGGATAATCAGAGCGATATGCGGCGCGACGTTACCATCGACGATATCGTCGCCGGCTTCCTGCTGGCACTCATTCACGCGCCTCGCGACGACGACCAGATCAAGCCGAGCGGGTTCGCCACGCCTCTCCGCTTTTATAATGTCAGCAATACCCGCCCGAACAGTTGATTGATCTGATCGGCGCGATCTAACGGGCGTACGGGCGCAGGGCGAGATCAATATGCCGCCGATGCAGGACGGCGACGTCTATCAGACGCTTGCCGACATCGACGATATCGCGCGCGATCTGAGCATTGCACCGACCACTCCGATCGACGTAGGCATCTCCTCTTGGTCGAATGTCACCTGCCAAACCGGAAAACCGCCGGTTCAATGCCACCCGAATAGACTATAATTCCATTGTATCGCACGCCGGTGAGCCCTAAGGAGCGCGCGATAAGAACTTTCGTAGCTCTCGGTTCTTGATGGCGCTTGACCATCAGGCCTGTTGAGATGTTCGGAAACTCGCTGGAACGTTTACCTTGGCTTTTGCTATGCAAATATTGTCGTCCGGAGATAGACGGTGGGGTTGATACATAGCTCTGTCGTGTCCAACCACGCGCACGCACCCTCACGATCGACGGTCTTGGCCCATGGCACATTGCAAGTCGCGCTGACGCTGCTGTTTGGAGTGATAGTCCCGCTTCTGGTCTATGGCGTCTTGTATCCGTCGGCGATGGCGGCGCGCGACATCGCGCAATTTACGATTACCTTGTCGGCAGGCGCGGCGATTGCGGGGGTCATCGTCCTGACCCGCATGATCCGATATCCGGGGGTGTCACATGCCGGTACCATCCTGCCGGTCTTTGGTTCAGCCTATGGCATCGTCGTGGCGGCACTGCTAATTTTACGCGAACCATACAGCAACGCGATCCTGTTTCTGTGTTTCACTAGTTCGGTGGCGGTTCAATATGCGATCGCCGCGATGCTGAAACAGTCGGCCAATCCCGTTCATTATGTCGTGCCTGGCGGCCATGCATCGGCGATTACGCGCCTCCGCGATTGCCATTCGCATGTCTGGGCGACTCCCGACGCCCCGCTGCCCGCCGCAGCGATTGTGGTCGCCGATTTACATTACGACCATAATGATGCGTGGGAACGCCGCATGGCCGAGGCCGCGTTGGAAGGCGTCCCGATCTTTCATTACAAGCAGGTTCTGGAAGCGCTGACCGGTCGCGTCCAGATCGACCATTTGTCGGAAAATGTTCTGGGTTCGTTGATCCCCAGCAACAGCTATCACGGTGTGAAACGCGCGGCCGATCTGATCGGCGCGATCATCGCGCTGCCCCTTCTCGCGCCGGTGTTCCTGATCGCGGTGATTGCTATTAAGCTAGATTCGCCGGGCCCCGTCTTTTTCCGCCAGGACCGCGTCGGCTTTCGCGCAAAGCGTTTCAAGGTGCTCAAATTCCGGACCATGCGTCCCGCTGACAGCGCGGCGGACGACCGGAGCCGTGACGTTCGCGCAGCGATGACGACCACCGACGACGAACGTATCACGCGCCCTGGCAAATGGCTGCGCCGAACCCGAATCGACGAACTCCCCCAAGTCTGGAACATCTTGTGCGGCGACATGAGCTGGATCGGTCCGCGACCCGAAGCCTTGCCTCTGTCCGAATGGTACGGCAGCAAAATCCCATTTTACGCCTATCGCCATATCGTGCGCCCGGGGATCAGCGGTTGGGCGCAGGTCAATCAAGGCCATGTGACCGAACTTGAGGACATTCATACCAAGCTTCAGTATGATTTTTTCTACGTCAAACATTTTTCGTACTGGATCGACGTCATCATCATCGTTCGCACGATTGCCGTCGTTTTTAACGGCTTCGGCGCAAAATAATCGGCAACCACCCAAACGCGACAACACTCGCTTCTTCCGGCATAGTTTTCCACAGCAATCGCTAGATCCAAAGGCCCCCATGCTTCGTATCGTCGCCATCACAATTGCCACGCTCTCGCTCACCTATGCGGCATGGGCCAATTCGGCGAGCACGCTGTTCAGCAAATTTTCGCCGGAGCGCGGTTTGCGGCTGGACCCAGATTCGGCGCAGGCGCTGATGAACATGACCGACAAGGCTGCGGCAAAAAAGACCAAGACCGCTTTTCTAAAAAACGCGCGCGCAAACAGCATCGCGGCCCTGCGCAGCGAACCATTGTCATCGCGCGCGCTGCGTCAACTCGGTGTCTATTATGCCACGACGGGCGACGTCGCGAAGGGCCGCAAGTTCGTCCAGATGTCGGCAAAGCTATCGCACCGCGACACGCCCGGCCAGCTTTGGTTGATGGATGACTATCTGCGTACTGATAAACCGCGGGAGGGGCTGCGGGCGATCGACATCGTCATCCGGACCCAGGCTGAAACACGCGAGGCGGCCTATGCCGCGCTTGGCACCGCACTTGCCGACGCTGAATTCCGGAAAGTCTTCATTCCCTACGTTCGGAATCAGCCGCCTTGGCTGAAGCCATTCATCCAATATAACGTCAGGCTGCAGCGGCCCGAGTTTCTGTCGCGGACCTTGATTCAGTTGATGCCGCTGTCGCCGGGCGTACTCGATGAGCCAACCGCAAGCGAGTTGCTCGGCGCGCTGGTTGATCGCGGACCAATTGAAGACGCACGCCTGCTCTATCTGAAACTGCCCGGCACGAGCGCCAGAACACTTACGTCGATCTCTTTTGGCCGTCCCTCCAATACCTTCCGCTTTCCACCCTTCGGGTGGGAGACGATGAACCACGGTGATGTTCAGGGATTTGGCGACGTCGAGGACGGCAACGTCAGCATTGAAGGCTTAGCCATTCCCGGTCGCAGCGGCATTGCCGCCCGCAAATTGCTTTTCCTGCGCCCCGGGACCTATCGCTGGACCGGCGACGCCGATCTCAGCGGGATGAACGGCGGCGGATCGGTCAGCGTCAACCTGCTGTGCAACAAAGGACCAGGCCAATGGAACCGTTCGTCGAGCACGACAATCAAGGCGCGCGAAAACCAGTTCCTGTTCGCAGTGCCCCCATCCTGCCCGGCCCAATTGCTGACTATCGATATTTCGGGCGCTGACACTCAGGTTGACGCTGCCATGCGGATCAGCGATATGAAGCTTGTTCCCGCCAAAAATGCGTCTATCAAGACGGCGCTCGCTGCGAAATCGGAATCGCCGGCAAACGGCTCTTAATCGAACAGTCGCTGCAGCGACTGCAGATATGCCCCCGCACCCGGTGCCGTTTCGTCGACAGCCCAGGGCGCCGGCTCCTTTGCCGCCGCGGGATCAAACGGTCCAGCTTTGGTTTCGAGCAACACCGCCGATCCGCTGAGCGCCACAACGCTGTGCCACTCGCCCGGCTCGATGATCACTGCTGGACAGTCGCCTCCCGCGACAAGGCGGATGCGACTGGTGATCCCGCCCACAGCATTGAAGATCAGGCAGCCCATTTCGCCCCGCAAGGCAATCAGCGTTTCTTCCTTTGGATCGGCGGCATGGCGGTGCGGGCGAATATAGCTGTCGTGCCACAGAAAATTGAGCAGACGCTGGCAGGGGTCGCTATAATCGGCATGCAGATTATGGTGCTGGCGCCGCCGCGTCGACTCCGCCGCCTGCCGGCCAATGTCGGCGATCAGTTCCTCGTCGATCGACTTCATCGCTGCGTCACCGCGTCGAGGATCTGACCGACCGCCGCGCGCGCCGAGAAGAGCTCGTTCGACAAGGCGCGGCAACGATCGGCGATCGCCGGATCGGCAAGCTCGCGCTCGATCAATGCACTCGCTAGGCCCGGCAGATCGGCGCCGTCTGCGGCGACCGACACGCGCCCGACATTCCGCGTTTCGACCATCTTCTGCAGGTCGTTGCCGTCGTTGATGCTGGCGAGAACCGGCAGGCCTGCTTGCATATAGGTCAGGAATTTCCCCGGAATATTGTGGGTGCGGTGCCGGCTGTCGAGGCAGATTAGGCCCACATTGCATTGGGAATAGAGTCCCGGAATCTCGTCGGGACTGATTTCGTCGTGAAAAAGGATGGTGTCGGGGCTGCGCTCCGCCGCCAATTGGCTCAGCCGACCCGCCTCGCTGCCTCGTCCGACAAACAGAAAGCCGATATCATCGCGGTCTCGCATCGCCACGGCGCAATCGAGGAGCTTGTCCATTTGCTGTGCCACGCCCATGTTGCCGGCGTAAACAAAGATCCGGCGGCCCGCGAGTTTCGTCGCCTCAAGATCGATGCTGCATCCCCGATCAGGGGCGTCGCCCAGCCAGTTCTGCAGGACTTCAAGCTGACATTCGGAGTGCGCCGTGCGAAAATCGTCAAAGAAGCTGAGGTTGCCCGGCGTCTGCACACCAATCACATCTGCACTGCGATATTGATAGCGTGCCACTTGGTCCAGCAACTGGAACGCCGGACCGCGCGAGATCAGCCCCATATCGGCGGCCCACTGCGGAAAAATATCGCGAACGATCAGGTAGGAGGTACAATTGTTGCGCCGTTTCAGCCAGCGAACGATCGGGCCGAGGAATATCGTCGGCGAATACCAAATGACGGCATCGTACGGGCGGCCCGCGATCGGCGACTTGCGATAATTTCGCTTCATCGCGAACGGCATCAGGAACTCGCCCGCCATGCGCCGGACATAACCGACATCCTTAGTTTTTGGTGATCGCAGGCGCGCGATGGTGACGCCATCCTGCTCGTCGATGCGAAAGGCGGACTTCAGGTCGGGGCTGGCGACGAGCACCGTTGTTTGATGTCCCTGCCGAACAAACTCGCGCGACAGGTCGCGCAACTGCACGGCGCCCGACGACCTGAGCGGCGGAAAGACATCGGCAACGATCGCAACGCGCATGGGCTGGCGATCAATATGTCTTCCACACGATGCGATTCACATAATCGACATAGCTGTGGAGGATGCGGACGACCTTGTCCGAGACGTTGGGCATTGCATAATCGCCGACAAGCCGGATCAACCGGTCGTCGCCGCGTGGCTGGTCGGCGAGGATATCAAGTCCCTGAAGTACGCGTGCGGGGTACAGGCCGACCATCATCGCCGCGGCTTCCTCCATGCCTTCGGGGCGCTCATGCGCTTCGCGGATGTTGAGCGCGGGAAAGTTGAGGATCGAGGCTTCTTCGTTGATCGTCCCGCTATCCGACAACACTGCGCGCGCGGACATTTGCAGCTGGTTATAATCCGAAAAACCGAGCGGCTTCAGCAAGCGAACCCGCTCGCCGAACTGCACGCCCGCGGCGTCGATGCGTTTTTGCGTGCGCGGGTGGGTCGACACGATCACCGGCAGGCCAAATTTCGCGACGACCGCATTCAGCGTCTCGACCAGCCGCCCAAAGCTGGCGTCGGGTTCGATATTTTCCTCGCGATGGGCGCTGACCAGGAAATACTCCCCTACCCGCAGCCCGTGCCGGTCGAGAACGTCCGACCCGTCGATCTTCGCGCGATAATGGCTCAGAACCTCAAACATTGGGCTGCCGGTCTTGATCACCATGTCGGGCGGCAGTCCTTCACGCAGCAGATATTCGCGCGCTATGTCGCTGTAGGTCATGTTGATGTCGGCCGTATGGTCGACGATCCGCCGATTGATCTCCTCGGGCACGCGCTGGTCAAAACAGCGATTGCCGGCCTCCATGTGAAAGGTCGGGACCTTGCGCCGCTTGGCGGGGATGACCGCGGTGCAGCTGTTGGTGTCGCCGAGCACTAACAACGCGTCGGGGCGTTCTTGTTCGAGCAGCTTGTCGACCGCGATGATCACCCGTCCGATCGTTTCGGCACCGCTGGCCCCCGCCGCCTCTAGGAAATGGTCGGGCTTGCGGATGCCGAGATCGTCGAAGAAAATCCCGTTCAGTTCATAATCATAATTCTGGCCTGTGTGGACCAGTGTGTGATCGCAATATTGATCGAGCTTCGCGAGCACGCGCGACAGGCGGATGATTTCGGGCCGCGTTCCGACGACGGTCATTACCTTCAGCTTGGTCATGGCTTCAGACGCTCCGCGCTATGGTGTCGGGACGATCGCGATCGAATATCTCGTTCGCCCACAGCATGACGACCATTTCGTCGTCGCCGACATTGGTGATGTCGTGGCTCCAACCGGGGACTGTCTCGACGATCCGCGGTTCTTCGCCCGATGTGTCCAGCGCGAAAAACTCGTCGGTCAGGATGTGGCGAAAACCAAAGCGCGCGCGCCCCTTGATGACCAGGAATTTTTCGGTCTTGCTGTGATGATAATGGCCGCCGCGGGTGATGCCGGGGTGCGCCGTGAAGAAGGAGAATTGCCCGCTGTCGGGTGTCTTCAACATCTCGACAAAGACACCGCGTGCGTCGCTATACACCGGCACCGCGTAGCTGAACGCCTCGGTCGGCAGATAGCTGACATAGGTCGAATAAAGCGCGCGGACCAACCCCGTTCCCACGCGCTCGGTCGTCAGCGTGGCGCGGCTGTCGTGAAAGGCGCGGATCAGGTCGGCGACTTCGCCCACGGTGGCCTGGTAGACCGGGTCGACCGTGCCCCAATGCAGTCCCGGCGACGCGGTGCGAAGCGTCGCCAGCATCGTCTCAACCACATCGTCGACATAAACGAGCGTGAGCGGCGCGGCGGGATCGTCGACCCGGATCGCCTCGCCGCGGGCGATGTTGTGACAGAAGGTTGCGACGGCCGAATTATAGTGGGGCCGGCACCATTTGCCAAACACATTGGGTAGCCGAAAGATCGTGCAGGTCTGCCCCGGCACCTCGGCCAGACGTGCGATGGCCTCTTCGCCCGCGCGCTTGCTGTCGCCATAGGGATTGTCGCTTTCAGCCTGGATCGACGAGGCAAACAGCAAGGGGATGGGGCGCCCCGCCGCGCGCACCGCGTCGCACAGGTTCGCGGTCAGGTCGCCGTTCACCTGCATGAAGGCGGCGGGGTCAGCGGGTCGGTTTTCGCCCGCGAGATGGACGATAGCGTCGGCAGCGGCGACCTTAGCCGACAACGATACCGCGTCGTCGGCGCGCGTGAAACAATCGAACTCAAACCCCTGCTCTTCGGCCAGTCGGACCAGCAATGTCTTGCCAATGAAGCCACTGGCACCCGTCACTAATATTTTCATGTCACTCCTCGGGCGCGATGCTGTCGCCGCGCGCCATTGCCTGCATGAAGGGAAGCTTCAGCAATAGCGCCGTCATGCCCTCTGCGTCGAGGCGCGTCGTGTTGTGCGAATTATATTCCTCGGCCTGCGAAATCTTCTTTTCGCCCTGCTCGACATATTTGCCATAGTTGAGATCGCGAAGGTCGGGCGGAACCCGGAAATAGTCACCCAGATTCTCCGCCGCCGCCATCTCCTCGCGGCTTAGCAGCACCTCAAACAGCTTCTCGCCGTGACGTGTGCCGATCTCGTTGACCGGATGTTCGGGGACGCCGATCAGCTTGCACATCGCCTGGGCCAGCGCCGCGATGGTCGCGGCGGGCGCCTTCTGAACAAAGATGTCGCCTGGATTGCCATTCTGAAACGCGTACAGGACCAGCTCCACGGCATCGTCGAGCGTCATCATGAAGCGCGTCATATGCGGGTCGGTAATGGTTATCGGTGTGCCGGCGCGGATCTGATCGGCGAACAGCGGAATCACCGATCCGCGCGAGGCCATGACATTGCCGTAGCGCGTCGCACAGATGATCGTCTTGTCGCTGCTGCGCGATTTGGCGACGGCGACCTTTTCCATCATCGCCTTGGAAATGCCCATCGCGTTGATCGGATAGACCGCCTTGTCCGTGCTGAGGCAGATGACGCGCTTCACGCCGTTGTTGATTGCCGCCTCGAGGACATTCTCGGTCCCCAGCACGTTGGTCTTCACCGCTTCGAGCGGGTGGAACTCGCACGATGGAACTTGCTTCAACGCCGCCGCGTGAAAGATGAAATCGACCCCACGAACGACATTGACGACCGACCCATAATCACGGACGTCGCCGATATAGAATTTCAGCTTCGGATTGTCGAAGCGCTTGCGCATGTCATCCTGCTTCTTCTCGTCGCGGCTGAAGATGCGGATTTCGGCGATTTCGGAATCGAGGAAGCGGCGCAGCACGGCATTGCCGAACGAGCCCGTGCCGCCGGTGACCAGCAGCGTGCGGCCTTCAAACAAGTTACGCGTCATTCCATACTCCGTGGTCGTCATGTGGCCGAATCGGATGCGGCGCTGCCCTGCCTAGCGCTTCTCCGCGCGCTGGACCAATACTCCGGCCACGAAACATTCGTCCGCGACCGCTCCGATCATCTCTACATCTGGATCAGTTTCTCGATATCGACGAGGCCGCCTGCGTGGGCGTCAGAATGAAACTGTCGCGCCGGATCGCCTTTATCAACAGCAGTCGCAGCGGGAGCTTCACCGGTTCGTCTGCGCCGATCCTGACGGCCTCGACTTTGAACCCAGCCTCGCGAAACAATGATATCCACTCAGCATGTGCGCGAAACCGGACCCCGACGCCGAAGGTATTCGCACGAAAGGCGGGGATGAACCGCGCGGCAAAACCCGCCATCGCCGACAGCAGCTGGCTGGAGGTTATCGCGTAGATCAACCGTCCGCTGACCGTTTCGACAAAGGATTCATATATATATTCATTGACGAAAACCGGAGTATCTCCGCCATTCCACGCAGCCAATGCCGCTATTTGCAGCGAGCGGGTACGCGTCTCCCCCCTCCCGACGAGGTGATGCAGGATCAGGTTGAAGCAGACGCAACCCTCATCGCCAGAAACAGGGGGGGTGAGCGCGTCGCCCAGTTGCGCCGGAACCGCGCGCGCTATGCACTGCGCGACAGATTCAGGATCCATATCGACTACCCGTACCGGATAGCCGAACACTGCACGGATGCGCTCTGCAAAATAGCCGACGCCGCCACCGATATCGACGACGACACCATTATCAAGCGGGCTGGCCAGTTCTCCGAAATCGCGGACTTGATCCTGAACGAACTCGTCATGGTAGAATTCGGCGACTTGGCCTGGAGAAAGTTTCTGTTGAAGTTCCATAGTCATCGCCGAAAAGATCCCATCGAAAAGTCATGACTCGCACGCTCGCCGGGCGCGGTGCATAGGGAAGCCCAAGGTCAAAAGGAAGCAATAACGACGATAATTTTCCCGTTTGGAAATTGGTCTCACGAGGCGATGGTAAGGATTTCTATTATCGCAGGAGGGACATATCGGGCAAGTTCTACACCACAGCGCCCAATCCCCACACACCATTCAGAGCTAAAGCGATCGCAGGCTTCGGTCGCAACGGACGGAGAAATTATGAATTATCGCAATGGTAAGATCGAGCGGCGAACTATGCTGGCAGCGGCCGGCGCCTGGGCCGCATGGGACTCCAGCGGTCAGCCTAGTGCAGCCGAGAGCTCCACGCGATCCGCCGCGCCCGCGCTGGCGCAACATATCGCGGTGACCGACGGCGGCGATGTACAACAGGCGATCGCCGTCGCCCCCAATCCAAGAGCCCTAATCGCGTCGACGCGCCCAACCCTGCCGGTTGGCTCGACGATACGGACCGCGAACGGATATCTCTATCGCGTCGCGCCGGGCACCGCGACAGACCAGCATTTGACGACCGCGGGCGGGGTCAAACTCTATATTGGCGATCCTTATGTCACACCCGACGCGTTGGGCGCGCCAGTCGATGGCGTAGGCGATGACGCCCCCTATTTCGAACGAGCGTTCAGAATCAGCCGCACAGTCCAATTGATAGCGACGAGCCGCTATCGACTGGCAAGCGTTATCGGCCTTCCCAACCAGACGCTATATGACCGGGTATCGATGTTTCTGTTCTGCGGAGGCGCGACCATCGTTGCGAACAGCCCCTCGGTCGGAGGGGTGCCTGAGGCGATTTTTACGTCTGCCGCCGCCAAAGCCGCCCCGGAAAGCGGTGACAATCTGTACACCGGCAAGATTTTCGTGGTCGGCGGCAACTGGACCCAGGACCAACCCAGCGTGTTGTTCAACGGCGACCGCATTTATGATCTGCGGCTTTCGCAAGCCAGCTTCGCTCAGCTCGACACGGTGGTTAAATCATTTCGGGCAAAGGGCGCGGACTATCCGAATGGCTATATCCAGTCGTTAGGCATGTCGAATTGCCAGTTTTCCAATGTTCGGCGCTGGGTCGATGCAAAGGTGGGATTCGACCTCTCCTTCGATAATCTCGGCGGGACGAATTGCGACGGGGGCATTTATGTTGACAGCGTGACCGCCGACCCCGCTGTTATTTCGATACGCTGGAAGGATATCCGCTTTCAGGACGGCGGCTGCGCATTGGTGCTGGGAAAGGTCGTAGGCGGCCTTTTTGAAGGCTATTATGGTGAAACCAATGCCATCGGGGACGCGGCCATGGCCCGATGTGAAATATGGTTCAAGCGCGGTTCGGCTCCGAGTTCGGGCGTTTCCCTCGCATCGCTCCAGTTTCAGCCCTCGCCTACCCAGATTGTCGACCCCGATTATCGCGCTATTCGCTGGGACGATGAACGAAATCAACCGGGGACTATCGCCGCTCCGCCCAGTCTTAGGAACTGCTGGACTACTGGCGCGAACCTTATCACACCGGGGCGTGTCGTCGACTTTGAAGGAAACGGCGGAACAGAGTCACGCCTGCTGAAAAATGCGCGGGCGCCAATGTCTCCGCAAAGCGCGCGGCGTACGACAATAAGCGATGCCCGGATATATCTTGCGGCGAAGGAACTGCGCGCCGGTGTCTACACTATCGCGAAGATCAGTGTGGACGACATGCTCAACAATGTGGTCGATGCGTATCGCCCGACGCAGGGAGAAATCCGCGTGATGATGCAGCATCGCACCGGAGGTGGACAGGTTATCGGAACATCGCTCGCTGTCATCGATTTCGTGGCGATGACGGCGTCCGAAGGTGTGACCACAGGCAACAGAGTGAACGACGTCTATTGCGACTTCGCGCTCAAGAGCTTTCTGGCAATCCCCGGCGGCCTGCCGATTGACAAACTCGGCGCTCGAACCCAGCGGCATTTCACCAATCCTGTTCTCACCGCAAAGCGGCTTGGCAACGACTATGTGTTGGCCCTGTCAGGATATGCGACCGTCTCGGTCCCAAATTACGGATCTGCAGATCGGATATATTCGTGCATTACCATGCACGCCGATGCGCTGAACGGTAGCAGCGCCCTTACCAGCGCCATCGCGATCGCGCCCTAGTTCGACATGACCGTCAGGCGTCGGCGATTCTGGAGATAAAGCGCCCGATATGAGGATGCTCGTCATTGCGCCGAGCAATGGGCGCCGTTAAGGGTAAGTCTATGCGTATATTCATCACAGGGGGCGCCGGTTTTATCGGGTCGGCTCTGATCAGGCACCTGATTGAGAACACCAATCATGAAGTGCTCAATTTCGACAAGCTGACCTACGCCGGAACATTGTCGACGGTCGAGTCCGTTGCCGACAATCCGCGCTACACCTTTTTGCAGGGTGACGTTTGCGACGATTATGCGGTGACGCGCGCGCTTGGCGCCCACTCTCCACATGTCATCACTCATCTCGCTGCTGAAAGTCACGTGGATCGGTCGATCGACGGTCCTCAGGCGTTCATCCAGACGAATATCGTCGGTACCTTTACCATGCTGAGAGCCGCTCATGCCTATTGGCGAACCCTCGATGACGCTGAAAAACAGGCGTTTCGCTTTCATCACATTTCGACGGACGAGGTTTATGGCTCACTTGGAGCCGAGGGTCTTTTCACCGAAGACACGCCATATGATCCGCGCTCGCCATATTCGGCATCCAAGGCCGGGTCGGATCACCTCGTGCGCGCGTGGGGACACACCTATGGGTTGCCCGTGCTCGTGACCAACTGCTCGAACAACTACGGTCCGTTTCATTTTCCCGAAAAGCTCATTCCGTTGATTATCGCGAGGGCGCTTTCAGGCAAACCCCTCCCCGTCTATGGCCGGGGGGAACAGGTACGCGATTGGCTGTACGTCGATGATCATGCGCGCGCGCTTCAGGCCGTATTCGAACGAGGCGTGCCGCTCCGCACCTATAATATCGGCGGCAATAACGAGAAACAGAATATCGAGGTGGTTCGGACTATCTGCAGCATTCTGGACCGCTTCCGCCCCCGCGGCGATGGACGAAGCTATGCGGAGCAGATAAGCTTTGTAGCGGACCGGCCGGGCCACGATATGCGCTATGCGATCGACGCGTCGCGAATCTCTGATGAGTTGGGGTGGGAACCTGCTGAAACCTTCGATACCGGCATCGAGAAAACCGTTGCTTGGTATCTATCCAACGAAACATGGTGGCGCGATATCATTGCGAAGCATGAGGCTGACGAGCGCCGCGGCTTAGCGGCTTAGCGGCTTAGCGGCTTAGCGGCTTAGCGGCTTAGCGGCTTAGCGGCTACCAGCCCCCCGTCCCCCTTTTTTCGCAATCCAAAATCCGTTTAGGCCGCGTTACGGGGGTCCGTCTCGATAGCAGATCGATGGGGTTGAAAAGACTGGTTCCGTCTGTTCATAAATGCGGTTTCGGGAACCAGTTTATCGCGCAAAGCCAGTAGCGGCAGACCGGCCAGCATGCGCAGGGTTTCCGCGGTCGTGATCAGTTTTGGCGTGGTTTCGGCCTTGTCTGCCAATTGGATAAAATCTGTAGCGGTCCGTTGAACCGAAAAATCCTGCGCCTTGGCAACACAGGCCGCCGCGACGGATTCCCATTCATCATCGTCTCTAAAGATGCGCTGTATGCACGCTAGCATCGGTGTCATCGGCCGATCAGGGATGAGCTCATTATACGAATATCCTTGGACGTCAGACAGGAAGCCGTAGGTCAGCGGTTCCTGAATCGATTCGATGCCGACCAACGCCGGAACCCTTGCGGCGGCCGCCTCTATCAAAGCCGTCCCACTTCCGACGAACAAATCTGCTTCCGCCCACAAGGCACTGAGCTGATGATAGGCAATTCGCCCTTGGAAGAACACGATGTCGGAAACATGCAATTCGTCCGCCAGCGCCTCAAGCATCTTGCGCTGGTCGCCGGCACCATAGAGATGATATGTAACGCCTTGGAATTCTTCCCTGAGTTTGGGAAGCATTCGAATGATATGAGCGTTGTAAGTCTTGAAGTTAAAAAGATTCCCGACAGATATGATCTTTCCGCTGCCATAGGTATGCGCTGCCTTGATGACAGGACTCAACGCCACGCCGATGGGAGTGATCGTGGAATTTTCATATTCTGGAGACGCGTGGAACTGGATGTAGTTGTCCCGAGTTGATTCATTGAAAAAAACGATATTACTCTTCGGAATCTTGCGAAATAAATCAAGAAGTTGATTGGAAAAAAGGGAATGCCCTTCGTAGAGAAATTCGTTCTGATGATATATTCCGACAGTAACGCGAAAGCTCGGGTCGTAGGCGGCAAGGCGTGCACCGACAATCAGGCCAAACCCGCCCATCGCATGCAATATATTCCCGAACGGAGCGAGAGCATCGGATAAACGCTGCCAAGCAATCGGTGCGAAGGCTCCGAAATGCTTCCGCATGACATAGCCACGGTCAGGCAGAAAATCGCTAAGGTGAAATATACGGGCATGGCCAGCCAGCTTCTCCGACAATATAGGATCCCCGCCGGGCCTCAACACGAGCACGGCGCAAGGCTGGCCCTGCGCTTTGAGTGCTTCGCAGATCCGGACTAGAAATGTTGTTCCACCATTCATTTCCAGAATATTCGCGAGAAATATCACCGTGTTGCATACCTTTTGAGAGCCAACAGCGTTAGAACGAAATATATCGCGTATGTCAGTGCATAAGCTTGCGCGACTTCCTGCAAGCCGAAGCCCATGCGAACGGCGCCCAGTGCGAAGCCGAGATATAACAGGCACTGCGTCAGCTCACCGACGATATGCATCCTGAGAGCCGCCTTTGCCACGACCAGAAAGCTTACGACGTAGGAACAAACCCTCAGCAGATCTCCGATCAATTGCCATCCGATTATCTCCTCCAATGGGCCAAACGAAGACGAGAAAAGCAAAGGTACGATGATCGATCGCATGAGATAGATCAGCAGCGCGCAGCACGCGAACGCTGGGCCGATCACCGAAAGCGCACGAACGACCGCTTTGGCCGCTTCTTTATTATCACTGATGGCAGAGAGCCGCGGCATGTGACTCGTAGCGAGATACACTGTGAAAAAACCCAGGATGGCGCCCGAAAGTCGCGTCATCGCCTGCCAAATGCCCGTGCTTTCGATACCGAGATGGCCTGTCAAATGTGTGCGAATGAGTATTTCCGTGAGGGGAAAAGCCGCGGCCGATACGATAGCGATGCACGTAAAACGAAAAAGGCGCTTGGAATCTTCGCCATGAAAGCTCGGCCGGAGCATCGAGATTAGACCGTTACGCGCGCCCACCACAACGGCTGGAATGGCCGTCGATACGATCACGCCAACCAATGCAATCGCGGCGCCGGGCATCCCGCCGAATTTGATCAGCAGAAAAGCAATAGGGATGATGGAGAGATAACCCGTGCCCGTGATCAGCGCGAAGTAGAAGGACTGCTGCTTGCCGTTAATTATTGCGATGATGGCATTGCCAATGAAGCACAGCAGGTGCGCGATCCCGAGTATCGGGATGAGCCATGCCATGTCGTTGGTGCCGAACAGTGCAAGAGATAATGGCCGCGCCGCGATGAAGCTGATCAGCAATATGATTACGCTGGCGGAGAACCCATAGGCCGCTGCGCCCTGCAAGAATTGACGCAGCCGGACGGGCCGCGAATTATACTCAGCGACATATTTGGTGATGCCATTGAGGATGCCGCCGCCGGAAAACAGGGCCACCATCGTCGTCGCGCTCATGAGGTTGCCGAGCATGCCCAATCCCGCCGGGCCCATCGCGACAGCAATGAACTTGATAACAATCAGATTGACCGCCATCCGGAGGCCATGAGCGATCACTGCGGCTGCCGGTGCTGCGAGCCGTTTATACTGCGCTACGCCTTGGAGCCAACGACGGCTCATTTCTCCAACAATTCGAGCACTCGATCAGAAATCAGGTCCACATCATCATCGGCCAGGTCGGCAAACATCGGCAGGCGCAAAATGGTGTCCGTAAATCGGTCACTGTTGGGCAGGGGACGGCCGTCATGGAACCGATGGAAGAAGGGGCTGCTGTGCAGCGAAATATAGTGCGATGCCGCAGTGATCCCCGATGCCCGCAGTCCGTCGATCACCCGTTGTCGCTGCTCCAGATTTTCGAAGAGCAGGTAAAACATGTGCGCATTATTGGTTGCCCATTCTGGCAATACCGCAGTGCGAACGCCATAAGCGCTCACTTTCGAGGAAAGGGCCTGATCATAGCGGTTCCAGATGGCGCAACGACGACCTTGAATCTCGGGCAGTCGTTCGACTTGCGCGAGCAGATAAGCCGCCAAAATGTCGGAAGGCAGGAACGAGGAGCCGAGGTCGACCCACCCGTATTTATCAACCTCTCCCCGAAAAAAAGCAGAGCGATTGGTCCCTTTTTCTCGAACGATCTCGGCCCGATGATACAGAGCTTCGTCACGGATCATGATCAGCCCGCCTTCACCGGCGCTGATATTTTTCGTCTCATGGAAAGACATCGTGCCTATCGCTCCGATCGTGCCCAACGGCCGACCGCGATGGTAAGAATCGATAGCTTGCGCGGCATCCTCCACAATTGCGATGCCATGCCGTTTCGCAATCTCCTCAATTCGATCCATGTCGCAGGCCACGCCCGCATAATGCACAACGACAATCGCCTTCGTGCGGGGCGTTATCAACGCCTCAATCGCATCTGGCGCAATGTTGGGGTTGCCTATCTCGCTATCGGCAAAGCGCAGCGTCGCGCCGCGGAGCGCGAAGGCGTTCGCGCTGGAAACGAAGGTGAAAGACGGCAGAATCACTTCGTCACCGGGCCCGATGCGCAGAAGGATCGCCGCCATTTCCAATGCGTCGGTGCAGGAGGTCGTCAGCAATATATTGCCGAGTCCAAGCGTTCGAAACGCTTCGTTGCAGCGTTTGGTAAACACGCCATCGCCTGAATGTTTGCCGCCCGCCAGGCACTCACCAATATAGTCGAGCTCGCGTTTACCGACAGACGGTCTATTGAACGGTATAGTCAGCATATGGAATAAGCCACGTAAAGAAACGGAGATCGAATTGCAGTCTAGCGCTCATTCGCCGCTGCCAGTTC
Organism: Sphingopyxis sp. 22461; assembly: GCF_052044915.1. Classification (NCBI taxonomy): domain Bacteria; kingdom Pseudomonadati; phylum Pseudomonadota; class Alphaproteobacteria; order Sphingomonadales; family Sphingopyxidaceae; genus Sphingopyxis; species Sphingopyxis sp. 22461. The sequence continues at coordinate 36,832 of NZ_JBQENY010000019.1, forward strand.
AAGAAGATATTGGCCATAGCCTGTCTTGATCAGCGTGTCCCCCGTGCGGCGCAACTCCGCAAGTTCGAGCCAGCCGTTACGCCATCCAATTTCTTCCAGACAGGCGATCATGGCGCCTTGGCGGATTTGGACGGTTTCGACGAAATTGGCTGCAGCAAGCAGATCCGAGTGGGTTCCCGTATCGAGCCAGGCGAAACCACGTCCAAGCAAGCTGACCTTGAGTTCCTGTCGATCGAGATATGCCTGCAAAACGCTCGTGATCTCCAGTTCGCCACGTGCACTCGGCGTCACGCCGCGTGAGGCCTCGGCAACCTCGCCGTCAAAAAAATACAGACCGGTTGCAGCGAAATGGCTGCGAGGGTGGACTGGCTTTTCTTCAATTGACAATGCACGCCGGTTCTCGTCGAACTCGATGACGCCGAATTGCTTGGGATCCTTGACCTGATAGGCAAAGACTGTGGCGCCGGACGTATCATCTGCCGCGGCCTCGACGAGCTGGCGCAGGCCCTGCCCATAAAAAATATTGTCACCAAGGACCAGCGCGACCGGGGAACTGTCGATAAAGCGCTCGCCGATAATGAAAGCTTGCGCCAATCCCGCCGGTGTGGGCTGTATCTCATATTCTAGGCGGATGCCGAACTGCGACCCATCGCCCAGCACGCGCTGATAATTCCACTGATCATCCGGCGTTGTGATGATCAATATATCCCGAATGCCGGCGAGCATCAGGACCGACAGCGGATAATAGATCATCGGCTTGTCATAAACGGGCAGCAGCTGCTTGCTCACACCCAGGGTCGCCGGATACAGGCGCGTTCCGGAGCCCCCGGCCAAAACTATTCCCTTGCGATGCAAATCGCATACTCCTCAATGATATTCGTCCGCCTCGTGCCGAGCAGCGAGGCCCTCCCCCATCGGTCGGGAGGTTTCACAACTTACCTAAAACAGGTTTACGGTCGGCGACCTACTGGCTGAATCAGCGCAATCTGTCCACCCCGCAAATCATGGTATATGCCGTATCCACAGACCTGTGTTTTGCATTGCAAGCCAAGTCGCCAGGAAAATGCTGGGCTGGGCGCCGACGCTGGGGAGGTGCGATGACGCAGCAATATCTTCGATATCGGCGCGGGCAATTGTGCTGAGCCCTACTCGTCTCGGCTGAATATCTCGCGAAGCGGAGAGTCCATGAATTGCGGTAAACATGTACCTCGCGACCGGGCCGGGATGCCAACACAAATAGCATGTGGCGGCACATCCTTCGTAACAACTGCGCCAGCCCCAACGAGGGCTCCTTCGCCGATATTCAGATTAGGCAGGATCGTGGCATTGGTTCCGATAGTCGCAAAGCTACCGATAGTGACTTTGCCTGCAATCGCGGCGCTCCCCATGATATGCACGCCATGTCCGATTTTGCATTCATGGTCTATCGTGCAAGATGTGTTTAGGATGCAATCATCGCCGATATACACGCGCTTATGGACAACAACATTCGGCATCACTTGAATCGCTTTTCCGATCTCAACACCTCGATCAAGGAACGCCCGGTCGTGGATGAGTCGAAAGTCAGATAGGCCTTGAGCACGAAGGAAACACGCGGTCATGTGCCGAGCGTAGCCGTGCTCACCTCCTATGCAGACAACGAAACGCTTCAAATCCTTCAGAATTTTTCGAAGGTCATGTGTGGATTTGATGAACACACCATTGGATTTATAGTATGGGTCCGAAAGTGTCTGATCAAATACGGATCTGACAGATCCAATCTCATATTGATCTATCATATCTTCGACGATGAGGGCTTGGCTTCTTCCTCCCCATAGCAATATGTCCTGCACTATATCGCCCACATCCCTTGCCATGCTACAACCAAATTCCTCATGCTTTGCAAAGAATGTATCTCGCGGATGAGGCGAACTCTTGCAAGCCGACGGCCTATGCACCACGGGCCGACAGCATTGCTAACGCGCTGACGCCGGACCCGCAACCAAATCATCTTCGATACCGGGAGCACTCCAGGGCCGCACCGCGAGTTCCCCCTCGGCAAATCTCGAAGCCAGGCGCAAACTTATCACACCGCAAAAGGCTCGATATCCCAAATGCAGGTCAGCATGATCGGACGGACCAGCGAGCTTGCCTCCATTTATGGTTGCGGCTAGGGCCGCTCGGTTCCGTGAGATTTGCGCAACATCGGACGTGGGGCCAAGTCAGAAGCGCGATGAGGATAAGGTATGTATCGCGGTATCAGAGCCAGCTCAGAAAATAGAAATTATTCCACATATTTCTTTGCGCTGCTTATTTTTATAGCAGCGTATGTTTTCTCTGAATGGATTCTAAAACTATATACCGAAGGCGATCAGAAATTTTATATCGCTCTATATAACGCCCTGAGCTCGGCTCCATTTGGGCAGATATCCGACACGCAAGTCAGGTACACTGGATCTACAGAGCCTTTATACGGGTTCTTAATGTGGACAACGTCTCCACTGCTTGATAAAAATATCGTAATATCGATATCAAACTCGATATTGATGACATCAATATTCCTATTATTGAGAAAATATAAAGCGAGCTTTATATTCACGGTGCTGATATTTACGAATTACTACGTATTAGTGCTGTTAACATCAGCTGAGCGATTAAAATACGGATATATGTTTGCAATTCTAGCGGCCTTATCCCCTGCTCTCTTGAGAGTCGCAGGCGGCATCGCCGCCCTACTGAGCCATTATTCTATTCTCATTGTCTTCGTATCGATTCTACTACCCCCAAGGTATCGCGGATTGGTGAAATACTTTCAGAGAAAAGAAGGCGGGTCTTGGAAAAGTTTCGTATTGTTCATTGCAACATTTTTTGCCTTCATATTATTCTGTATCATATATAGTGATCAGATCATTGATAAGGTGAGCCAATATCAATCGTATGACATAACGGACATGGCGCGAAGCTTGGCGTTGCTTCTCGTCGCCATGCTGGTGACAAGCGATCGGCTGAACATGGCGATTACATTATCATTTCCCTTGGTGGCCACATTCATCCTGGGCGGGGATCGCGTAAACATGCTGGCCATAAGCATTTTTATCTATCTCGTCCTACGCGAAGGGAAGACAAACCATCCAGCCGTGATCGTGATTATGGCGTACCTTTCATATAAGAGTTTGGACTTCATTCAGAATGTCCTAGCCTACGGAACCGGCTACTTGATTTAAGATGAGGAGTTTCGTTAGGGCCTCCCCGCGGAAACGCCGATCTGTGGAGCATTCCGAGAGCCCGAAAGAGCCCGCATGCCTTTGATAGCCGGTCACCGCCAAACGGGTAGACGGACGACGCGTCTTTGCTTTGCAGCGCACTTCATCGCGGGCGCGGATATTGAATTGCTCGTGAAGCCTGATGCCATGCTCTTTGTCGGCGACTCATCCATGCGTGGCTTTTGCATGGCAAGCTTCCGTTGGTGACATCTGCTCTGCGCAGCGCATCTCCGCCAAGGCTCCCTCGCCCGCAGAAATTCTAGTTACCGCGCTGATCGAGATATCGTTAGCGCATCATTGGCAAATGGTCGAGGACGCCCCGTGCCGAAAATGCGTCCCACGCAGGCACGTCGTTGACGAAGGCTTTCTGCACCGTAGCCCGGTGCATCTTCCTGCACGTCGCCGGCAATTGGACGAAAGTCCGGAAACCGGGTGCTTTGTGAGTTTTAACGGAAAACCTTCGCCGGGTTTCAAGCCGGCTTGGCTTCATCCTCGTCCTGGCCATAATTAAAGCCATAGCCATAGCCATAGCCGTAGCCCGCATGACGCTGATGCAGCTTCGTAAGGACAACGCCGAAAATGCGACTCTGGGCCGCGCGAAGCCGCACGAGGGCCGAGCGGATACCGCGCACGGGAACACCGTCCGCCTCGACAACGAAGACCACACCTTCCACCGCGCGCGAGAGCAGCGGCGCGTCGGCCAAGCCAAGGATCGGGGGTGAATCGATGACGATATGGTCGAAATGCTGCCCCAACGTCCCGATGAGGTTTGACAGGCGGTCGCTCGACAAGAGTTCCGCTGCGCTCGGGGGCGTCGGGCCGGCCACCATATAGGCCGGAATACCAGCGCCATTGTCATGGACCAGTTTCTGCCAGCCATCTTCACCGGCAAGATAATTGCTGAGTCCATGCTCGTTCGAAAGACCGACGAATCCAGCAAGCGACGGCGAGCGCATGTCGGCATCGATCAGCAACACGCGGCGACCCGACCGCGCTAGAATCGTTGCCAGCGCGAAACTGGTCGTGCTCTTGCCTTCTGCGGGCCGCGTGCTGGTGACCATCAGCGAGCGTGGAACACCATGATCGGTCGAAAAGGCGATATTCGACTGAATGCTGAAATAAGCTTCCGAAAGCGCCGTTTTCGGATCGCGCAACAAGTTGATCGCCGATCCATCCTCGACGTCGGGGACACTCCCGAGCAACGGCAGTTGAAGCGCGCGGTTCACGTCCGCCGGATTGCGAAGACCTTCGTCGACCTGGTTCAAAACGAGCGTAGCAAGGCCGGCAAGACCGATGCCCGCGATCAGCGCCAAGGCGAGATTCAGCGGGAGATTGGGCGATGAGGGAATCGTCGACGGCTTCGCGGTGTCGATGATTGCGATGTTGTTCGCGGATACGCCGGCTACGCCGATTTCCTTATAGCGCTGCAGCAGAGCTTCATAAAGCTGGCGGTTGGTGTCGGCTTCTCGCATATAGATCTGATATTGGATGCCATTGCGTTCCTGATCTGCCAGCCGCCCTTTCAAGCTTTCGACCCGCTCGCGGAGCTGGTTTTCGCGCTGCACCGCTTCACGATATTCGCCGGTACGTGTGCCAGAAATCCGTGTTTCCTCGCGCGAGATGCTCTGATCCAGAGCGTCCATCTGTCGCTTCAGCGCCACCGCTGCCGGATACTCAGGATCGAACTGGACCAGAATTTTGGCATAGTCCGCCGCGGCTTCGGCCCGCTTCGTCCGCATCGACGCAAGCGCTTGACTGCCAAGCGATTCCGCCGTCGCCGTCCGGCCGCCGGAATTCAGCCGGCTTTCGGCAGCCACGCGCTGCGCGGTGGCCTTCACCAATTCGGTGTTCAGCAATGTAAGATCCATACTGGCCAGCGTCACATCGCCGCCAGATGCGCCGTTGTCGGAGCTCCTGCTGATTTGCACAATGCCCTTGTCCGCCGCGAAATTGACCGCCTCGCGCTCTGAATTTTCCAGGCGCGCCCTCAATTCCCCCAGACGTCCTTCCAGAAAAGTTCGCGCGTCGGACGTCGATGAAAACCGGCGGTCCATGCTTTGCAGGATGAACTGCTGCGTCCAACTATTTGCAACTTGGGCCGACAAGTGCGGCGATGCACTGACATAGCCGACATCGACCAACGCAGACCCACGGATCGGCGAGATCGCGATGTGATCAAGGAGCAAATCCACTGCCTGTGCTTCACGCTTGTGTCGCAACGTCGTCGACCTCATCGGCGATCCGGCCCCAGCTGTTTCATCATCTCCTTCGGGCGTCTCGCCGTGCGCGACGAAAAATTCGGGTTTGTCCGCCAGCCTGAGCTCACGCGCTACCCGTTCGGCCAGCGACCGGGCTTCAAGCAGGGCCCATTGCGTGTTATAAAATTCCAGATTCTGACCCGCGTCGGCGCCCTCTAACCCTTGAACATTCGTCACATTCTTCTGCTCGCGGCTAACCTCCATACGTGCGGTAGCACGATATTGTGGCGTCATCAGCAGCGACAGAATCAACCCAGCAATGACCGATGCGACGATAATCGCGGCAATCAGCCATTTCCAACGCAGCACAATCTGCCAATATGCCAGCAACAACGGCGGAATGTCACGCCCCGGTTCCTCTTTCGAACTGGCATTCTCGCGTAGAGTCTGATCATCCGTCTCGGTGGACCGATATACTAGCATGGCCGTGGTATCCAAATTCAAATGAGAGAAAGCGCGGGGCGACTAATTGTTGCCACTCTGCAAGGCAATAACAAGCGGCGTTGTGATCAGCGGAACGACCTGCAATAGGTCGCGGAAGAGACGCCGTTGCGGGCTATCGCCGACCACGACCACATCATTGGCGAAAACCGCCGGATCGACATATGCGCCACGCCGGATGGCTGCCAGATTATATAGCGCGGCATAGCGCTGATTATTGACCGTGCGGAAGATGATGACCTCGTCCAAGCGCGCGAACTCGCTCGTCCCTTCCGCCTTTGCCACGAGCGAGAGCAATGTCATATTACCGAGCGCGGGATATTGTCCGGGTCGGTCAACCTCGCCCTCGATCGTCACGACTTGGCTGTTCGTCTCTCGAAGGTTCACCGCCACTTTTGGGTCGCGCACATGCGCAGTACGCAGACGGCTTGCGACTTCCTGCGAGACCTCGTCGGCGGTCATGCCACCGATTTGAATCGTCCCCGCCAGCGGCACCGAGATATTGCCGCCCGCGTCCGCCTGCACCTCTTCCAGCGACAGTTCGGGAAGGCCAACAACATCGATCCGCAACTTGTCGAACGCGCCCAAAGCATAAGGGCGCGGGCTGGCACGATAGTCGCTTGCCATGGGTTCGGGCAGGCTCGCCTGGTCCAGCACCCGCAACTCCGGGCTACCGCCAACTTTGCTGGCGGACATGCTAGCGCAGCCACTCAACGCACAGGCAAGCAGCACGCCGGTGTAAAGTCCTTTATACAAAACCCAACTCCTCAACGCGCCAGCCCGAAGGATTTGCTCTCCGGAACCGTTTCAATTCGCGATAGCTAAACACCGCGACTGTTGCCAGCGGATATCGAATGGTCGCCCAAACCAAAGCGCATCCAGCAGCAGGCGACAACGAACAGGCACGCCAGCGACGGCGTCCGCAGCGGATAATCCACAATGCTGCTAAGGGCGAAGAATAAAATAATGGCGGCCCCCGTCTGCGCAAGCAGGGTTGTCGAATTCGGCCGCGTTGTACGACTTGTAAACAATTTCCACGCGGCGACGACATAGCCGGCGCCGGCCAGTGCGATCAATGCGACGCCCGGGACTCCGAAGGTCATCCAGACTTCCAGCCAGTCGTTGTGCGCATGATTGAAATAAACCGGGGTCAAGCTGGCGACGGGTTCGACCATGCGATACAATTCCACGAACGACCCCGCGCCGCTCCCCAGAGGCATGTTTTTCCATGCGATCTGCGACGTGATACCCCAAGCGCCTACGCGCGCTTCCTCAGCGAAATTGGTGCCAAGAAGACGCTGCAATGCCTCGGCCCGCGATGCCAGGACGGTGACCAAAGCCAGCAGCATGACGCCTAGCGCTGCCATTATCGCCACGGTATAATTTTTGCGCTCTGTCCGCTTCCGCACGCCCGTTGCCTCCGGCTTGCGATAGATGAACCAACTGCAAGTTAATGAAATCAGGCCCAATAAAAGACCGAGCCGCGATCCCGTGACAAGGATAAGCGGTATCAGCAGCGCGACAATACCGACCGCGACGGCGCGTCGCAGCTTGATCGCATTTTCTGTCTTCATCGATTTTGAAGCGAAGAACGCAATGATCGGAAACATCGTCAGCAGCAGAATTGCCTGGTGATTGCGGTTGGAGAAGAAACCAACTGCCGCCCCCGGATTCGTTATGCGATAGAAATAGAGCGGCCCGCGCGCGTCACCCGCAACCTGGAAAATCCCGATGACGCCGCTGATCGCGCCCAGGATCAGGATCGGCGTCGCCAGACGCTGCAGCCGCGCGCCGTCCAACTGCACAATCAGCAAAAGGACGGCTAGTGGAACAAAGAGCGAGAAAAATGCGTTGGCCCCCGCGCTCGGGGTCATCGTGATCGGTCGCCATAGATCCTTGTTGCCCACCGCATTGTCGATTTCGATTATGACTTCGCGCCCCGGCAGCGCCTGCCAGATTGCGGGGGGCAGCGGAATCAGGTGGATACCCACAAGAATGAAGATCAGGCCCGCCATCAAAAAGAAGAAGCGATAAGTCCGAATCTGCTCCTTCGTAATCGACAAAAGCGCGAAGCCGCAGAAAACAACCGCCAGAGGACGCAAAATCAACAGTGACTGGACATCGGAACGTGACGCCCCGCCGGTCAGAAAGACCAAGATCAAGAAGCCGATCAGCGCCCAATAGGCGCGCGCTTCCGAACGGTCCGCCGACGGACCGGAAAATGCGCTAAATCTCTGCGTCAGAAACTCAAGGCGCGCCTTTTTTCCGCGCGCGCCAGACTTGGAATGGGCCATGGTAAGACTTTAATGATTGGAAGGAGCGGGTCTCTAGCAGTCGCAGCTGGATCTAGCAATAAGCCTGCAACACCCATCGATCGGTCCCTTCTAGGCCAAGCGCCGTCAGTGCGCCGCTGCAATAGGCGCCGGTATCGATCCCGATCCGGTTCGGCCGCATTTCGACCTGATCGCTGATCGTGTGGCCATGGACGATCAAGGCCCCGAAATCGGTCGACGTCGACAGGAAATCGTCGCGAATCCAGCGCAGGTCGGATGGTTTCTGGCTTTCCAGCGGCACGCCGGGCCGAACCCCAGCATGGACAAAGGCATAGTCGCCATAACGTACCATGTCCTCGCCGCGTTTTAGAAACGCGATATGTGCGGCAGGAACGTGGGCTGGGAACAGTTCGGCCAGCTCCTCGAAAGATGCGTCACCATAGCGCGTGTCGTCGTTGATATAGCTGCGAATGGTGGCATCGCCGCCGATGCGCGAAAAATAGCGCAGCGCGCTAATATCGCCAGTCAATGCGCCGAGCATGCATTCCTCGTGATTGCCGATCAGATGATGGACCCGGTCGAAGCGCGACGATAGCGACAGCGCGCGTTCGACTACTTGGTCCGAATCCGGTCCACGGTCGACCAGATCGCCCAGCAGAATCAGGATGCACTGCTCATGCGGCCGCTCGCCCCGGTCGCGGTCGATCCTGTCCAGCAACTGGGCGAACAGATCGTCGCGGCCATGAATGTCGCCGACCGCATACACCAGGACGCCCGGCGGGAGTGTTCGTTCGATCCGAGCCGAGTCTGGCCCCCTCAAAAACCGGGAGAAAATTCCCATAAACCGATGTAAACCTTGCTTCGAAAACGCCAATGAATCGGAAACCCGATCGTCGCGGTGCCCTTTAACCGAGTTCATCTGTCCAAACCAGCGATCAATCGCTTTGAACGAGCTTGCAACGAATTCGACCATCGCCGGTTCGCTACGCATCTGGCGCACGAGAAATTAAAGGAATAACAATTGCTTTAGCCTAGGCTTCTAAGGCACGGATAGCGTGTGGCGGCCCGCCGCACGCATCGTCGCAAACAGGAATTTTGGTAGTGTCTGAGCGCATATTAACGGTCTTTGGCACTCGCCCCGAGGCGATCAAGATGTTCCCGGTTGTCCAGGCGCTACGCTCGCAACCGGGCATTGAAGCGCGCGTCTGCGTAACAGCCCAGCATCGCAAAATGCTCGATCAGGTGCTAGAAATCGCGCAGATCACGCCCGATATCGACCTCGACGTGATGACCCCCAACCAGACGCTCGACGCGCTGCTCGCGCGGCTGGTGACGGGCCTCGGCGAAACATTCGACGCCGAAAAACCCAACCGCATCCTTGTCCATGGCGACACATTGACTACGATGGCCGCAACGCTCGCCGCTTATTTCCGCAAAATCCCGGTCGGCCACGTCGAGGCCGGACTGCGGAGTGGGAACATCTATCATCCTTGGCCCGAGGAGGTGAACCGCAAGGTCGTCGGCGCCATTGCCGACCTGCATTTTGCTCCCACAGAAACCGCCGCCGCGGCGCTTCGCGGCGAAAATGTGCCCGCAGAGCGAATCCATATCACCGGCAACACCGTCATCGATGCGCTGCTCGCGACGAAGGCGCGTATCGTTGAAGAACCGTTGCTCGCCGCCGGGCTCGACCCGCTCGTCGCGCGCTTTGCCGGCAAGCGAATCATCGCCGTCACCTCGCACCGGCGCGAGAATTTCGGCGACGGGATGATAGCCATCGCCGAGGCGATTGCCGCCATCGCGGCGCGAAGCGATGTCGCAGTCATCTTTCCGGTCCATCCGAACCCACATGTCCGCAGCGCGATGGATCCGATCCTCGGCGCGCTGGGCAATGTTGCGCTGATCGACCCGCTCGATTATCCGCATTTCGTCCGCCTGCTCGCTGCCTCCGACCTGGTGCTGACCGACAGCGGAGGCGTGCAAGAAGAAGCCCCTTCGCTCGGAAAGCCCGTGCTCGTGATGCGCGAGACGACCGAGCGGCCCGAAGGCATCGAAGCGGGTACTACGCGGCTTGTCGGAACCAACAAAGAACGTATTGTTTGCGAAATTTTCAAGCTTTTGGACGACAATGACGCCTATACAGCCATGGCGCGTGCCCATAATCCGTTCGGTGACGGCACGGCGGCAAAACAGATTGCGGAGATTGTTGCGCGTGCCCATTGATATCGAACAGAAGGTCACGGTCCTCGGGCTTGGCTATATCGGCCTGCCCACTGCTGCGCTGGTCGCACGTTCGGGTTGCAAGGTCACCGGCGTCGACGTCAGCCAGCATGTCGTTGACACTGTCAACAACGGCAGGGTTCATATCGAGGAGGTCGATCTCGACGGCCTCGTCCAAGGCGTCGTAGCACGCGGAACGCTGGTTGCTTCGATAGAAGTCGCCCCGGCCGACACCTTCGTCATCGCAGTGCCGACGCCGCATGACGAGGAGCATCGACCCGATATCCGCCGCGTTCTCTCGGCGGCGCGTGCGATCGCGCCGCGGCTCGAAGCAGGCAATCTCGTTATACTTGAATCGACATCTCCCGTAGGCACGACCGAAAAAGTCGCCGAATTGATCGCCGAGCTGCGCCCCGACCTCAAGGTTCCGGGCGCCTGCACCGGCGCGGCCGACATCTTCGTCGCATACTGTCCCGAGCGCGTGCTTCCAGGCCGCATCCTCGTCGAGCTCGTCGACAACGACCGCTGCATCGGCGGCATCACGCCGCGCTGCGCCCGCCGCGCGATGACCTTCTATCGCCAGTTCGTGCGCGGCGCGTGCGTCACCACCTCGGCGCGTGCCGCCGAAATGGTGAAGCTCGTCGAGAACAGCTACCGCGACGTCAATATCGCCTTCGCCAACGAGCTGTCGATGATGGCCGAGCATATGGGCGTCGATGTGTGGGAGGTGATCCGTCTCGCCAACCGTCACCCGCGCGTCAACATCCTCCAGCCCGGCCCCGGCGTCGGCGGCCATTGCATCGCGGTCGACCCCTGGTTCCTCGTCCATGGCGCCCCCGACCACAGCCGCCTGATCCGCACCGCGCGCGAAGTGAACCTGGCCAAGACTGCGCACGTCATTGGCGCCGCCGAAATGCTTGTCGCGCAGCACCCCGGCGCGCGCGTCGCGTGCCTCGGCCTCGCCTTCAAGCCCAATATCGACGATTTCCGCGAGAGCCCCGCGGTCGAGGTCGCGGCCGCGCTCGCGCGCCGGTTCGGCAAGCAGATCGAGATCGTCGAGCCCTATGCGCGCGGCCTGCCAATGGAGTTCGCGGGCACTGGCGCCGAACTGATCGACCTCGACAGCGCGCTCGCCGGCTGCGACGTGTTGATCGTCCTCGTCGACCACGACCTGTTCAAATCGATCCCGATCGAGGAACGCGGCGACAAGATCGTCTATGATACGCGCGGCCTGTGGCTCGACCAGCCGAATGGAGGCAACGGCAGTCGTTTGCACAGGGCCGCCTGACGCATCGCGCTTGACGCTCCGACGGCGGCTCCGCATCTAGGTGGCATGCTGACGCGCCTCGAAACCATCGTCGTCGAAAAGCCCTGGGGACGCACCGATATTCCGGCCGCGTTCGGCGATTTCGGCCGTCGTCGGATCGGCGAGATATGGTTTTCCAATCCGGCCGGCGATGAAGCGCCGATCATGGTCAAATTCCTCTTCACCTCGGAACGGCTGTCGATCCAGGTCCATCCGGGCGATGAGGCGGCGCAAACTGCGGGTTTTCCGCGCGGCAAGGAAGAATGCTGGATGATCCTCGACGCCGAACCCGACGCCAAACTCGGCGTCGGCTTGACGCATGAAACGACCCGCGAAGCCCTGCACAACGCCGCGCTCGACGGATCGATCGTCGACATGATCGACTGGCGGCCGTCGAAGACCGACGACTTCGTCTATAACCCCGCGGGCACGATCCATGCGATCGGCGGCGGGCTGACTGTCGTCGAGGTGCAGCAAAATGTCGACTGCACCTATCGGCTCTATGACTATGGCCGCCCGCGCGAACTCCATCTCGACGAAGCAGTGAAGGTATTGCACCCCGGCCCGGTTCACGATCCGCGCGACACGGTGGTCGATCCGCGCGCCAACCTTATGCTCGTCAGCGGCCCCCATTTTCATCTTGCGCAACTCGCCGCGCCAGTCGATGCGCCGCTGCTCGAACAGACGACGGGCGAACTCACCTTCGTGCCACTGTCGGCGGGCTGCCGCGTCGCGGGCGAAATCGTCGACCTTGGCGAGGCGGTGTTGCTCGACGATCCGCGAAGCATCGAAATCGACCAAGGCGCCCGTGCGCTACTGACTTGGCCGGCCTGACGCCGCCCTCCCCTTGCGGCCCCGCCCGCTATCTCCCATATCGCGCCGCATGACCAATCCTAATGCGCAAAGTGCCGCGCCCTGGCACGGAACCACCATCCTTTCTGCCCGCAGCGCCGACAAGGTCGTCATCATCGGCGATGGTCAGGTGTCGATGGGCCAGACGGTGATGAAGCCCAACGCGCGCAAGGTTCGCCGTCTTCACGACGGCAGCGTGATCGGCGGCTTTGCCGGTGCGACCGCCGACGCTTTTACGTTGTTCGAGCGCCTCGAAGCAAAGCTTGAGCGCCACAATGGCCAGTTGCTCCGCGCCGCGGTCGAGCTCGCTAAGGACTGGCGCACCGACAAATATCTGCGCAACCTCGAGGCGATGATGATCGTCGCCGACAAGGAGGTTACACTTGTGATCACCGGCAACGGCGACGTTCTTGAGCCCCTCGGCGGCATCGCCGCAATTGGATCGGGCGGCAATTTCGCGCTGTCGGCCGCGCGCGCACTCATCGATTATGAAAAGGATCCCGCAATCCTCGTTCGCAAGGCGATGGAGGTTGCCGCCGACATATGCGTCTACACCAACGACCAGTTCACCCAAGAAATCATAGAAATCCAGGCATAATCATATGAACAAGGACCTGACTCCGAAGGCGATCGTCGCCGCCCTCGACACGCATATCATTGGCCAGGACGCCGCCAAGCGTGCGGTTGCCGTGGCGCTGCGCAATCGCTGGCGCCGCCAGCAGCTTTCCGCCGAACTGCGCGACGAGGTAAGCCCGAAAAATATCCTGATGATCGGCCCGACCGGCTGCGGCAAGACCGAGATTTCGCGGCGGCTGGCCAAACTCGCCGACGCGCCGTTCATTAAGGTCGAGGCGACCAAATTCACCGAGGTCGGCTATGTCGGTCGCGATGTTGAACAGATCGCGCGCGATCTCGTCGAAGAAGCGGTGCGGCTCGAAAAGGACCGCCGCCGCGAGGCTGTGCGCGCCGCAGCCGAAGAGGCCGCGATGGAGCGGCTACTCGACGCGCTCACCGGCAAGGGCGCCAGCGAGGCCACGCGCCAGAGTTTTCGCCAGCGCATCCGCGAAGGACATCTCGACGAGAGCGAAGTCGAAATCGAGGTTGCCGACACCCCGGGCATGCCGTTCGAATTGCCGGGTCAGCCCGGGCAAATGAGCATGATCAACCTGTCGGACATGCTCGGCAAGGCGATGGGCGGCCTACCCAAGAAGCGCCGCAAGCTGAAGGTAATCGAAGCCGCGACTCGGCTGATCGAGGAAGAGCAGGACAAGCGGCTCGACCAGGACGATGTTGCGCGTGTCGCGCTCGCCGACGCCGAAGCGAACGGCATCGTCTTCCTCGACGAGATCGACAAGATCGCGGTCAGCGATGTGCGCGGCGGTTCGGTGAGCCGCGAGGGCGTCCAGCGCGACCTGCTGCCGCTGATCGAGGGCACCACCGTCGCGACCAAATATGGTCCGATGAAGACCGACCATATCCTCTTCATCGCGTCGGGCGCCTTTCATGTCGCCAAGCCGAGCGACCTGCTCCCCGAACTGCAGGGCCGCCTGCCGATCCGCGTCGAACTCGGCGCGCTAACCGAGGCGGATTTTGTCCGCATCCTCAGCGAGACCAAGGCCGGCCTTCCCGAACAATATGTGGCGCTGCTCGGTACCGAAGGCGTGACGCTGAACTTCACTCCCGAGGCAATTGAGCGCGTCGCGAACCTCGCGGCCGAGGTCAACGAGAAGGTCGAGAATATCGGCGCGCGCCGCTTGCAGACGATCATGGAGCGGCTGGTCGAAGAAATCAGCTTCACCGCGGAGGACGTTCCCGGCACCAAGCTCGAGATCGACGCCGCCTATGTCGAACGTCAGCTTTCGGAAATCGTGGGCGACACCGACCTCAGCAAATATGTGCTTTGAGCATCGGGTGTCGCTCGGACGCTTGTGACTGGGCGGCCCGGCATATTAGGGCATCGCGCTCGTGCGGCGATATCCGGCTGACCAGCTGGTTGTCGATGGAACGGATGATCCATGGTTCAAATGAAAATCGACTCAGCCAGAGGGGCCCACACTCGTTTGAGCTTGCCCCGCAGCGCTGGGTCGCTAGCGCAGCGGGGTCGAGCGGTAATTACAGCGAGACGATGAGCATCCGGTGAAAATCAGAATCATGTCCGATGTCCCTCCCGGTGCGCCTTTGAACGTATCACCGGCATACGCTTACAACGGCCCAATTCGATCAGCGTTTCGGATCGGCAAGTTCACCTTGCTCCCCATCCTTCGTCGGCGGTGTTGCCGGTGGACTAACGATAAAGGGAACACCCAGCTTCTCGGCGATCTGGCGAAGAGATTTATATGCTGTCTTTCGACGGTTCGGCGGGATTTTTGCCATATGAATCTTCACGTTTTTAGATGAGGAGGATTCCCGCGCGACTTAGCTAGTTGTCGATTTGACCATGATATCAGGCTGGATATCGAGCCTGAGCGCGACGCCATCTATTATGAACAGCTAGCCCTGTCGCCCGCCGGAAAGCGAGCGCGACCGACGATCCGTTTCTGGCGGTCCGGCTTCGCGAGGCTGCAATCAGGCATGAACGGATGGCGCGAAAACTTCGTCGCGATTCAGCATGATGCGATCAGGGGACGAGGGCCAGTATAGCGGATGCGCCCTCAATCGTCTGCGCCATCGAATATGATCTCGCTATCCTCATAGGGCGGCCTATCGCGCTCTTCCGACAACGGGCCCATGTAGAGTCCGCCACAGGCAGCATCCAAGAAGCGGCGTACGGTGAGAAGTGCGTGCTGCGTTCCACTGGCAATGAGTTCGATCGGAGACGCGCCACCGAAAACGCGGGCTTTATGAGGCCTCCGGAGCCATTCGACACCTTTATCGTCGTCGGCGAAGAGAATTCTAAGCCCTTTGTAAATGCCGAGGACCGCTGAAGTCCGCATCAGGACATCGACGCTCAGCGTGATGTCGCGGCGCTCGCGAGCTTTCTTGACCCAGCTATGATATGTCGATCGAGCCGGATAGCCGAGGACCAGGCGGCGCTGTTCCTCGGTCAGTCCCCAAAGATCGGCAATAGCAAGGAAGGCGCGCAGGCCAGGCCCGCTTAGTCGACGCCGGTTAGCTATCGCAAACCGTGCGATATCGATCTTGGCGGCGGAGCCAGAGCGCGGGGAACCGGGGGGCTTATCCATCGCCTCACCCCTCCTTCGAGGTTGACCCGGTCCCAGCACCAGCCTCGCCGGAACTTTCTTCGATGGGTGGCACCGCAATCAGCAGCGCGTCTCGAATTAACGCCAATGCGCCGTCGCGGCGGTCGTGATCGCGAAGCAGGAATTCTTCATTGATCGCGGGTACGTCTTCGGGCTCGTAGGCCGCCTGTTGAACGCGGACCTCGTAGCTAGAGATGCGGCCGCCCGCGATATTTCCGGCGGTGATCTCGCCGATCTTATACTTCCGCTCCTCACGGCCCCAAGGCCAGACCTCGATATTTACCACCAGCATAGCTTCTTCCTTTTCATATTCGTCAGTGCGTCCCCCTCTTCGCGGGTCAGAGCCACTCAGAGCTCAGGGCGTCGAAGTCAGCCGCCCGCTCCAGGCCGTGCTTGGTCAGTTTGAATGCGGGTTTGCTTGCATCCTGATCAGGCACGAAATGGAGTGCGCGTTCGATCAGGCAGGGCCGATACTCCCGGAACCAGACGGGAACGAGCCCGTCGATCCCGATGTCGACCAGCACTCGCTTCTCGCCGGCGCACGGGCGTGCGACGCGGACCAGCAGGGCGTCGCAGCGCGACAAGCACATGATATCCTCTACTATATGATGATCGCCAGCGGCCGAGGGTTTGGTGGGGACGATGAGCAGACAGGCGTCGGCAGCGATCAGATAATGCGCGCATTGCACGGGCAGGATCGGCGGCTTCTCGTCGAGATCGAGTTCGGCGACCTGGATAATGGCGAGCGCCGCCATCAGCGTTTCCACTTCTTCGGCCCGCTCGGTTGCGGTGGGGTATTTTGACATGTACAATCCATTCGTTGGCAGCGCTGGCTGGGCAGCGGCTGCTTTCCTTCATTCGCTCCAGCCACAGCTGGACCTTTTTCTTTCCAGGCACTTCGCGACGTCAGTCGCCGTGCGCTGGCAAGGGGGCGCCTCGTCAGACGCCGTCGGCGCCGCGTCCCTGCCCCGCCTGCCATTCGGCCCACTCTGCGGCGAAGATCGCCTTGCCGGGATCTGCCGCCAACGGCCGGACAAAGTCGGTGAAGCCGTAGCTTTTGAGCTCTCTGGCGAGCGCCATCAGATGGATGTGCGGTGGGTTGGTCGAGCCGATCTGGACCGGGAGGTGGAAGGCGGCGATGACGGCGAGACTGCGCTCACGGCAAAGGCGCTCGCGCGCAAATGCACGTATGTCTTCCCAGATGGCATGGAGCCGGTCGGCTTCGGGAAAGCGGATCGTCATCATGACGAGCAAATCCTTCAACCCTTCACAGGCTTGCTCCTCATACTTCTCGCACAGGCGTTTGGGATCGAGGCAATCATCGTGCGCCATCGGCGGAAGCAGGACGTCCCAGCGGTAGCAGGTAGGTTCCCATGGCGCGGCGACATCGGCCTTGCGCCCCGGCGAGAGACGCCGGAGCACGGAAGCCGGAGCGGTCTGGATCGCTCCCATTCCAATCCGGCGTCGGACGACCCCGAAGACGAGATTGGGATCGCTGCCGCCTTCTACGGGCACAAAATCGAGGCCATCGGGTGCAGGTCGTTTTTTCATCTCCATGACCAGCCTCCATGCAAATGGGAATCGAGATGCGCGCTGGCGCGCGCGACGCCGGCCCTCCGGTCCCAGTCGTCGGCGTAAGGCGCGTGCTCGGTCAGGAAGAGCCCGTGAGGCAGCAATCGGACGGAGGGGCCATCGCCATAAGGCACCAGCCAACTGTCGCCTGCGAGGCCGCGGAACAGCCGATAGTCTTGAAGCCACCGGAAATAGCCGTCGTCGGGCAGGACGAGATCGATCGTCACATCGACCGTGGCCTGCCCCTGCGTATGCCGCAGCAGCACGACCGAATGCCGGGTTGCGATCGCCTCGGCTTCCATCTCGCTGAGGAACAGCGGCGCGGCGCAGGCCGTTGCCCGCACGATGACGGCGGTCGTCTCAATGAACAGGCTGTCGGCCAGAAGGCCCGCCATGTTTAGCACATCCCGGCTTGCGCGACTGTGCATCAACGATGCCAGATAGTGCATCAGTTTCATGTCGGCGCGCGTCGCCATCGGTAGCGGGACGCTGCCTTTGATCATAAGGTCGAGCATGGTCGGGCGCGGCTCGATCACGAGATCGATGGCGCTGTCGGGTGGATAGAAGTTCGTCATTGGGCTTACTCGTTTTGAACGAGCCCTCGTGCCGGGGCTCGCGGCAGCCCCGGCGTCAGATGTTTTTCATCCTTCTCGCAGGGCCAACCTGCGCCTTTTCTTCTGTTTGAGCTTCGGTGCGTGAACGCGCCGCACTATTGTCCTAGGTCGCGGCAATATCTAGGTCGCCGATCGGCCGCGCCGGCACGCCGCTTTTGCACGTGGCAGGCTGGAATAGACGCGGCGTGATATCCGAAGCTCTATTCCTCGCGTCGATCATCCCATCGGGCCAGTAGACTGCACGCCGGTCGCGATTCGGGACGGTGATGGTCCGATTTTGCGCGCGCCGTCGTAAGCGGTAGGGGAATGCCCGAGCAGGGACGACTCTTCGCTTGTAAGGCGACGGTCCAAACCGCAACAAGAGAGCACACAACCCGCTACCTAAAACCAAGCACGCTTGCTTCCAGCTCCGAAATTCGGTCCAGGCAAACCGCGTGCACAGCCTGCCCTAATGCGTCTACGTTCCCGCTCAGCCGGAGCAATTCTTCGTGGCTGATACGGTAATGCTTCGAATAGCGGGCCTTTACATAGGCCTCTTTCAGCTTTTCAAACAGCGCGCGATCTTCACGCCGCTCTCGGGGCCAAGCATCGACTAAGCGCATATCTATCCGCTCTGCCTGCGTACGCAAGAAGGCGAGATTATGGACGTGGGGCGTATAGAAGGTGCACACTAGGAGCACACAGTGATAGAGGCTTTCAGTCGCCTGATGCAGAAGAAAAGCAGATCGCTTGTAGCGTCCCTTCGCTATTAGATGGCCGGCGCTATCGCGAAAATCTTCAGCAGCAGGAATCCACTCAGCGAAATACTCCTTCGCCATCGCCAGCGCCTGTTCGGGCGTCTTCGGCTTTGGAGTATGAAGTAACTTGTCATCGTAACTGTAGAGCGCGATGCCATCCTTCGCGACGTCCATGAAAAAATATCGTCCGTGCGCGAGACCGTCGTTTACCTCTTGCAGCGTATGCACGATGAAATTAACTGGCGTGTGCAGGCTCTTGTCGATCGCATGTTCGCGGATCAGCCGGTCATCTAGCTTCAGCCAATAATCGACGCGTTCCGTTAGGCGCTTATCGTTGACGATGATGAGCAAATCGAAGTCGGACAGATATCCCTTTGCGGTGTGGGGCTCATCGACCCAGCCGCCCCGGCCGTAGCTGCCGTACAGGATAATTTTTTCGATGCGCCCCTTCTTCTTCCACTGCTTTTGGGCGAGCGCCAGCGCATCCTCGAATTCCTCGAAAATGATCTGGACAACGCGCTCCAATTCGCGCTGCTTATTCGCGGGGAGATGGTCCAGGTCGGTACGCATGATCAGTTTCACCCTGTCCCGCTGGCTACTGATTGGCAAGCGCCAAACTCGCTTAGCGCCGCCAAAACCGCCGCCGGCGCGGCGGCTCAGGCTCCAAGACATCGGCGATTATCTCAAGCCCGCGACGCAGCGCCGCTTCCACTTCAGGAATGCTGATGGAATGCAGATGCGCAAGTTCTATGAAGGTCGCCTCTTCAACGAAATGTCCCAAAAATATCTTACGGTCGCGCGGCGCCATCAGCCGCATCGCCTGCGCTAACTTGCGTATGAGCCGGCGGTTCTTCAGAGCGAAGTAGATCATTTTACGTTCCGGCAGTTGCCTGTAGAGGCCCGTTACGGGTCAATGTCGCTGCCCGCATCGATCAAGCGGTTGACATCGAAGGCATCGGCGGACGGCGTCCGGTCGCTCCTTCCCTCTTTCACATTTGCAATCTGCTGCTGCGGTATCTCTGATGTTCCCCCTTCCCCTTCACTTGCCTCCCCCTGGTCTCGCATTCGGTGGATGCGCCCCAGCTGGGTCGGTTTGGCGCGACGGTTACGGGCTTGAAACCCGCTTCGAAACCACAATACTGGCTGTATCGGCGACGAAACCGCAATATCGACCCGACCTCCGGGCGTCGTGCGCCGGTAGCATGACATTGCGACGCTCGCCCTCGCGCAACCACGTCTGGAGCAGCGCCGCTGGCTGCGGCGAGAGCATGGCACTGCGTTCCTTGCATCCTTTGCGTGGTTCAAGATGGATCTTCGACGCCGTCTCAAGCTAGCAGCGCGCGGCAAAAGTCATGAAGGATCTTCCAGAAAGATCTGGATTCAATTTATCAATAAAACTTCCACAAATATCCAGAAATATCCAGAAATATCCAGAAATATCCAGAAATACACTAATACTATTTTCTATGTTATTACATAAATACAAATTTGTAACAGTACCACGGACCAGAAGCGATCAGTCCGTACAGGCAAAGAAAGAACAAATGCTAGACTCCTCGCGCAAAATTGGCCATAAAGTGGCATTGCATCATCCGACTCGGGCCAGATTTGCCGCATTACATAGTTTTTCGCTTGGGAATTGGTAATGGCATTAAGGAAGAACTGATCCAAATGGCCAATGACAAGACACACGGACGGATCGAGAGCGCATCGAATCCCATGCGCCCCGCGCCGGCTTACGAACGCATTTATCACAAAATAAAGCGACTTCTTATGGAAGGAAGTTGGCCTCAGGGCATGCGCCTGGATCCGAGCAAAATCGCAGCTATGCTATCTATCACTAAAAGCATGGTGCCGGTGTGCGACGCTCTTCCGCGGCTGCTCGGCGAGGGAATGGTCGAACGCACGGGTCGCCAAGGATTCTACGTGCCACGGATAAGTGAAGCCGGACTTCGTGATCTTTTAGAGCATAATCGAGACCTTCTTCTCGCCGCGATCAAAACCACCCCCCAAAAATCGCCCGCGATTTTCACGAATGGGCCCAATCCAGACCAATTCTCGAGTGTATTCCTCCAACTTGGCTGCCGATCAGGTAATGCCGTACGGTGTGAAAGTATCTCACGGCAAAATGATCGCCTCTATCAATATCGCTGCTACGATTCTGAGATCTTTGAAGACGTCGATTCTGAGCTGGAAAACATCCTAGCAGCAGCGAACGACAACCCTAAAGGCGCGATATTGCGACGACTTATCACTCGATATCACAACCGACGCATCGCCGCGACGCGACAATATATTAGGCTGATGACATCACATGGCGACCGCCCAAGCTCGCCGTGATTTCCGCAGGACTGCCGGATTTTTTTGCCGGGAAAAATGTGTTCTATCTATTAAAAATTTCCACGTTGTTTTGCTTGCCAATTTTCACGGCCGTCGGCATGACAGCAGAGCGCGGCGAGCAAATTGGCAGCAACCGCGTGGAAGTTCCGTCACGCATTATGAACGCTCGTCCTTACCGGACGGGTGACCCGACAATCAAATTGCCACAGGGCGATTTAATGGCGGCGAAGCGAGAAACCACTTGTAGGCGGGTGACAGCCCGCCTGCTCGCATTGCCATTTCAGATCAGTCCTGTGGCATTTTCTACATTCAGTCGCGACCGTTCCGCACGCGCACTCCTGCCTTCAACGTCGGATCGGATTGCAGAACCGGAAAAGCCGGTTAACATTTCAACGGCCACCCGGGTCCCCAACGAGGGGAACGCCGCCTTGGACAGAGCCTTTCGCGATGACGGCGCCGTCTTGCTACGCTACCTTCGGCGACACGTTGGTCCAGAGGCAGCACCGGATCTGATGCAGGAAGTGTTCTTGCGTGCCGTTGGCAGCGAACAGCGGCATCGCCTCGCAAACCCGGCCGCTTTTCTCCAGCGCATTGCGCGAAACCTCCTAATAAATCGCGCAATCAGTAGCCGGCGGAATAGGATCGTCCTTCTTCCCCTTGAGGAAGAACATGACCTTGCCAGTCCGCCGGAGCAAGAACTTGAAATGGAAGCTGCCGATCTCCTCCGGCTCTATGAGCGCGCCGTTACAGGTCTCAGCGAGAAGACGAGACGAGTTTTTCTGATGCACCGCGTCGAGGAACTTAGCTATCGCGAGATTCATCAGCGTCTGGGGATCAGCATCGCAACGGTTGAATATCATATGATGAAGGCCCTGGCACATATCGCACAAGTGGTGGACCCGCTCGATGAATGACAATGACAGCGCGAATTCTGGGAGCGACGGCCTCCGCAAAGATGATGCTCTTGCATGGAGCATCAGGATGCGCGGCGAGGTTACCGAACAGCTTCAGGAGCAATTCGAGCAATGGCTGGCGGCATCCCCGCGCCACAGGCAGGCTTATAACCGCTATTCTCGCGTGATAGCCCAAGCCGAGATATTGAAATCTTCCGGGCAAACCAGCGAGGCGACCACGGCAAAACTTGTCACGCCCTCAAGACGCTGGATGATGTTCGGCGCGGCGGCGGCGGCGGTTATCGTGTTTGCAATCACGATCAGCGCCGGTGGAGCTCCAATCCCGGGTTCCGGCGTATCTGCTCACGCTGCGGAACCACTGGTGACCGAACGCGGCGAAATACGCAGTTTCGAACTTGAAGATGGATCCATGGCGACGCTCGATTCCAACACCAGGATTGAGGTATCGATATCCCCGGACACGCGGTATGTGCGCGTAGCGCATGGCCGGGCTCGGGTGAGGGTTGCCAATGACATCCGCCCTTTCCGCCTCGCGGCTGGCCAAGGCACCGTGACGACGAACGAAGGCGTCGTCGACGTAATGATAAGCGACGACCGCCAGGTCCTGGTGGAGTTGATCAGCGGAAAAGCCGATCTTGCCTCGACGTCGCGCGCGGCCTCCGCCGCCGCAGCGCCGCAATCGCTCCGAACCCGCACGGCGCTCCAATACAGGGCTGACGATCAGCAGGTTCATTCCACCGCACGGCCCAGCGTCAATTCTTCGGCGGAGTGGCCGTCCGGTTGGGCGGAGCATCGTTCAATCCCGCTGGATCAGCTCGTTTCGGAAGCCAACAGGTACGCGTCTGTTCCGATTATTGTGGAAGATCCGAAGCTTGCCAAGCGAGATGCAGCAGGGCGTTTCAAGATCAGTGACACGGAGATGTTCCTGAAAGGGATCGCGGACCTGTTTGACCTTACGATACACCGGCGTCCGGACGGCATCTACCTCCGCAGCCAATAATATATCACGGGCCGCCTAAGGTCGACCTCTCCATACTTGTCGAAGCATTCCCGATAGCCTTGCGCGCAGCGCAGGCAATTCGGGGAGGCTTTATGAAGATTTGGAAATCACGCACGGTACCGGCGCTACTGGCCGGCACAATCATGGTGTTGTCACCGCTGGAGTTGGCCGCTCAGGAAACCGAGCGCTACATATTCGACATTCCGGCACAGGACTTGGGCGATGCGTTGAGGACCGTCGCGGCAACGGCTGATTGGGAACTTTATGCAGCAGCGGATCAGATAAACGGTGTTTCCGTCCCTCCGCTGCAGGGGAACTTTACGCCGAAAGAGGCAATTGAAAGGCTGCTTCAAGGCACATCGCTGGTAGCCCGGTTCGACAATGGGTCAGTGGTGATCAGGGTGCGACCCGGGTCCGGCGCGTCCGCGGACCAGGAATCCGAGGAAGCCATAGTGGTAACGGGAACGCGCATTGAGGGCGCGCCTCCGGCCGCCCCCGTCATCACGATCACGAACCAAGACATCAGGAACGCCGGCTTGGCTGATCTTGGCGAAGTAGCGCGTAGCCTTCCTCAGAATTTCGGAGGTGGCCAGAACCCGGGAATCGGCTCGGCCCAAGGCACGCAAAACGAAAATGTGAACGTCAACGGCGCGTCGACTTTCAACCTTCGCGGCATCGGTCCCAACGCTACCCTCACTCTGCTGAACGGCAACCGCTTCGCCTATAGCGGGACGAACAGTGTAATCGACGTGAGCGCGATTCCGGTTGCCGCGGTCGAGCGCGTCGAGATCGTCACCGACGGCGCATCGGCGATATATGGTGCCGACGCCGTCGCTGGTGTGGTGAATATCCTGCTGCGCAAGGACTATGAAGGGTTCACGACGACCGCGCGGATCGGCGGCTCGACCGATGGTGGCAATTTCCAGCAACAGTATAGCCTGCTTGGCGGAACAAAATGGTCGAGCGGCGGATTCATCGCTGGCTATGACTATTTCGACAACAGCGCGATCCGCGCCAGCGATCGCAGTTTTTCGTCAAGCAGCAATCCCGCCTCTACTTTCTATCCCGATCTGAAGCGCCATAGCGTGCTTCTGAGCGCCCACCAGCGGTTCGCCCCGGGCGTGCGCCTTAAAGCAGATCTCATATACAAGCGCGGAGAGATGACATCGGTTCGCGGCCTGTTCGTCGATCGGCCGGTTGAAACCCGCGGTGCCCGAGTTGTAAATGAGTTCGAGACCTTCGGGATCGCCCCGACGATCGAGATCGACATCGGCAGTGACTGGCACACGCGCCTGACGGGATTCTACGGGACTGACAAGACCTACGGCGTCACCGACAATTTCACAAATGGCGTTGCCGCCAAGCTGATCCGGATCTTCGACAATCGCAATATCGCGATGGAGGCAGGCGCGGAGGGCCCGCTGTTCGCTCTACCCGCGGGCGATGTCCGGCTGGCAGCGGGCGGAGGTTGGCGTCAGAATCGCATTCACGGCGAATTCTCCGGGCGCAACATCACGCCGGCGCGAGAGAATAAATTTGCTTACGCCGAATTATTCATTCCACTGGCTAGTCCGGATCAGAACCTCGGCTTCGCCCATCGCTCCTCCTTCACCGCGGCTTTGCGCTGGGAGGATTATTCGGATTCCGGCAGCATTGTGACGCCGAAGCTGGGGTTGGTCTATTCACCCGTGCCGGAGTTCAGTCTTGGTGTCTCTTGGGGCCGGTCCTTCAAGATGCCGACGCTCATCCAGCAATATACCGGATACTCGGCAAGCCTGGTGCCGGTCACCGGCTATGGCACGCAGTTTCCGGCAGGTTCGACCTTTGTCTATATCGGCGGCCCCAATCCGGAGGTCGGTCCTGAACGCTCGGAGAATATGACGCTGAGCGCCACGTTCCGGCCGTCATCGCGCCTCGAAATTATAACGAGTCTTTTCCATATCAACTATCGCGACCGCGTCGCACCGCCGCTGAGATCGGTGCTAGGAGCCCTTACCGACCCGCTCTACTCGCAGCTCTTGACCTTCAACCCGACCGCGGCCGAACTCAACACCGCAATCGCGGGCGCCGCCGGCCCGCTGGCTAACGGCACGACCGGCCCCTACGATCCGGCGAATGTCGTTGCTCTTCTCGACGGGCGCGACCGCAATATCGCCGAGCAGAGATATCGCGGCGCCGACCTCGCAATCCGCTACCGCGCTCCCCTGGCCGGGGGCCAGTCACTGACCCTCAGCGCCGGAGCCACTTGGCTAGACAGCCAACAGCGACTGCTTCCCGATTTACCGATCACTGACCTCGCGGGCAATATCTTCAGCCCGCCGCATTTTCGCGCGCGCGGCGGTGCGACTTATGACGGTGACCGGTTTACGGTCGCGGCCTTCTCGAGTTTCACCGGTGGTGTGACGGACCGACGCCGCGCAGTTCCGATCAAGATTTCTCCGGTTGCGACCTTCGATCTAACCGGCCGCGTTAAGATTCCGGGAGTCGCCGACGTCACGGTTGCCGCCCTCAACATATTCAATGCGAAGCCCGACCAAATTCTTGTGGCGGCGCCGAATGATACGCCCTTCGATTCCACGAATTACTCGGCCATCGGGCGTTTTCTCGCCCTGACAATCAGCCGCGATTGGTGAGGAAAGGGCCATGCTGAACTGCCCCAAGACCGGCCTGTTCGCCGCGGCGTTCCTTGCCGTCGTGGCTCTCTCCCCTGCCTCCCCGGCGGGGGAGAGAATAGGCAGACCCTGGACGTTGGAGGATATCCTGCTGGTTCCAGAGGTGAACGAACTCGCGCTTTCATCGGACGGCCGCTTTGCGATTTACGCGGCAGAAGCCGCCGACGCGGAAGCGAAGCGCACACGGGCGCGGATCCGGATCGTCGACATAGGTGCGAGGACGCAGCGAAATATCGCGAGCGCCGACGTCGCAAGATCATTCAAGAATGTTCCTGGTACTGAGGACTGGAGTGCCCTTCTCGATATCGGCGAAGGGCTTCAGCTTTACCGGATCTCGGCCGCTGGCAAGATAAGTCCAGAGATCAAGAACCCCGAGTTGATCTCGGTCGGCAAGGCGGATCTCTCCGTAGCTATGGGTGGCGGAGCCCCGCCGCTCGAGATTGGAATCTTGGCCTACGACTGGTCCCCTGACGGACAATCGCTCTGGTATTCGCAGCTAAAGGCAAAGTCTGGTCCACCTCCGGTCCGCTTCGACGAGGGAGTGACCCGTCTGCGCAGCCGCAGGCGATCATCAATTGAAACCGAGGTCGATTTTTTCCTGCGCGCGCCGGACGGAAGCATCGACAGGGTCATCACCCGTCCGACCAGCGATCGAATGGCGATGCACGCAGGCGCCAAGGTTATCTGGCGCGGTGACGAGATTCTTTTCAGGACCGAGGCGCCCAACGGCTCGCCCGGCAGCGTCTTCGAAACGCGCGCATGGAACCGCAGGCAGAAGAGCATCCGTATCGTATCGAACGAGCGTGACGCGCGCACGCTTACGATGCTCAGAGGGCCGCGAGGCGGTGCACTCTCCACTTCAGGCATCGGCGCTGCACTCGAACTTATAGAAAGCGGCCCGGGTGAAGAGCCCCACCGCTATGGCCGATTCCCTTTCACTATCAGCGACAGCAATTACGCGGCTAGTCGCGATGGGCGGAAAACGATCGTCGGCACACGCAACCTCGAGACATCGCGCTATGGCCTTGCGCTGGTGGAAAAAACCGATGTTCGCGAAATCACCGGCACCGGCAGCCTCACCAAGTGCAGTTTCGATAATCGGCTCAGTCTTGCGATCTGCGTGGAGGAAGGCGTATCGAAGCCGCCAAGACTTGTTCGTGTCGACCTTGCCCGCGGCGCCATCGAGCCCCTTGTGACGGTATCTCCACGCCATGAGGAGATCATGCCGCTCCAGGCGCGCGCCAAAACTTGGACCAATCGCAACGGGTACAAGGCTACGGGCTATATACTCTACCCGCGAGAATTTCGTCCCGCCACACGTTATCCTGCGATCGTAATCACGCATGGATTTGACGCCGACGAGCGCTTTGCCAAGGCGGAAAACCAATGGAACTATCCTGCTCAACTCTTTGCCGAGCGCGGCTATGTCGTGCTGTTAATCAACGATCCGCTGCCCTATCAGTCGTCAAATCTGCGCGCCGCCTACAGTGCTTGGTCTCGAGGCAGCGGCCCACCCGATCCGGAGACAGTGCGGCAGCTCATCTGGATTGAGGGCGTCAATAGCCTCGTGGACGCGGTAAACGACCTTGCGGCGGAGGGCCTCATCGACCCTGCCCGCGTTGGCATCGCGGGCTACAGTCGCGGCGCTCAGATGGTCAATGTCGCTGTCACGCGGACCGAAATCTTCAGCGCTGCGTCTAGCGGCGATGGCGGCTTTCTGGAGCCCTCCGGCTACGCCGGATGGCCGGCCAGCTATGATCCAGTCTATGGCGGATCCCCGATGAGCGAGCATTTCGAACAATACCGCAGCTTTGCTCCTTCCCTCAATGCGATGAAAGTCTGTGCGCCGGTCCTGCAACAAGTCGCGGCCGCATCTCCCTCGCAGGCCGAACTGTTCGATGCACTTCGGGCAGCGAAAGTACCGACCCAGCTGACCTATTATCCTGGCACTAGCCCGGCATCCGATGAGACGCATATCTTTCATATCCCGTCAAACCGCATGCTCGCCATGCGCGAGAATGTGGCCTGGTTCGATTATTGGCTCCTCGGCAAGCGCAATACGGACGCCCCTTTCCCAGAGCGCCTCGCAATGTGGGATCGCATGGCCGAAAACGGAAAGCCGCGCTGTGGCGCCAACGAGTCTGCACCTTAGCTCAACCGCCATTCCACCGCCGCGTCCAGCTTTCCGCCGCCGCGAATGAAAGAATGCGTTGCTCCCGCGCATTACCCCGCCAGGAAATATCTTCGCGCTCGTCCAAGAAGGGTATATCGATAATGCCGACGGCGGCCAGGGCGCCCCCGCGAAGCATTTGGTGAAGGCGATCGCGCTGCGTGCTATAGATCGAGAGATTGAACTCAGCCGGACCTCCCTTTTGCAACCGGTCAATGATCTTTTTCGGAAGCCGGTTTGAAAAGGCGGCGCGGGCGACGGCGCGATCGCGTCCGTCGGCTATCCAATGCCAAGTCGGAATAGAGAGACACAATTCCACGATCGGTTGGGAGAGCAATGGCGCGATGTGCGGCGGCGCGCTGCGCCGCGGATAAAGCTCGATGCTTTTTTGCGCGCGCATTAGAAACGCGACATGAACAGTCTTCCCGGGGAGGGCGTCGGCAGGCGGCAGGAGCCAAGGATGAGAAAAGCCCTGCGCCTCAATCCGCTCCACAAGCTCCCTTTCAAGGCCAAGCTCGTTGTATCGCGGCACATGCGCCCCGCCGGCGCGCCTGTGCCGTGCCCAAGCATGCTTCAGTACCGTAAACATGTCTGCACCGGTGAGGCTCGAGATGTTCCGAACTGTTTTGCCAATTGCCGTGCTTGGTCCTTTGGACAGGAAATGATCGAGCAGCGGAACGGCGCTGCGAATGCTGCAAAATATTCCGTCGCCTCCATTGCCGGAAAAATGCGCATCGATAGGCATTTCTAACTGCAATCGCCGGTGAACGGCGCCAACCGCCTGTTTGAATATCGGAGATATTGGCCAAGGGTGATGAGGCGTGACTGCACGATCGAGGTCGATATCAGCCAGGTCGAGCGGCACGTCGCGTAAGCGGATGCCGAGCGAACTCGCGACGGCGTGTGCATAAGGGCGCTCATCGCCAGCAACGCCGGGGCTGACAAGCGTCAGAGCCGTCAGTCTTTCTGATCGAGAAGTTGCTGCCACCGCAACGATCGAGGAATCCAGACCCCCAGATGCCCCCAGCAAAATCGAAGGGAAGCAGCTAGACCAAGTGCCGATACAATCCGCAATCGTCTGGCGAAGGTGGCTCGCTTCTTCCTCGATGGACATTTTTCCGGGAGCCACATGGTCCCACGGTGACCACCATGGCTCGATCGTCGCGCCCAGCCGGTCCACAATGAGGCACTCTCCCGCAATCAGTTCCTCAACGCCGACAAGACAGGTTTTCCGGCCGCGAGCATCTCCTGAAGCCAAGATGCGACCGATTTCTTCAAAGTCGACCCGGCCCGGTCCGGGTACCGCCAAGTCGGTAACATCGCCAGCCAGCGCCGTCTCCACCCCCGCGCGTCGGATATAGCAAGGCAATAGACCGGACGGGTCCCGCAGCACGTAGAGCGCGCCGCCCTGCGTGACATGGACGAAAATATAACCGCCCCAATAGCCGGTAAGCAGGGCCCGTCCATTGGCAGCAGCGAGCGCGCTCCCGTCTGCCCCTGCCCCTTCGCGCACGCGCACGCTCGGCGGTCCCTTTCGGAACAAGTATCCCAGAACGACGGTTCTTGCGTCGATCGCGATCATCGGCTCATCCGACCAGAGCATCACATTTGCGACGGTGAAGTCTGGAGGGCGCCCGAAGATTCTATGCCCCTCCGAAGGTTTCCCGGATGCGACATTGAAGTCGATGTAGAAACCGCCAGCCATCAGACAGCAAATATAGGCTGGTAGCGGCGGATGATATCGAGAGTATCGGTAAGAACGACGTCTTCGGCCTGCACCCAGCAATGCGCCGAGAACGGCATCGTGACCCCAAACACGAGTCTTGCGTCGCAGCCCCTCTGCGCCAATAGACGTTTCATCGCGATTCCACGCACGAGGCATTGGTCGGCAGCGGAGATAAGACGCTGACTGCGTAGAAATGCCGCGGCGATATTCTGACTGACGCGCTCGTCGCAAGAAGTGTTTCGGGGACGACCTCGCTCCAGTTGCGCCACAATATCGAGAATGCCGACCCGACGAAGCTCGGCGCGCACACGGCGCTGCATCCAGATTACTCGCAAGATGCGCGGCACAGAGGCAGTGCCGAGCGGGCAATCAACCAGGCTGGTAGCAGGAAGCGTGAAGGTGGGCGGCGCCAACAAATCGTCGGCTTGGACCGGCCCGATCAGACCGGCGGTAAGAAGCTGGGAGAGCGCATGGTCGCTTGGCGCTCCGGTCAAATAGCTTTCGAAGGCAAAGTGAAAATGGGGCGGAAGGAGAAAATAGCGGTCGGCCGGCAAATCGAAGAAGATGTGATCGCCACCCATCCTACAATGGTGAAGGCCTGGGCGCAGATAAGATGACATGATCGGCATTGGTGCGATTACGACTGCGGTCGGCGTGCCCCCGTCCGGCGGCACGCCGAACGCTTTCAATCGTCGGTGCTGATCGCGCCGACGAGGCCGTAATGATCCCCATCCTCGAAATCGGGCTCGCCGAGTTGCTTGATGCCGCGCGTCTCGACGCTGATGGCACCGAGATCGATCATTTCGTCATTGTCCAAGATCGTCATGCTACTTTCCTTTCAATATGCGACAAATTCGAGTCGCAGCCAAACTATATTCTTCGCAAAACTAGAACGCAACCATATACTTTGAGTCAACTCCGAGCATATTCCAAATATATTCCAACTACATCTAGAATATAGTCCGAAAATATTCCCAATATATTTGTAGTGTATTTCAATGAAAATTCTTGCATATCGATCGCAGCAAATTTTGCCCGATGCTAAACTGAAACTGAGCCTCGGCAGTGGGCCGCTGCCTTGGCGGCAGTCAGCTTCGTCAACGAATTCTTCGCGTTGACCTTTTCCGAGACGTACTGGCGTCGAGACGCCTTCCTATCGTTGCCCGCTTAGACGGCACGTCGCGCCAGACAGCGAGCAGATGACAGCACCTGATTGAGCTACTGAAGCTCTCCAGTGGAGGTTGCCTCTTCGCCGCACTCAACCCACCAGTCGTCAAAAGTTCGCTCGTCGCATTCGCCGAAAGTGCTATCGAAATCTTCGAATTCGTAGGCGGCTTGCGCCGTGATAAGCGTGGACAGGGGTTGCCCTTCAGCTTCATGGCGCCGCACCGTGTAAGCGATCACCTGGCCACCAATATGTTGGCGTTTGTCGAGATCCAACCTGTCCTGCGCGAACCGCAGGCGTCAACATGCTCTCACGAGATCGCCCGGGAAGTCGGTGATCAGAAATTCGCGATAGAAAGCTGGCTCGGGATTCAAAGCTGGCTCGGGGTAGATTCCGTGCCCGAGTGGCTCGCTTTCGAAATCGTTCGAGGAGCGGTATACGAACCCTCCAAACTCATCGATGTCGGGGTCATAGCACAGGTGATAAATATAGGCGGGCCCGTCGCCGCGCTCCTCGTCTGACATCTCGACCCAAATCTTCCGAAGCCTCTCAGGCGTATCAATATCGAGCACGTGCATTTGGGTTGCCAGGATCTCGCTAAGGACCGTGAGCGACCAGCGTTGAAACGTAAGCGATGTTTTCAGGCCACGGCGGTCCAGGGCATGAGGTTGCGGACGGCATTGGCGGGATGCCCGTTGGCGAGCTTGGTCAGTATTTCGGTCAGCCAAGTGTGGGGGTTGAGACCGGAGAGCTTGCAGTTTTCGATGAGCGTGGCGATGACGGCCCAGTTGTCTCCGCCTTCATCAGAGCCTGCGAAGAGGGCATTTTTGCGGTTCAAAGCGAGGGGGCGGATCGACCGCTCGACGGCATTGCTATCGAGGTCGACCCGGCCATCGTCGAGGAAGCGGGAGAGCCCGTCCCAGCGAGTGAGCGCGTAGCGGATTGCTTCACCGATCTTCGCTTTGGCGCTGACCTGACGGCTGCGGGCTTCAAGAAACCGACGCAGATCGTCGATGATGGCGCGGCTGCGCTCGCCCCGGGCTTGTTGGCGCTGTTCGGGCGGCGCACCTCGCACCTCGTCTTCGATGGCATAGAGCAAGGCGATGCGGCGCAGCACCTCGGTGGCGACCGGCGATGTGTCGGCGAGCTCGTAGAACTTGCGGCGCACATGGGCCCAGCAGAAGGCGAGCCGAATCTGCTGACGCCGCTTCGCCAGCGCGGCATAGCCGCCATAGCCGTCGACCTGCAGGATGCCCGCGAAATCGCCGAGATGGGCTTCTGCCCGCTCAGCCTTGCGGTCGGCGGCATAGACATAGGCGACCATCGGCGGATCGTTGCCGCCCCAGGGGCGATCATCGCGTGCATAGGCCCATAGCTGCCCGGTCTTGGTCCGCCCGCGTCCGGGATCGAGCACCGGCGCCGTCGTCTCGTCGGCGAACAAGCGTTCCGATCTTCGCAATCGCTCGAGGATGTGATCGCGCAAGGGGCGCAAATACCATGCCGCCCGGCCAACCCAGTCGGCCAGCGTCGAGCGATCGAGCTGGATACCTTGCCGGGCATAGATCTGTGTCTGCCGGTATAGCGGAAGATGGTCGGCATACTTGGAGACCAGCACCTGCGCGATCAGCGCTTCGGTCGGGATACCGCCCTCGACGATCCGCGGCGGTGCCGGGGCCTGCACGACCGCACCCTCGCATGAACGGCAACCGTAGCGCGGGCGGCGGGTGACGAGGACACGGAAGGTGGTCGGCACGACATCGAGGCGCTCGGCGACGTCCTCGCCGATCTGATGAAGCGCGCCGCCACAACAGACACAGGTCTTCGTCTCGACATCGACGATCTGTTCGACCCGCTCCAGATGCGTCGGCAGCGAACCCCGGTTGGTCTTCCGCGGCCGCTGTGCCGGAGCCCCGCTTGCCTTGTCGCGAGCGTGTTCGGCCGCGGCCAAGGCCGTCTCGACTTCCTCGAGGGCAAGCTGGAACTGATCGGGATCGAGCTGTTCGGACCGGCGGCCAAAACGGTGACGCTGCAGGGCGTCGATGATCGCTTGTAGACGCTCGACCTCGGCTTTGAAAATCTTGAGCGCATCGAGCTCGCGAGCCTGTTCGAGGACGAGCGCGCGAAGCGCTTCAACGTCATCGGGAAGGTCGGCTTCCATGAGCATGGAAGCAGTGAATCAGCATGGGAAGGCCGCGTCAACCGGCAATCTGCGGAGCGATCGGGCGGCGTCCGCCATGCACTCGGCGCCAGTCCAGACCTTCCAGCAGAGCGCCAAGTTGTGCCGCCGTCACACGCATCACGCCGTCCTGAATCCCCGGCCACTTGAAGCTCCCTGACTCCAGCTTCTTAGCCATCAGGCACAGGCCGGTTCCATCCCACCAGACCAGCTTGATCCGGTCGGTCCGCTTCGCCCGAAAGACGTAAATCACCCCGGAAAAGGGATCGCCGCCATACTCGGCACCGACCAACGCCGCCAACGCGTCCGGCCCTTTGCGGAAATCTACGGGCCGCGTTGCGATCATGACGCGGGCGCCAGCGCCAGGCCCGATCATCGAGCCGACCGAAGGGCTTGCACCACGGCAGCAGCCAGATCGGCCTTGGCCGTTCGCCCAATCCGGATCACGGCACCATCGATCTCCACTTCTATCGCGACATCGCTGCGTCGGGCGTTGTCGGCGACCACCGGCACGAACATCGGCTCCGCATCCATCGAGCCACGCTGGGCTTCCAGCGCGTAACGAAGCTCGCGGCGCCAGGTGTAGAGCTGGGAGGTCCGGATATCGTGCCGCTGAGCAAGCGCCGTCAGATTATCGCAATGCTGCGCTTCTGCGACGATCGCCAACTTCTGCTCCACGGTCCACGATCGGCGTCGACCGACCGTCCCACTGAACACCTCGAGGCGCCGGGCCGGCTCCGGACTAACTCCAGTGCGCGTGTCCAGTCCGGTCGTTAGCGTCGCGTCGTCCATATCCCCTCTGGTCTGCCTCAATCACGAAACCAAACAAGGTGGGGCCCGAACATCGCTTAC
>NZ_JBQENY010000020.1:0-36530 GCF_052044915.1 Sphingopyxis sp. 22461
GTAAGCGATGTTCGGGCCCCACCTTGTTTGGTTTCGTGATTGAGGCAGACCAGAGGGGATATGGACGACGCGACGCTAACGACCGGACTGGACACGCGCACTGGAGTTAGTCCGGAGCCGGCCCGGCGCCTCGAGGTGTTCAGTGGGACGGTCGGTCGACGCCGATCGTGGACCGTGGAGCAGAAGTTGGCGATCGTCGCAGAAGCGCAGCATTGCGATAATCTGACGGCGCTTGCTCAGCGGCACGATATCCGGACCTCCCAGCTCTACACCTGGCGCCGCGAGCTTCGTTACGCGCTGGAAGCCCAGCGTGGCTCGATGGATGCGGAGCCGATGTTCGTGCCGGTGGTCGCCGACAACGCCCGACGCAGCGATGTCGCGATAGAAGTGGAGATCGATGGTGCCGTGATCCGGATTGGGCGAACGGCCAAGGCCGATCTGGCTGCTGCCGTGGTGCAAGCCCTTCGGTCGGCTCGATGATCGGGCCTGGCGCTGGCGCCCGCGTCATGATCGCAACGCGGCCCGTAGATTTCCGCAAAGGGCCGGACGCGTTGGCGGCGTTGGTCGGTGCCGAGTATGGCGGCGATCCCTTTTCCGGGGTGATTTACGTCTTTCGGGCGAAGCGGACCGACCGGATCAAGCTGGTCTGGTGGGATGGAACCGGCCTGTGCCTGATGGCTAAGAAGCTGGAGTCAGGGAGCTTCAAGTGGCCGGGGATTCAGGACGGCGTGATGCGTGTGACGGCGGCACAACTTGGCGCTCTGCTGGAAGGTCTGGACTGGCGCCGAGTGCATGGCGGACGCCGCCCGATCGCTCCGCAGATTGCCGGTTGACGCGGCCTTCCCATGCTGATTCACTGCTTCCATGCTCATGGAAGCCGACCTTCCCGATGACGTTGAAGCGCTTCGCGCGCTCGTCCTCGAACAGGCTCGCGAGCTCGATGCGCTCAAGATTTTCAAAGCCGAGGTCGAGCGTCTACAAGCGATCATCGACGCCCTGCAGCGTCACCGTTTTGGCCGCCGGTCCGAACAGCTCGATCCCGATCAGTTCCAGCTTGCCCTCGAGGAAGTCGAGACGGCCTTGGCCGCGGCCGAACACGCTCGCGACAAGGCAAGCGGGGCTCCGGCACAGCGGCCGCGGAAGACCAACCGGGGTTCGCTGCCGACGCATCTGGAGCGGGTCGAACAGATCGTCGATGTCGAGACGAAGACCTGTGTCTGTTGTGGCGGCGCGCTTCATCAGATCGGCGAGGACGTCGCCGAGCGCCTCGATGTCGTGCCGACCACCTTCCGTGTCCTCGTCACCCGCCGCCCGCGCTACGGTTGCCGTTCATGCGAGGGTGCGGTCGTGCAGGCCCCGGCACCGCCGCGGATCGTCGAGGGCGGTATCCCGACCGAAGCGCTGATCGCGCAGGTGCTGGTCTCCAAGTATGCCGACCATCTTCCGCTATACCGGCAGACACAGATCTATGCCCGGCAAGGTATCCAGCTCGATCGCTCGACGCTGGCCGACTGGGTTGGCCGGGCGGCATGGTATTTGCGCCCCTTGCGCGATCACATCCTCGAGCGATTGCGAAGATCGGAACGCTTGTTCGCCGACGAGACGACGGCGCCGGTGCTCGATCCCGGACGCGGGCGGACCAAGACCGGGCAGCTATGGGCCTATGCACGCGATGATCGCCCCTGGGGCGGCAACGATCCGCCGATGGTCGCCTATGTCTATGCCGCCGACCGCAAGGCTGAGCGGGCAGAAGCCCATCTCGGCGATTTCGCGGGCATCCTGCAGGTCGACGGCTATGGCGGCTATGCCGCGCTGGCGAAGCGGCGTCAGCAGATTCGGCTCGCCTTCTGCTGGGCCCATGTGCGCCGCAAGTTCTACGAGCTCGCCGACACATCGCCGGTCGCCACCGAGGTGCTGCGCCGCATCGCCTTGCTCTATGCCATCGAAGACGAGGTGCGAGGTGCGCCGCCCGAACAGCGCCAACAAGCCCGGGGCGAGCGCAGCCGCGCCATCATCGACGATCTGCGTCGGTTTCTTGAAGCCCGCAGCCGTCAGGTCAGCGCCAAAGCGAAGATCGGTGAAGCAATCCGCTACGCGCTCACTCGCTGGGACGGGCTCTCCCGCTTCCTCGACGATGGCCGGGTCGACCTCGATAGCAATGCCGTCGAGCGGTCGATCCGCCCCCTCGCTTTGAACCGCAAAAATGCCCTCTTCGCAGGCTCTGATGAAGGCGGAGACAACTGGGCCGTCATCGCCACGCTCATCGAAAACTGCAAGCTCTCCGGTCTCAACCCCCACACTTGGCTGACCGAAATACTGACCAAGCTCGCCAACGGGCATCCCGCCAATGCCGTCCGCAACCTCATGCCCTGGACCGCCGTGGCCTGAAAACATCGCTTACCAACGCCACGACAGTCCCGGGAGTTATCACACTAGGTACTCCCGCTTCCCAATGGATGATCCGTTCGCTCCTTGGTCTGTCACGAAGCGGGCAATGCCCGCTTCTTTAATTTTTGTCCCGATAGCGGTCTGTCAGCAACCGGCCATTTGTAACCGCGCACATAGCTGTTCCAAGCGGGGGCTGATGTCCAGTCAGCATCGCCGCACGCCGTGGACGACGCGAGGAGGACCAACTACCTCGCGCCGTCGATACCGCGCCCAGTGGTGGGGGTGGCGCGGCATTTCTAGTTTAAACTACAAGGGATGACGATAGCGGTGGTCCTTCGTAATACGAAGTCCGGCAACGCCGGCGTCGGCCATCGAGCGCCGTCACGCAATGATCTCCTCGAGACTTAATCGATATCGCTCACAGGCCTCGTCGACAGTCAGCAAACCGCCGTCGATGGCGGCGAGCACTTCGGCCTTGCGCCGGCTCACCCAATAGGTGGTGGACGAGACCGGCAAATCGCCGATCGTCAGACGACCGAACGGTCCGATGACCGATGTAGGCTTCGTGTCGCATTCGAACACCGCGAAGAACTCCATTCGCACGGCTCGCGCCGCCAACGTGCCCCCCAAACGGAGCTTGCGCCAAATTGGTTAACAAGATGTTGCCAATAACCGGTGTGCGACAGGCGGGACCATGAGGCAGCTTGGTTGAGCTTTTTTTGAGTCGGGACCTGAGCAAGAATTTGACGGAAATATTCGGGCTGTGCGCGCGCGTCGAACTCGATCATCATCTTAGCGCGAGGACCAGGACGGCCACTAGCAGGAGCATGAAGCTCACAAGCTCACTGCTTTTCAGTTTTCGCTGCATGTCTGACCAGATCGGCTGTCGAGATAAGCATCACGTTAATTTACGGCGGGAGGTCAAGCGCATGGCACGCTAGTCCATCATATCCGGTTTCGTTATTGCAACGCCACGCTTTGAAGCAGAGCGTCCATTTCGCGGGTGACGGCCGGCGTGATATCCATCGCGTTGTTCCAGCCGTAGCTGTTATCGCGCTCGAGGACGACGCTGCAGTTAGCTTTCGTCACCATACGGCCCAACGCCGTATTGAGAGCTTGGTCGATCTGCTGCTGCCCTCGCGTTTGTGCTGAGATGAATCGCGCATTTTGCTGCTGTTCAATCGCCTGAGCCTGTTGGTTGAGCGCGGAAATCTGCCGCTGATATTCGATTGGCGCCGTCGAATTCTGTCGCGTCTCGAGCGTTCGGCGTTGTTGATCGATCGAGGAACGCTGCCGGGCGAGATCGCCCGACAGCGCACCCTGCATCTGCTTGAGTTGTGCCTGCATCGACTGGCCGGCCCGCGACGCCGCGATAGCGCCGTTCCGGGAGAGCAAGCAAAGCCCCTGGATCGGCGGGCCGAAGGTCTGCGCCGACGCGGGGATGCTGGCGAAGGCAAGGACAGAGGCGGCGAAAGGAACGATTATGCGCATGACGCCACCTCTTGCCCAATCAGCTTGCCGCTGCAACCCGGTCGGCGCAAGATTGCTCCTGCCACACGACCTCGGAGACCACGACGCTATAGTGGCCGCGCGGACGCTCGAACCGGATTTCCATGCGGCAGCGCACGCGTTCCATGCTTCCCGGCGCGACGGGGAAGAAGAGGACGTAATTCCATCGCCGCGTGATCCCTTCGGCAAAATGCGGCGCACCGATCAGCGGATATATGCTGAACTTGTCGACGCCGGGCGTGATCAGCCGGATCGTCGCCGGGGTGGTGGTGACGCCCAGCTTCTTGTGCTCCAGCACCACTGGCCGAAAGGCTGCGGGATCGACCGTCGCCTTATATATTGAAGCGGACGATGCGGACGACGGGCTATCTTCAGAGGCTGCGGCCGGGTTCATCAAACATGCGCCCGAGAGACAAAGGGCAGCGAAAAACTTGGTTTTCATAACATCCTCCTTGAGGAAAGAGTGATCAATGATGGACGAAATCAGAACTGGAACCCGACGCCCACATTGGCGCCGGCGCGCTGCTGCGTGTCGTACGTCGCACCAGCCTTGATGACGGTGCGGCCGTCGTCCATCACCCGCGACAGGCCGAGCGCGAAGGCCGATTCTCCGCGATAGGTACCCGCGCCGAAGGCGAGCATTCCGCGTCCTGGTTCAAAGGCTTGCGGAAGCCCCGCGGCGGCAAGCGCGCCCGCCGTACCGGCAAAGCTGTCACGTCGCGCGTTGCCCAGATCGAACTCGAAGTTCGCCAGCCGCGAGTCGGTATAGGCATTGGCTGAAGCCAGTGTGCTGGCGAGACCGTCACCCAATTGCTGGACATTGACCGCATCGGTCGGCGCGACGCCGGCGGCGACATTGTGCAGCGTCGTGGCCGATCCGCCCGGATTGAACGTGACCGAGTTGCCGGCGGCATCATATTGCACCGAATTATTGGCCAGCTGCTGGATCGGATAGAGCTGCGACCCGTTGACCGCATCGGTTGAGGTGGCGTTTATCGCGCCGGCTCCGACATTCTGGACGACATTGCCACCCATGTTGACGCTGGTGTTGGCGCCCACGTTGAGGCCGCCATTGGCATTGACCACGCCATTGAACGTGGGATTGTCCGCCATCGCGATCTGCAGTTGGTTGCCGCTCAATGTCACTACGGTGTTGGAGCCTGCGGTCACGTTGAGCGTGCCGTTCGAAGCGATATTGGTCGAAGCCCCGCCATTGGCCTGGATGTTCCAGCCGGCGCTCGCCGTCTGGTTCAGCGCCTGCAGCGCGTCGTTGACGTTGTTGTAATTGTTGCCGCCGACATTGAGGTTCGTGGTGACCGTTCCGGTCGTCGAATTGTAGGTCGAACCGCCCCCAAGTCCCGCCGCGACACTGTCGCCAAGATTGGTGACGTTGCTTTCGACCGTGGTCACGCGATTGTCGAGGTTGGTGACCGCCGTATTCTGGGCGCCGAGCGCATCGCCGACATTATTGTAGGTGTTTCCGCCTACATTATAGGTCGGTCCCGTATAGGCGCCAGTGGTCGGATTATAGGACGCTCCGCCGCCGAGGCTGGTGGCAGTATTTTGTGCCACCTGATTGAGCTGGCTGACATTCACCGCATCGGTCGGGGCGGAGCCCGCGGCGACGTTGGTGAGCTGCCGCTCTGCTCCCGCGCTGCCCACCGACACCTCGCCCGCCGAATTCTGCGGCGCGGCGAGGCCATAGCCCGCATAGCCGGTCCGCGATCCGACGCTCGTCGTCGCGCCCGCGCCGAGCGCGACGCTGCCCGCAAAGCTCGCGTTGGCGCCGGGGCCGATCGCGATCGACTGGATGCCGTTGGCGATCGAGTTGGTGCCGAAGGCGATGCCGTCGGCCTGGCTGACCCGGGCGTTCTGGCCGATCGCCGTACCTCCCGGTGCGGTCTGATCGACGATCGCGCCATTGCCGATGCCGATGCCATTGTCGCCATTGACCACCGTGGTCGGGCCGACCGCGATCGATTCCGCGCCGGCCGCGAGCGAGTCGACGGCGCTCGAATTGGCGTGGAAATATTGGATCGGCGTCACCGAAACCGACGAGATCGCACCCTGAAGCTGGCGCAGCGTTACGGCATCCTGCGCCGCGGTGCCGTCGGCGACATTCGTAATCTGGCGATATTCGCTCGTCGCCGCATTGCCGACCGAAACCGCGCCCAAGAGGGTCGCGTCGGTGGTATTATAGGGCACGAAACCGATGCCTGCCGGGATCGTGCCGCTCACCGGCGCAATCGCGCGATCGGCGACCGAGCCCGAGCCGAGCGCCAGCGACCCATCGACGGTGGCCTGGCTGTCCCGGCCAAGCGCGACCGTATTTGCCCCGGAAGCGGCCGCCTGATAGCCGAGCGCGGTCGAGCCCACGCCTTGGGCGAAGGCATCGGTTTCGGCGAGGCCGGTTTCGTTGGTGCGGGCATAACGAATGCCATCGCCATTCGCGTCTGTGTAAGTGGTCGAGGTGTCGCCGGCAATTTCGGTGAGCGCGTCGCCGAGGTTGGTTACGGTGCCCTCGACCGTGGTTACGCGGTTATCGAGATTGATGATGTCTCCCTCGACAGTCGTCACACGCCCATCGAGATTGACGACATCGCCCTCGACGGTGGTTACCCGGCCATCGAGATTGGTAACATCGCCTTCGACGGTCGTCACACGCCCGTCGAGATTGGCGATATCGGTGGTGTTCTGCGTCACCTGCGTGTTCGTCGCGAACAACTGCGAACCGTTCACCGCGTCGGTCGAACTGCCGTTGATCCGGCCGGCCGCGACGTTGGTGATCGTCCGCTCGGCACCCAGCGCACCGATGCTCAGCGTCGACGTCGGCGCTGTGCCCGCAAAGGCATAGTTGGTGCCGCCGATCGTCGTACCCGTGGTCGCCACCGCAACATCGGTTGTCGAACCATTTCCGAGCGCGACATCCCCGGTATTGTTGGCGACCGCGTTCGGTCCGATCGCGACCGAGTCCGTTCCCAGCGCCTGGCTATCGGCCAGCACCGAGTTGGCGTGGAAATATTTGATCCCCGCGCCATTGTTGATGTTGGTGATCGTGTTGCCGAGGTTGGTGAGATCGCCTTCGACCGTTGTCACCCGGCCGTCGAGATTGGTGATATCGCCTTCCGTGGTCGTCACGCGCCCGTCGAGATTGGTGATGTCGGTGGTGTTCTGTGTCACTTGCGTGCCGATGCTGTCGACCGCCTGGTTGGTCGCGAACAGCTGCGAACCGTTGATCGCGTCGGTCGAGCCGCCGCTGATCCGGCCCGCCGCGACATTGGTAATCGTTCGTTCGGTGCCGGCCGCGCCGACGCTCACGGTGCTCGTCGGCGTGGTGCCGGCGAAGGCGTAATTGGCGCCATTGATCGTCGCCCCGGCCGTTGCCACCGCGACATCAGTCGTACTGCCCGAACCCAGCGCGACGTCACCCGCATTGTTGGCGATCGCGGTGTCACCGAACGCGATCGCGCCTGCCGCCAGCGCGCTGCTGGTGCTGCCGATCGCGACCGAGCCCTGACCGACAACGGTATTCTGGAAACCGATGCCGACCGCGCCTTGGGCTGCGGTGCCAGGCGTGCTGATCGCCTGTCCTCCGCCGCCGACCATGTTGGTGTTGCCCATCGCCACCGAGCCGTTGCCGGTCGCGGTGTTGTCCTTGCCCTGCGCCACCGCGCCGTCGCCGGTCGCGGTGCTGGGATCGCCGATCGCCACCGCGCCGTCGCCATTGGCGACGTTTCCGGCGCCGATCGCCACCGCTTTGCCGCCAGTGGCCGTGGTGTTGGTGCCGATGGCGACCGAGTCCGTGGAATTGGCGACGGCGTTCGTTCCGGCCGCTATCGCATTCTGGGCGCTCGCGGTCGCGGTGTCGCCCATGGCCAGCGCGCTTGCGCCGCTCGCCAAAGCGCTCACCCCGAGCGCGGTCGAGCGCGCGAGGGTCGCACGAGTGCCATTGCCGAGCGCTACGGCGGCAATGTCCGTACCTTCGGCGCCCGACCCGATCGCGATCGAGCCAATTCCGCTGGACACAGCAGCATTACCCAGTGCCAGTGCGAAGTTACCCGAAGCATTTGCATTGGGACCGAGCGTTGACGAGCTTATGCCGGACGCACGGGAATTTACCCCGATCGCAACGGCGAACTGGGCCGATGCCACGCTTTGGCGTCCGATCGCGGTGGCGTCGGCCACATTTGCCGTCACGTCCGTCCCGATGGCGATGGCGCTCTCAGCGAGAGCACCCGTTCCGGCGCCGGTGCGTCCGCCCAGATAGACGGCGTTCACGCCGGTGGCGGTTGCTCCAAAGCCAATGGCAGTGCCGTTGGTCTGGCTGGCCAAGGCATTGTGGCCGATCGATGTGGTGCCGTTGGCGGCGACGCCGATACCGGCATTGGTTCCGATCGCGACGTTGTCGCTGCCGGTGACCAGGCTGCCTGCGGAGGCGGAGAGCGTAGCGTCATAGGCAACGGTCCCGTCGCCGGTCCCGAGAGCGACGTTCCGTGTCCCTGTGACGCCGGAGCCGGCGCCGCGCATCACGCTGGCGATACCGCCGCCCATGGCGGTATTCTGCGCGCCGGTCACGAGCGCCCCGGATGCGAGGCCCACCGCAACTGAGCTGGCGTTGCCGGTGGTGGATCCGGAGCCGGCGCCTTGCCCGACAGCAACGGTACCGCTGCCGATGGCTAAAGCCTGCGCTCCGAGCGCGAGCGAGCTGTTGCCGGTCGCCCTAGCGCCGTTGCCGACAGCGGTGGCCGCACTATCTGTCGCCTGGCTCAAGCTGCCGACAGCGACAGCATTGGCGCTGGTTGCCTGGCTCGATACGCCGACGGCCGTGGCGGCGCCGCCGCTAGCGGTGGCCGTGGAACCGATGGCGGTCCCGTTCGCCGCGCTGGCGGTGCTGTTGACACCAAAGGCAGATGCGCCATCCGCAATGGCGCGGGCGTTTCCGCCCACGGCGAGCGCGTTGACGCCGGTTGCGTTCGCAAAGACACCGATGCCTATGGCGTTGAGGCCGCTGGCCCCCATCGCATAGCCGATGGCGATCGAAGCATTGCCCGTCGCGGTAGCAGCGGTGCCAATCGCGACGCCATTGTCGCCATTTACATCGGCGTTGGCGCCGATTGCGGTTGAGGCGGAGCCGGTAACGTTGCTGCCACAACCGATGGCGGTGCTTTGATTCCCTGCAGAGGGATTGGTACAGTTGGCGGTGTTGGTCAGCACCCCGTTACCAATAACGGTCTGCCCGAACGCCGCCTGCGGGGCCATCATGCCCATCGCAAGCACGGCGGCCATCCCGCCGCCGCCGAGGGCGCCCAGTCCAAGCTGGTCGCGGTTCACTCCGAGCACACGGTGTGCCCGACGCAGCACCGCCATCAACCGGCGCCGCTGGGTCCAGCCCATCCCTGCCGCGCCCAGTACCCAGCTTTGTGCCAGTTCCGCATTGCGTCGTCCGTTCGATACAGTCTCGAAATTGCTCATGATATTTCTCCTGCTCTGGCCCGATCCGATCGATGATATCGGGGTGCTAAAAGGGCGCAGAGAGCCATCGCGCTACAAGGCACGCCCGGAATCTGCGGTTTGTTGGAATGATCGACAGCCGCGCCTGCGGACGCCGGCTTCTGGCTAGGGTGTCTGGCTGCCCTGCGTGACGGTAACGACCACGCAGCTTGCGCCGCTCGCGATCATCAGCGCCTGTCCTTGTCCGCCGCCGAGTTGATAGACTGGAACGCCCGACAAGTCGGCCGCGGAGATGCTCCCCGCCGGCAGATCCTTCACAACCTGCTGGCACGGCTTTTGAAAGGGGGCGACCCGCACGAAATGTCCCTCGCAGCCGTTCGCCGAGGGCGCGGCGAAGACCAGCCCCGCTGCCTTTCCTTTCAGATCAGGCAAATTATACGTCATGCCGACGGTGCCTTGAACGATATGTGCGTCGGGCGCTTGTTTGTTCGTCTCGGTGCGCACCGCATAGTCGGCGCCATGCGAGACCAAGTCGCCCAGCACCGAATAAAGCCGGGCGCATTTTTGGGCCCCAAGCTTTCTGGCCTGTTCGGAGAACACGCGAGCGCCGGTTGAAGTGGCCTCGGCCGTGAGCGGAGGGGTGGGAGCCGTCGTTGGCGCTGCGGACGCGGTAGTGCCGGCTATGCTAACGATCGCTAAGCCAACCAGGAGAATTCTCTTCGTCTGCTTCAAAAGAGTCAGGGCTCCAACCTCCACATCATGGAGTTCTACGTAATTCTTCATATGACGACCCCTATTTTAATTGAAATATACGTATACTTACACTAATGCCAGCCTATAGTTGACACTATTGTAAGTGATCGAATCACTATATTTCATGTACATAGGTAAGAAGCGCGATGTTAGGCGTCAAATCAATTTTTGTAATAAAGATGCTTAGTAAATAGTTAACAACTATTAAAGAAAAACAGTCTATTGCCTCCTGAATTGCCATAATTCAGAATTCCTCCGTCTTTTTTCATGATCACTGCGGTTGCTTGGTCAGCTTCGAACAGTTTCCCTCGTCTTTGGTTTGTCGCTGGTGGAGCGCCTCATTGTGACCCCCGTGCGACATCGCCTGTGCCCTGAGGTGCGACGCGCGTGGTGCGACGTCGTGCTCCAGCGAAAAACATAAAGTGCCAATGATAATGTGCGGAAACGAGACACCAGATATTCCCGGAGTTCCGATAAATCCGTCCCGCTACCGGTGCATCAACGGTGATACAATGACACATCCAATCGGGTGGGAATAGTCACTTTGTATGGTTTCCAAAGGGTTACTGGTTTGAAAGTGCGTGCATCGCCATCGGAGCGATGTAGTACGCGCCGATAGTTCCTGGTCTTGGCC
The DNA here is from genome assembly GCF_052044915.1 of Sphingopyxis sp. 22461. Taxonomy (NCBI): domain Bacteria; kingdom Pseudomonadati; phylum Pseudomonadota; class Alphaproteobacteria; order Sphingomonadales; family Sphingopyxidaceae; genus Sphingopyxis; species Sphingopyxis sp. 22461. Next base: position 10,736 of record NZ_JBQENY010000020.1, read on the forward strand.
GACACGGTCTTTCCTTGCCTTCAGTGTCTGGCCCTCTCACGCTCGGGATTAGCGGTCGACCCGACCATGCTGCAGTTTGTATTTGCGATCCCGCTGCCCTTGACCTTGCTGATTGCTGGCAACATGCCGGCGTTGGCGGAAGCAGAGCTCTTGCCGTTTCCGATCCCTGGTGCAGCGCGGTTGATCGGCGCGTTGACCTTCCTAAGGTTAAAAGAGGCGCAGCTGGTTTCCGTTACCGGTCGGTGCCAGTCATGACCAACTGGCATGCGGTGAGCGTCCGCTTCTCGAAGTTTGCGCCCGAAAGCGGCCTGACCGCAATCGGCCAGTACCGGTCCCGGTATCGCCCAGAAAGAGCGCTTGGCCGTCATGGATATGCGCCCCTTTCCACGCCCGGAGCCCGACCTGCAACCACCCCGCATTATTTCGGGTTGCGGCAGGTGAATAATCTGCGGAGAAGCATCTGGGGAGGAGAGAGTGGGGCATGACGGTGCAGCATAATGTCTTGATCGTCGACGATCACCGTATCACCCAAAGCGGTCTGCGGTTCCTTTTTGGTTCGCTCGATCGCTTCGTCGTTGTCGACGCGCTCGATTGCGGCGCGATGGTCAATGCTTTCGTACAGTCGCAACCGATCGATTTGGTTATCCTCGATCTCAACTTGCCCGACGTGCGGGGTATAAATGTTCTCGCCGAGATCGTCGGGTCGCGCGACATGACGGTTATCATCCTGACTGGTGAAACGAACCTTGCCGAGATTCATTCGGCGCTCAAACTGGGCGCGCGTGCTGTCGTGAGCAAATCGGACCCGCTCGATCACATTGTCGCCGCCTGCGACGCAGCGCTGGCGGGCGAGGTCTATATTTCGCCGCATATCGAAGAAGCGCTCGGCAAGTTTCAGCAATCCCCCGTTGCGCTGTCCTCGCGGCAGATGGCGATCCTCCACTATCTGGCACAGGGTGAGACAAACAAGGAGATCGCTTATCGTCTTGCGATCGCGCCCCCGACCGTATCTTTCCATATTGCGGAACTGCGGCGTAAACTCGACGTCCCGCATAACCGCAGGATCGTCGAGCGCGCGAATGAGCTAAACCTTCTCTGACGCGGCCAACAGAAGGGGATGGTGCGTCAGTTCGCGGCAAACGGGTTTGATCGCCACCATCGTGACAAGCTGGCCGAGCCGCCCGCGCGTGACTGTGCTGTCATCATAGGTCACAGCGAGGACAGGTTTTGTTTCGCTGTCCGATGCGGCCAGCCCCAACTCGAAATCTTCGCGCTGGTCGAAGTCGAGAATCGTCCATTCGTATAAGCCCGCTTGCAATTCGTCCGTTGAGATCGGCGTAACGGCAGTGGAGGCTGCGGGGAGGGCTATCCGGATTTCCGTGCCGTGGCTGGTCGACGAACAGATTTCGAGGGTTCCCCGAAGCATTTCGATGATGCGCTTGGCCGACCCGAAACCGGAGCCGGTTCCCTCTGTCGTTTCATTTCCTCGAACGCGCGCCCTGCCTCCGCTGTTCAAGGCGGCCATGATGTCTGCAGGCATTCCGCTTCCGGTGTCGGTGATGCTTATCATGGCACGGCCCTCGTCGAGCACGAGGGCGATGTGGGCGCCGCCAGTCTGCGTATATTGATAGCAATTGCTCAGCAGATTTGCGAGCGCGCGCATCAGGAGCGGTTTGTCCGAAATGATCATGACGTCGTCCGCGACGCTGACCTCCAGTGTCAGCTTTTTGTTCGCGAAGGGCGTCTTGAACATCATCGTCAGCGGCTCGATCAACGCCTGGCCGCGAAAGGCACCGAGTGCGACGAATTCAGCATTGCCCGCGGCGATGTTGGCGCCGGAAATGGTCGTCGTCACGATTTCGTTCAGATAATCGGCGGAGCTTTCGAGCATCGCGATCAGCGCCGGGTCGCCGCCCGGCGTTTCCTGCCGCTTTAGAACCGCGACTGCGCTGTTGAGCGCCAGGATAACCTGCCGACTGTCGTGGCCCGATGCATGAAGCAGCGCATTCTGACTATGTACGGTTTCGAGCGCATAGGCTTTTTCTTCAGCGAGGCGCGTCGCCCGTTCGCTGATTTCGAGGCGTTCGCCAAGCGACTGCGCATAATTGGCGTCGGCTACCAGCTTTTCCCGTTGGATCTTCTTGAGGTTCAGTCCGAGCGCCAGCGTTACCATGATCGATTCGAAGAGCCCGACGGGCCCGGAGAGGTGCCAGTTGATCGGCAACCAGGTAAAGAAGCCCATCGACGCGATCGCGGCATAGAAAATGAACAGCGCGAGGCTGGCCCAGCCGACGAAGAGGGGCCAGAGCTGGGACCCAAGCTGCTTCATCGCCGCATAGCCCACAAAAGGCAGGAATAACGCCACCCCGACCGCGACGATCCAGCCGGAGAGGTGGAGAAAAAAGCGAACATCGGCGGGGTAGAGTGATAGGCCGGGCTGGACCAGCATGACGGCGACGGCGAAAAGGATCAGCGCCTTCAGGGTGAGGTCGCTCCTAGGGAAGTTGTCCGCAGTCTTCACGAAGCTTCGGCAAAACTGCGCCATCGCGGCCGCAAATCCGCATTTGAAGAAATCTTCCACGGCGACGCCGGTCAGCGGCTTGTCGTACAGGAAGAATATGGTGATGTAGCCCTCGGAATGGACCGTGTTGAGCGCAAAAAAAGCTTCCGCGACGGCCAGCCAGAGAAATTCCTTGAAGCCTGTGATCGAGAAGAAGAGGAAATTGAGGAGCAGTAGCGTCAGCGCGCCGACGACGACACCCGACACCATCGATATGTTGGCGCGCCGATCCTTGAAGAAGGTGCCATAGGTTTCGATGCGGAGCGGCATATAGGTCGAATTTTCGGAAACAAATTCGATGACAACCAGCTTTTCCTGCCGCGGTGCAAGCACAAGCTCGGAGCTGAACGCCTGGTAGGTCCCGAGATTTTCGCGGGCGACCTGCGGATCGGTAGCATCGACGATCAGCCTGAGCGCGTGACCTTCGGCTTCATAAAGACGGAAGTGCTTCAGCGAGCCGCGGCCGGTGGTCAGAATCCAGCTTCCCTGCGCGTCGCTCGCATTGCGAACGTTGAGGAGGACGACGGTCCGGGTGCCCGGGGGGCCGAAGTGGATCGTCGATCCCTTTATATGCTGCAGCGGACCGCCGAGAATCGCTTCCAGTTGCGGAGTCCTTGCGACGCCGGGGCGCTTCGCGAACCGAACAAACGAGGCGAGTGCGGGTGCATCTTCTCCCGCCCTGAGATCGAGCAGCGGCAATTTGTCGGAGTTTGCGCGCGCCGGTTGAGCGGCCAGCAGGCAAAAGAACCCAAGGATCGCGTATAAGATCTTCATTATCACCCCCGCCGCCGGGCGGGGACCGAACGCTTATCTGCGTCCAACGGGCGCACGCACAGGTTCGCCCAAGACAAGTTCAACCCACCCCCCGGTGATCTGTCACCCGTAACGGCCAGACACTTCGGTGCAAGCACCCCGGCAACGGTCCGTCGCAAATTCACCCTAAATAACATTGGGTAGACGTCCCGCCGTCCACGCCACTAGTCATCGCACGCAAAGCCGATGGGTATTTTTGCCCGAACGGCTGGGGGCGCAAATTTTCGAGGCGGGGCGGATGAGCCGGAGAGCGCAAATGCTCTCCGGTGAACCCTTTGCCTTGCCTGCAACGTCAATGGGGGACTCCAGAATATGTCACGCATCTCGAAATCTCGCCTGCTTGCCACCAGCGCGATCGTCGGCCTCGCAATCGGACATATGGCGCCCGCAGCCGCGCAGAATGCGTTCGGCGTTCATAATGACCAGCCCGAGCGGCTAGAGCTCGAGGTCGATGTAGGGGAGACGATCGAGGGGGAACTTATCGGGGTTTATGCCGACAATGGTCCGGTCACGCTCGGCAATGCCGGTGTCATTCGCGGCAACGGCGTTGACGTCGGCGGTATCGACAGCCGACCGAGCGGCGGCATCGTGATCGCGCAACCGAATTCCATCGTCACCAATGCGGGCCAGATCAGCGGGGCGGCGAACGGCGTCGTTACATCCTATTTTTTCAGCGAAGACGTAAATGGCGACGATCTGCCCCCGAAGCCGCTCGCTGCGAACACGCAGGTTTCGAACAGCGGTGTGATCCGCGGCGAAGCAGGGTCGGGCGTCGCCCTCGTCGGCGGCGGTACCGTCACCAACGGTGGCACGATCTCGGGGACCAGCGGGGCGCCCGGGAGCATGATCAACGGCACCGGCGTATCGATCTCGGAATTCCCCGGCGCGGCTGCCAGCAATATCATCGGCGTGGGATCGATCACGAACAATGACGGCGGCGTGATCGAGGGCCAAATGTTCGGCGCGGTGCTGCAGGGCGGCGGCACCGTCACCAATATGGGCACGATCCGCAGCACCGGTAATCCGAACTCCGCGACCCCAAACGTCAGCCCGTTCGGGCTCATTCTCGGTGCAACCACCGAACAGGCCGGCCGCGCCGCGACGGTGGTGAACACCGGCAACATCTCGGGGTTTCTCGGGGTTCTGGCTGGCGGTGCGCTGGAAAGCGCGACGATCAACAACGATGGAATGATCAGTGCGACAGCGATCGCCATCATCGGCCAGTCCACCGGCAACCTGACCGTCAATAATTTCGAGAATGGCGAAATCCTTGCAAATGCGACGGCGATCGCGTCGAATGCCGGCACGCTGACCGTCGATAATAAGGGCTTCATCTTCAGCGCCGGTCAGAATGCGATCAACATCACGACCGCCGACGCCGTGATCAACAATAGCCAGGGCATTGTCGGCGCTCTGTCGGGCATTACGACCGCCGTGTTTCAGAATGCCGAGGGGACGCAGGCGCGCGCGCGCAACACTGCGGTCACGAATTCGGGCACGATCGAAGGCCGCGCAGGCAGCGGCGTTTCGCTCGCGGGCGGCGGATCGGTGGTCAACAGCGGCGTGATCCGCGGACTGAACGGCAATAACGGGTCGGGCACCGGTGTCGCCCTTTCCGAATTCGCCCAGTCTGTCGCGACTGATGTCACCGGTATCGGCTCGGTGACCAATGCTCCGGGCGGCCTGATCGATGGCCAAATGTTCGGCGTGGTCGTCCAGGGTGGCGGGACCATCGATAATGAAGGGACCATTCGCAGCACCGGGACCTTCAATCCCGCCAATCCCAATGTCAGCCCGTTCGGCGTCATCCTTGGCGCGACCGCAGACCAGACTGGTCGCATCGGCACGCTCAACAACAGCGGCACCGTTCAGGGCTTCTTGGGAGTCCTTGCCGGAGGCGCGCTCAGCACTGCCGTGATCGAAAACGAGGGTCTGATCAGCGGCCAAGCGGCCGCCATCATCGGTCAGTCGACGGGCGCCCTCACCATCAACAACCATGACGACGGCGAGATCGTCGCCAATGGGACCGCGATCCGTTCCAACGAAGGCTCGCTGGCTCTCAATAATGCGGGGTTGATAAGCGCTGCCGCCCAGGATGCGATTGTCATTACGACGGCGGACGCGGTGATCGTCAACAGCGGTCGGATCATCGGCGGCCAATATGGGATCGTCACCACGCCGATGGCGGATGGGACGGGCCGCGCAATCAATACCTCGATTACCAACAATGGCGAGATCATCGGTCTCAATAACGACGGCATTCGCCTCGCCGGCGGCGGGAGCGTGATCAACAGCGGCTTTATCGTGGGTGTCAATGCAGGTGCGCAGGGCACGGATGGCATCTCGATGTTTGCGCATGTCGACCAGTCGAACGAAGATTATTCGGCCCACGTCACCAACGATGAGAATGGCCGCATCGAGGGCCAGCGGTTCGCAATCATCCTGTCGGGCGGCGGCGAGGTCGTGAACGCCGGGGAAATCGAGGGCGTTAATGGCGGCGTCTATGTCCAGGGGACTGCCCTCAATACAGATCCAAGCGAGGATCGCAGTGGATTGACCGCCAAGGTCGTGAACACAGGCGACATTCGCGGCACTGGCAATCTCGGCGGCAGCGGCGGCGACGGCTATGGGGTTGGCTTCGGCAGCGACATGTCCAGCGCGACGCTCGAGAACAGCGGCACGATCGGCAGCGATTTTGGCGCCGGCGTCTCGCAGGGATCGCGTGCGGACGTAACGATTACCAATGCCGAGGGGGGCACGATCACCGGCGGCACGTCGGGCATCTATTCCTTCGCGACGGGCACACTTGCCGTGAACAACGCCGGTGTGATCCGCGGCGAGGGCAGTTACGACGGGTTCGACGCTGCGCCCGACGCCGGCATCACGATCACCACCGCGTCGTCGAGCGTGACCAACAGCGGGACGATCACAGGTGCGGGCGCCGGCATCACGACCGCCTATCAGTTCGACGAGGCGATCGGCGATATCGTCGGCATCGCGGTCGGCACGCAGGTGACGAACAGCGGCACGATCCGAGGCGAATCGAACGATGGCGTGCGCCTGATTGGCGGCGGCAGCGTGAGCAACAGCGGCATCATCCGCGGCGAGGGCAGCGCGCTGGCCGATGGCATCTCGATCTATCCCTATGACGGTCAGACGCTGGCGAACTATGTCGGAACCGTTGCGAACAGTTCCACCGGCGACATCAGCGGTACGCGGTTCGGGATCATCATGTCGGCCGGCGGCGCGGTCGACAACGCCGGCAAGGTCACCGGTGAGGGGCCGGGCGGCGTTCTTATCCAGCGCGGGGCAGGGCTTGTCCAGGAAACGGGCTTTGACGGCACGCTCACCAATACGGGGACGATCACGGGCTCCAACGGCTATGGCGCGGTCGTCCTCGTCACCGATACCGCAACGATCACCAATAGCGGAACGATCACTGGCGCAACATCGGGCGCTGTCGTCGAAGGGCTGCAGGTCTCGCAAGAAATCGCGCAGACCGGCACGATCAGCAATAGCGGCACGATCACCGGAAGCGGGACCTTTGGCGCTGCGGTCGCGGGCTTCCTCGATACTGCCGAAATCACCAATAGCGGCACGATCACTGGTGCGACAGACGGCGTCATTCTCGGTAATTTCGGGACAGCGACGCTCGTCAACATCGGGGCAATCACGGGCGGCGGCCGGGGCGTCTGGGGCGATGACAGCGGCGCGGTCATCCTCGACAACGCAGGGACGATCACCGGTTCAAGCGGGATCGCGGTCCAACTCGGCAGCTTCGACGACCGTGTCACCCTGCGAACCGGCAGCGCGATGTCCGGCGCAGTGGACGCAGGCGGCGGTAACGACAGCCTGACGCTCGATGGGGACGTCCTTGAACTGACCGAGGCGCAGCAACTCACCGAAGCGACCGGGTTTGAGACGCTCGACGTTGCGGCAGGCTATTGGTCGACCGCAGGGATGGTCGGCGCATTCGATAACGTTTCGATCGCCAGCGGTGCGTCGCTGCAGGTCAATGAAATTGACTTGGGCGCGGGCGATACCTCGTCGCCGATCCTGACGCCGTCGGTTCGGACTGACGGCCTGCTTGTCTTGAACTTCGGCACCGACGACGTCGTGTCCGATCTCGCGGACCTGACGATCGATGGGACGGGGCAGTTGCAGCTGATCGGCGACGCCGTGTTTACCGTCGACACCTCCAACATCGCCCACACTGGTGGAACGATCATCTCCAATGGCGGCCTTGTTCTGACCGGTCTGCTCCAGGGTGACGTGAAGACCGAAGGGGCCGGCTTCTTCGAGCTGGGCGCCGGCGGAAGCGAGGGCAGCTTTGCGGGCAATATCGTCAACGATGGGCGCTTCGTCTTCAATCGTTCGGACGATTATGATTTCCTCGGCGCCTTCTCGGGCAGCGGTACCCTCGACAAGATGGGCGACGGCGCGCTGACCTTCATGGGTGACTATGCCTTCCAGGGGGTGACGAACATCCTTGGGGGCTCGGTACGCATCGGCGGCACGATCGATCCGGGCACCGAATTCGACCTAGGCGACGGCGGCACGCTCGACATCACGGGCAAGGACCAAACGATCGGCGGCCTCGAAGGCGATGCGGGTTCGAACGTCGTGATCGGCGACAGCCAGCTCACCGTCGATCAATCTGGCAACACTGCTTTCGGCGGCGATATCTCGGGCACGGGCAGCCTGGTAAAAGAGGGCGCCGGCACGCTCAACCTTACCGGAAACAGCAGCTATACCGGCCCGACGTCGGTTAACGGCGGCACGCTCGCGGTCAATGGTTCGATCGCCTCGCCGGTGACCGTCAACAGCGGCGGAACCCTTGGCGGCAACGGCGCCGTGGGATCGACGACCGTCGCCAGCGGCGGCACGATCGCACCGGGCAACTCGATCGGCCAGCTCACCGTGAACGGCGATCTCGCCTTTGCTCCCGGCTCGATCTACGAAGTCGAAGTCAGCGCGGCGGGCGCCGCAGATCGCCTCGACGCGACGGGCGCCGTGACGATCGCCAGCACGGCGAGCGTTGCGGTCCTAGCCGAGGACGGCAACTATAACCCGCGCACCGACTATATCATTCTGACAGGCGGTGCGGGAATCACCGGGACGTTCGGTTCGGTGACGACCGATCTCGCCTTCCTCGATCCGCTGCTGCGCTACAGCGCCAACTCGGTGACGCTGTCGCTCTATCGCAACGATATCGATTTCGCCGATATCGCGGTGGGCTTCAACCAAGCGAGCGTGGCGGCCGCAGTTCAGGCACTTGGCGTCGACAATCCGCTGTACGAAGCGGTGCTGGTCCAGAATGCGGCGACCGCACAGGCGAGCTTCGGCGACCTGTCGGGCGAAATTCTGGCTAGCACGATCAGCGGCCTGACCGACGACAGTCGTCATCTGCGTAATGCCTTGATTGGCATGAAGGCTCCCGAAGAGGGCGGTGCGTTCGTTTGGGGCTCGGCCTTTGGCGGCTGGGGAGAATTTGACGCGGCGCGCGGGAATTTCGCGATGGACACCGATCACAAGGGTCTGGTCGCGGGCGTCGGTTTTGGCGGTAACGGCTTCGCTGCAGCGCTTTCGGCAGGTATCGGCGGGTCGGACTTCCGCTTCGGCGGGCGCAATGACCATGCAGACGTGGAAAGCAAATATATCGCGGCCCATGCCACTTATGGCGGGGAAGGCGGTCTGCGCGGCACCATCGGTGTCAGTTATGCCTGGCACGACATCGATACGACCCGCGCGATCAACGGCGCACCGCTAGCTCAAACGCTTTCGTCGAAGCGCGACGCTGATACGCTGCAGATCTTTGGCGAGATCGGTTACGACATTGTCACGGGCAATACGGCGATCACACCCTTTGCCCGACTGGCGCATGTCGATACCGGCAGCGATGCTTTCGCTGAAACCGGCGGCAACGCGGCACTGACCGTCGCGAAGGGCGATCAGAAGACCACCTTCGTCAGTCTTGGCGGGCGTGCGCAATTAAACGCCGGTCAGCTAGGCTTTCAGCCTTATGTGTCGGCGGCCTGGAACCGAGCGTTCAACGACCGCGCCGCACCGATTGCATCGCGGTTCACGCCCGGTGGACCTACGTTCGGCATCCTTGGTACGGCTATCCCGAAGAGCTCAGCCGAAGTCGAAGCCGGATTTGAATATACCACGGGCTCGTTTCATCTCGGCGCTGCTTACACCGGCACGCTGGCATCAGACCGCAACTCCCATGGTGCAAGGGTAACTGTGCGTATCGCCTTCTGATTAGCGACCCGTCGGAAGGGCGAAACGCTCGGCATGAGGTCGAGGCGACTTTGGTCACCTCGGCCTCATTTCTTTCTGCATCATATGGTCGTGCCGCTGGGAGCAATTTGCGAACGGCTGCTTTCGCAAATTCTCTCCTGAAAGCGGTCAGGCCGCAATCGGCCAAAAACGGCTGCATTTGGATTCTGTAGTTCCGACTTCAGCGGAGAAATTATCGGCCCAGTCACATCAAGCCGAGGAGCGGATTAGGTGATCGAACGCAGAGAGCGACGCCTTTGATCCTTCGCCCATCGCGATGACGATCTGCTTGTACGGCACGGTCGTCACGTCGCCCGCGGCAAATATACCGGGCTGGCTTGTCGCGCCGCGCGCGTCTACCTCGATCTCGCCGCGGTCGCTGAGCGCCACGGCGCTGCCCAGCCATTCCGTGTTCGGAATGAGGCCGATCTGGACGAAGATGCCTTCGAGTTCGACAAGATGTTCCTCATCCTTGTTGCGGTCGCGATAACGCAGGCCAACCACCTTCTCACCATTGCCGAGCACCTCGGTGGTGAGCGCTGACGTAATGATCGTGACATTGGCCAGGCTGCGTAGCTTTGTCTGGAGCACCGCGTCGGCGCGAAGCTGGCTATCGAACTCGATCAGCGTCACATGCGCGGCGAGCCCGGCGAGATCGATCGCCGCCTCAACGCCCGAATTGCCCCCACCGATCACCGCGACGCGCTTGCCCTTGAACAGCGGGCCGTCGCAGTGCGGGCAATAGGCGACGCCCTTGTTGCGATATTCGGCTTCGCCCGGGACGCCCATTTGGCGCCAGCGCGCGCCGGTCGACAGGATCACGGTCTTGCCCTTCACGCTCGCGCCGCTCTTGAGCTTCACTTCGTGGAGGCCGTGCGCGCCGCCGGGGATGAGCTCGGCGGCTTCCTGAACGTTCATGACGTCGACGTCATAATCCTTCACATGCGCCTCGAGCTGCGTGGCGAGTTTCGGGCCCTCGGTGTGCTGGACCGAAATGAAATTCTCGATCCCCAGCGTGTCGAGCACCTGCCCGCCGAAGCGTTCGGCGACGATGCCGGTGCGGATGCCCTTGCGCGCGGCATAGATGGCGGCCGCGGCGCCGCCGGGCCCGCCGCCCACGACGAGCACGTCGAACGGTTCCTTCGCGGCGATCTTTTCGGCGGCGCGCGCGACCGCGCCGGTGTCGAGCTTGGCGACGATCTGCGCGAGGTCCATGCGGCCCTGGCCGAAGGGTTCGCCGTTGAGGAACACCGCGGGTACCGCCATCACCTGACGTCGTTCGACCTCGTCCTGGAACAGCGCGCCGTCGATCGCCGTGTGGCGGATGTTCGGGTTGAGCGCCGCCATGATGTTGAGCGCCTGCACGACATCGGGGCAATTCTGGCATGACAGCGAGAAGAAGGTTTCGAAGACGAAATCGCCTTCCAGCGCACGCACCGCGTCAAGCAGTTCGGCCTCTTCTTTCGGCGGATGACCGCCGACATGGAGGAGCGCGAGGATCAGCGAAGTGAATTCATGCCCCATCGGCAGGCCCGCGAACATGGCTTCGGCGCGGCCCTCATCGGCGCGGATCGCGAAGGACGGGCGGCGGGCGTCGTCGCCGTCGAACCGCGCGGTGACGAGGTCCGACTGCGCCGCGACCTCTTCGACCAGGCTGCGCATCTCGGCCGACTTGGGCGATGCGTCGAGGCTTGCGACCAGCTCGATCGGTCGGCGAAGGTTGCCGAGATAGGTCTTGAGCTGGGAGGTCGTGTTGGCGTCGAGCATCGGCATGGGGAGAGCCTTTCGGACAGAAACAGGGGTTCGCCGCGGGGAACGGCGTCAGAATCTTTTGTTTTATGAAAAGCTGAGACCGGGCGGGCGCCGCCCGCCCGGTCCTCGCAAATCGGCTTAGATCTTGCCGACGAGTTCGATCGAGGGAGCCAGCGTTTCGGCGCCTTCTTCCCACTTCGCCGGGCAGACCTGGCCGGGGTTGGCGCGGACATAGACTGCAGCCTTGATCTTGCGGACGAGTTCCTCGGCATTGCGGCCGACGCCTTCGCTGGTGATTTCCATCACCTGGATCACGCCGTCGGGATCGACAACGAAGGTCGCGCGGTCGGCGAGGCCCGAATCTTCACGCAGCACGCCGAAATTGTTGGCGAGGACGTGGTTCTGGTCGCCGAGCATGTGATAGTTGATCTTCCCGATCGCGGGCGAGCTGTCGTGCCAGGCCTTGTGGCTGAAATGCGTGTCGGTCGACACCGAATAGACCTCGACGCCGAGGCCCTGAAGCGTGGCATACTGATCCGCGAGGTCTTCGAGCTCGGTCGGGCAGACGAAGGTAAAGTCGGCCGGATAGAAGAAGAAAACCGCCCACTTGCCTTTGGTGTCGGCGTCCGTCACGGGGACGAACTTGCCCTGGTAGTATGAGGTGGCGTTGAACGGCTTGATCGAGCTTCCGATGATACCCATGGGAGAGTGTTTCCTTTGTTTGCTGCACTGCAAAACGATTTGCAGAGGCGCATCTATGCACTCCGTCCCGGCGGCTCAATTCCAATTTTTCGGGTACAGTAATCGTCTCGGTCGATTAAAATGAGAGCTAAATTTCAACCGTTCAGCGAGAAGCTCGCCGCAAGCCGCACAGCATCTCGATCACCTCGGAGTCGAATGCGTCGGGGGCATGTGGCGCGATTTTGCGAAAGCGGCTCGCGCAATAGGCTGCGCGCGGCCCCAGTTCCGCAACATCTCTGAAGTTCAGCGCCGTCCCGGCATTCCCCCCGGCAAGGTCGGGCATGTTAGCGAGCACGGCGCGGACAGTGAAAATCGCTCCGGGACGAACCTGGGAGGGGTAGCAGTCGTGCCGGCTGACGCACAGCGCCAAGTCATCCACTCGCCAATCGTCCGTCATAATCAACCTCGTGGTTGTTACGCAGCATCTGCCAGAGGTTATCATATTTGAAGAGCAGTGACGAATCGCTTGCGCCATTGAAGGAATCCAGGGGGCGAGAGGAATGAGGACCGGTAGCAATCGGTCCAGATCAACATAGGCTTCCCGCCGCTGCGGCCGAGCGAAGGAACACTACCGTTCAAATGCCACTGATTCGGAGACTTCTAAAGGCGGATCGCACATCGCTGACAGCGCGCCAGAGCGGAATCCGGGAAGGCCCTTCAGGTGCTCGATCAGCAATTCCCATCCAACCAGCGCTTCATCGAACGTCCAGACTTTTCCGGCGACCCTGACGTCGCAACAGACCAGGTCGGTTGTGAGTTCGTCGCGCTTATAGAAGGTAACCTTCTGCACATCTGTGATGGGGAGCCGGGAAAGAAGCTCTGCGTCGATACAGGTCATGGGAACATGCCTCAAGATTCGCCCGCCGGGCTAAGTTTCGGGTTTCGAGAAACTGCGCCGCCCGATTGGGCAAGCCCGTGAGCGGCGGGTAAAATAAAACGCGTTTCCGTCGTCTCATGTTCCATTTTTTACGGCGCAAAAGAGAACAAAAGCCCAAAGGGGGAGCAGCGCGTGATGCGCCGCTCCGCGCTCCCGGTGGCTCTAGGTCGTGTATTGCGCCGGGTGTTCGATCGCGACCTCGGTCTCTTCGGCGGTCGGGTCCGACAACATGCCCCCGCAGTCGCCGGAGCTCCTCGACACGACCTTGGGCTTCTGTCCGGACCCGTGCGAAGTGACCTCGACGCTGCGGCTGCAGGTTCCCGCTCCGCTGCTGGTCGCTACGTAACGATAGCTTACGGTTCCGGCCGGCAGCGAGCCGAGGCTGGCGAGGTTGATCTCTCCGAGCGGATTCGGCTGAGATTGCAGCGCGAGCATATGCCGCATCATCATGTCGCTTTGCCGGTTCATTGCCGCCGCGATCCGGTCGAACATCGCGAAGGGGGCCGCGTCGAACGGGTCGATCCACTGGACCGGAACGAAGCGTGCCGCGGGCGCCACGACAACCTTCGGCGCGATCTCGCCTCGATATTCGATCCGCGCGATCGAGCCATCGGGCAGACCGACCTTCATCACACGGGTTTCGGCAGGTGCCGCCAACGCCGTGCCTGCGGCTGCAAGAGCCGCGACACCGGCGAAGACGGCCGTACGGATTTTACGCATCAATCGTCCTCCTCTGTTGATGATGGAAGCCAAAATCTATCCTGCGAAACTGAATGCAGAATGACTCGCCGCGTCCGGCCTGGCCTGTGTTTCGCGGTGCGCGCCGATCGGATAATCGCCGCAGCGCAAAGCGTGCGGACCAGTTGGCGAGCAACAAAGCCGGGGCGGCGCTTCGCTAGTCAAGCAGGGCATGGCTGGCCGGCGTACTTCAGACGAGCCCCGTATCTCGAACGGGATAGTCGCTCGCCGGCAGTAAAGCTCGGCCGCATCGCGGTTCGCGAAGCGAAGTTCGATCTGTCCGAGGGGATCGCCGCCGCCGGTCCATCCGGTCAGCGGATCGGCCCGTGGAACCCAGCGCGGGCCGAAGCGCAACCGCCACAGTCCGGCATGCGCGCGGCCCGACTGGTTTACACGAAGGGGCACAGGCTCGATAATCGCCCATGCATCGGGCGGCAACATGCTGGCGCGATGGCCGACCGATGCACAATTATCATTTGCCGGCGAGGGGGGCGACGCGCCCCCGTAGCCCGGCCCGGGACCGAAGTCCCGGACCTGCCCGTCACGCCGCCTGTCCATTGATCGGGATACGGCGGACATTTTCGTTCGCCGCCTCCGCCTTCGGCAGGGTGACCGTGAGCACGCCATTTCTGAAGGTCGCGCTCGCCTTTTCGCGTTCGACACCGCGCGGGAGACCGATCCGCCGCTCGAAGCGGCCGTAGCTGCGTTCGCTATAGCCGCGGTCCTTGTCTTCGACTTCGGACTTCTTCTCGCCGCGAAGCGTCAGCACGCCTTCCTCGACACTGATGTCGACATCCTTCTCGTCCAGCCCGGGGAGCTCGGCGACGATGCGGACCTCCTTGTCGGTCTCGCCGAACTCGAGGTTCGGCCACGCGGGTTCGCGGCCGAGACCGCCGAACGACGACAGGCCGAAGCCGCGAAAGACATCGTCGAACAGCCGGTTGACGTCGCGGTGAAGCGAGAGGAGCGGATGATCGCCCCGCCCCTGCTCGGCGCGCACCGCGACGGGGAGCCGGTTCTCCTGCCGGCTCCAGGGAATCAGATCACGAATAGACATGATGTCATCTCCTTTCTGGCTAGAGGGTTCAGCAAGGCTCGCCGCCGTCATCGGCGGCGAGCCGGTGGCCTCGATCAGGCCGATTCGCGGTCTTTCTCCCGCGGGGCTGCGAGGCGATCCTGGGCGGGCGAGCTGCCGCCGATCTCGATCTTGCGCGGCTTCATCGCCTCGGGGACGACGCGCTGCAGATCGATCCGCAGCAGACCATTGTCGAAACCGGCGGATTCGACTTCGACATAGTCGGCAAGCTGGAAGCGCCGTTCAAAGGGGCGAGCCGCGATCCCGCGGTGGAGATACTGCTCCTCGTCCTTCTCTTCGCCGCGCTTGCCGCTGATGGTGAGCTGGTTCTGCTGGGCGACCACCTCGATATCCTCGGGGCGGAAGCCCGCCACCGCTAGCGTGATGCGATAGCTGTCCTCGCCCCGCCGCGAGAGGTCGAAGGGCGGATAGCCTTCGCTGCCGTCGCCGCGCTGATCGGTCTCGAGGAGATCGAACAGGCGGTCGAAACCGACCGTGGAGCGCCGGAAAGGCGCAAAATCAAAGCTGCTTCTCATTTTCCAAATCCTCCTAAGTGAGCAATTTGGGCATGAGACGCGCCGGAGAGAGCCGGCGCTCTCATTTGACCCACCGGGCCCGGTTTCGGCGCCCGGCGATAAAAAGCTAGGAAGCGCCAAATCACTTTCAAGAGCTTTTTGCTTCGCCACTGCTTCGGCCCGTCGCATCATCAGACTTTGCCCGGCACGGCGAACTCAGGACGATCAGGAAAAGACCGTCGTAAAAATATAGGCGGCCAACAGTACGAGATGCACGGCGCCCTGCAAAATCGTGGTTCGTCCGGTTCCGAAAGATAAAATCGCGACGCCAAGCGAGAGCGCCAGAAGTGTCATGCCCTTGGGGTCGAGGCCGAGGGATAGCGGCCAGCCCATGACGAGTGCCGCAATCGCTACCGTCGGGATCGTAAGGCCGATTGTCGCAAGCGCCGATCCCAGCGCAAGGTTGAGACTTGTCTGGAGGCGGTCGCGCCGCGCAGCGCGCAATGCCGCAAGACTTTCCGGAGCGAGAACGAGCGCGGCGACGGCAATGCCGACAAGCGCGCGCGGCAATGCGGCGGCAGCGATCGCTGTTTCGAACGGTTTGGAGAGGCTTTTGGCGAGGAAGACAACGCTCACCAACGCGAGCAGAAGAAGGCCAAGCGATAGTGCCGCCGCGCGCGAGCTGGGTGGCGAAGCATGCGCATCGCCGGCCAGCGCGCCTACGCCTTCAGGCAGGAAATAGTCGCGATGGCGGATGGTCTGGACAAACACGAAGGTTGCGTAGAGCAGCGTCGACACGATCGCGGTAAATATAAGCTGCGCGGCGGAATAAGAGGGCGAGGCTGCGTTCGCGCTCACACTCGGCAGAACAAGTACCAGCGTTGCCATCGCCGCCAGCACGCAGAGCGCGGCGTTGACTCCTTCGAGCACGAAACGCTGCTCGCCGTGCCGAATGCCGCCGACCAACAGGCATCCGCCGACAACGCCGTTGAGGATAAGCATGATTGCGGCAAACACCGTATCGCGCGGCAAGGCCGGATTCGCCGACCCGCTCAGCATCATGGACAGAATCAGCGAAGCCTCGATAATGGTGACCGCGCCTGCGAGGATCAGCGTGCCGAACGGTTCTCCTACCCGGTGGGCGACGACCTCGCCATGATGGACCGTCGCGAGGATGCAGCCGACAAGGATCGCGCTTGTTCCGGCAAGAGCGATACCGTCCGTTTGTGCCGGATGCAGCAGAAGTGCTACCAGGCCTGCAACAGGCATCCACCGGGGCCAGCTCGACATCACCGCAGCCGAAAGGGACTGGATTCTCATGACGCGCCTTTCTGAAACAGGCCGGCGCGCGAAAGTCAAACGTGCAACTCCGGTTCTCCTGGACCGGCCGAGTTCGGACAGAATTAAGCCCCTCTAGGGGTGCCGATCAGAAGTCGCAGGCCGGTATCTGCTTCGCGTCGCGCTCGGCGACGAGGGTCCGCACCTCGGTTTCCAGCTCGAAGCGCGCCGATCTGAAGTCGTCGTCGTGAATCGCGCCGCGGTCGTAGTCGCGTTGCAGCCGGTCGCGATCTCTTGCCCGTTTTGCGAGTTCGCCGTCGATCCGGGATCGGCGCCGTTCGCTCTCGGCGCGCAGTTTCTCGATTTCCGGCAGGGCCTTCTTCCGCCAGGCGGGATCGGTCGCACGGGCCATCTCACCCTCAGAATCGGCGAAAATCTCGAAGCAGGCCTGGTTAGGTGTTTCGGATGCTTCGGAAACGGACGGCGCGATCAGCGCGACAGCAAGGAGAAGGGGCATGAGCGTTGGATAGCAAATGGCATTCCCGGTTTCTACCGGGGCATATGGCGCCGAGATGATTACGCCGTGCGACTTTGCTCGCACTTCACGGCGATTGGTACCCGAGATCTCAAAGCGATCATCCTGACCGTTTGGAGAGCAGGTTTCGCACCTTCGTCGGAAGGGCACTGCAATCGTTCGCTTTGCGCCGTCCGCATGCGATCCTGGCGAATGTCGGCTACCTCGGATTGGCGGCCGGAAGCTGCCGGTCAGAAATCGGCCAATCCTGCATGGGACCAGATCTGCGGCGAATGGCCGGAGTGGGCGGCTTCCGTACAGGCAGCCTCCGCGCTCCTCACAGGCTTAAGTGGACGCAGTGCCTTGATTGCCGGGACGTGGCGGGCCAGTCTGATTAAATTCTGCTTCGGAGGTGGTGCAAACATGCATGTGCGTCAAATAACGATGGGGGACGCGCCAGCGGTTCAAGTAATTTACGCACCCTATGTAACTGCCACCACCATCTCGTTCGAGGAAGTCCCGCCTGATATTATGGAGATTGAAAGGCGCATCGCCGCTATTCTGCCGCGCTATCCCTATCTGGTAGCCGAAGTGGATGGGCGGGTCGTCGGTTATGCCTACGCCAGCGAACATAGGGCGCGCGCCGCATACCGGACATCTGTCGATGTAGCAGTCTATGTGGCGCCTGGCGCGCAACGGCGCGGTGTAGCGCGAAGTCTATACTCGCGCCTGCTGGCTGACGCGGCAAGCTTGGGCTATCACGCGGCTTTTGCTGGCATCGCACTCCCAAACGACGCAAGCGTCGGGCTGCACGAAACCATGGGCTTCGAGCCGGTGGGCATCTACCGTGAGGTCGGGCGAAAATTCGATGCTTGGCACGACGTCGGTTGGTGGCAACGACTGCTGTGAGCGATGTAGAAGTGCCAAGGCATCGCTGAAGCGATTTTACTCATATCGAAGTGTGGGCAATGGGCGGAAACTGGTCCCGATGGCTCTTCAGCGCCCCGGCAACCGGGCTAGTTCAGCCGGCGTGGCAGTTGGTTTCTTGCGGTCCTTGCGCTCGGAATAGCGGTCGACGAGCTGGTCCGCATGACCGCGTGTCAGCACGGTGAAGCGCACCAACTCCTCTGCGACGTCGACGATACGGTCGTAGTAGCTCGAGGGCAGCATCCGGCCGGCCTCGTCGAACTCCTGATAGGCCTTCGCGACGCTCGACTGGTTGGGAATGGTGATCATCCGCATCCAGCGGCCAAGGACGCGCAGCGTGTTGACGCTGTTGAACGATTGCGATCCTGCCGACACCTGCATCACGGCCAGCGTGCGGCCCTGCGTCGGGCGAAGGCCCTTGTAGGCGAGGGGGAGATGGTCGACCTGTGCCTTCATGATTCCGGTAATCTGGCCATGGCGTTCGGGGCTGCACCAGACCTGGCCTTCGGACCAGATCGAATGCTGCCGCAGCTCCTCGACCGCGGGGTGGTCGTCGTCGGCGATCTGATCGGGCAAGGGGAGGTCAGACGGATCGAAGATGCGTGTCTCGCAGCCGAAGAGCTGGAGCAGGCGCGCCGTCTCTTCCACGACGAGGCGCGAATAGGAGCGTTCGCGTAAAGACCCGTAGAGGAGGAGGATGCGCGGCGCCGGATCGAGCGGGCCGAGGCCGAGGGCGGGTTGCGCGCGGAGATATTCGGGGCTGAGCGCCGGCAGACGGTCGGGATCGGTAAGCGTGCGCAGGCGATTATGGGTCTGTTCTGTCATGATACTCAGGATTGTGAAGGAACGGTCGAGGGAAACCAGCGGCGTCCGAGGCGGAAAGCGACGCCGACGAGGAGAATGAGGATGGGAACCTCGACGAGCGGCCCGATCACGGCGGCGAAGGCGACCGGCGAAGCGAGCCCGAAGGCCGCGATGGCCACCGCGATAGCGAGCTCGAAATTATTGCCTGCGGCGGTGAAGGCGACCGCGGTGGTGCGCGGATAGTCCGCCTCGATGAGCTTGCCCATCCAGAAGCTGATGAGGAATTGGACGACGAAGTAGATAGTGAGCGGGATCGCGATCCGCACGACGTCGGCAGGGATGGTGACGATCTCGCCGCCCTTGAGGCTGAACATCGCGACGATCGTGAACAGCAGCGCGACGAGCGTGATCGGGCCGATCCTGGGCAGGAAGCGCGTCTCGTACCACTCGTCTCCCTTCGCCTTCGTGAGAAAGCGGCGGGTGAGGTAGCCGGCAATGAAGGGAATGCCGAGATAGATGAGAACCGCTTCGGCGATCGTCCAGAAGCTCACGTCGATGACGCTGCCTTCGAGCCCGAACAGCGGCGGCAGGACGGTCAGGAAGAACCAGGCGTAGATGCTGAAGAAGAGGATCTGGAAGATCGAATTGAAGGCGACGAGCGCCGCGACATATTGATTGTCGCCCTTCGCGAGCTGGTTCCAGACGATCACCATTGCGATGCAGCGCGCGAGGCCGATCAGGATCAGGCCTGTCATATATTCGGGCTTGTCCGAGAGGAAGATGACCGCGAGCGCGAACATCAACGCCGGGCCGATGATCCAGTTTTGGATCAGCGAAATCGCCAGAACGCGTTTGTCCTCGAACACGCGCGGCAGCTCGTCGTAACGCACGCGGGCAAGCGGCGGATACATCATCAATATGAGGCCGATTGCGATCGGGATGTTCGTCGTTCCGATCGACATGGCGTCGATCGCGGCGGGCAGCCCCTTGAAGGCCGACCCGAGCAACACGCCGAGGCCCATGGCAAGAAAAATCCAGAGTGTCAGATAGCGGTCGAGGAACGACAGGCGTTCGCGTTTGGCGGCAGTGGTCAAGATGCCGGCCTCATCCCTGGACGCGATTGCCAGCGGCATCGACGACCCGTTCGCCATCTTCCTTGGAGAAGGCTCCAAGCTGCTGTGCGGGCAGGATGTCGAGCACGGCTTCAGACGGGCGGCAGAGCCTGACCCCGAGCGGCGACACGACGAGCGGGCGGTTGATGAGGACGGGATGCTCCATCATCGCATCGAACAGGATGTCATCGCTCAGGCTTTCGTTTCCGAGGCCGAGGTCTGCATAAGGCGTGCCCTTCTCGCGGAGCAATTCGCGTGGCTTGATTCCCGCCCGGTCGATCAGTTGTTCGAGCAGTGCACGAGCCGGCGGCGTTTTTAGATATTCGACGACATGCGGCTCGATCCCGGAATTCCGGATCAGCGCGAGCGTGTTGCGTGACGTGCCGCAGTCGGGATTGTGGTAGATGATGATGTCGGTCACACGCCGGTTCCTTCAGCAGCAGGTGAGTTCGGCCAGAAGCGGTTCGCACAGCTCGGGGCGGCTTTGGCAACAGTCCTTCGCAAGGAAGAGCATCAGTTCTCGGAGCGTATCGATATCGGCTCGCTGTATCTGCTGCCGCCCGAGTTTCTCGGATTTTACGAGACCGGCTTTCGCGAGCACAGCGAGATGCGTCGAGAAGGTGCTCTGCGTGAGACCCGACGCGTCAACAAGTTCACCGGTCGATAGACCCTCCGGCTCATGCCGGACAAGAAAGCGGAAGGCTTCGAGACGTGTCGGATGGGCGAGAGCGGCGAGAGCGGGAAGCGCGGAATCGATATTCATACATCGGAATTATCCGATGCGTTGACGCTCGTCAATTCCTATCGGAAATATCCGATGAATTTAGCCGAGTGTCCGCTATTACCCCACTCGTTGGCTAATAGCGGACAGTATCCAACCGGCCACTTTGGTCTTCAAATCGCCAATCTTTGGACGCCAAAAAAGACGCCCGCGCGGCCGAAACCGTGCGGGCGTCAGATGAAGATCTCGGTTTCCTGAAAGGACGAGGTCTCCTGGGTCGCACGGCGCATATAATGTTGCGGGCCGGGTGATAATTGTACCGCTGCGCCAAAAAAGATGCCTTGGCGCGCATTGGACGTCGACCGCAGGTTGGTTCAAATAGGACCCGTTCTGCAATCGGCCGAGCCATGGCGGGTTGTTCAGCCGGGGTTCGGCTGCGCGCCGCTACGTCCGGTCCATGATTGAAGGAGACGGGTCATGAAAAAATATATCGCCGCCGCGGTCCTCGCTGCGCTCGCCGTTCCCGCCGGCCCGGCGCTGGCGGATCCGCCGCCCTGGGCGCCGGCGCACGGCAAGCGCGCCAAGGATCGTGGTCTTTATGACGGATATGGGCGCTATTACGAGCCTCGCCGCATTTCGCACAACGACCGTATTTGGCGGAGCAAGGATGGCCGCTACCACTGCCGCCGCGAGAATGGCACGACCGGATTGATCATTGGCGCCGCCGTCGGTGCGCTCGTCGGGCGCGAACTCGATGGCGGGCGTGATCGCACGGTCGGCACGATCATCGGCGCGGCCGGCGGCGGGCTGCTCGGGCGGGCTATCGATCGCGGCGAACTGAAATGCCGCTGATGTGAAAGGACGGCGCGAGAGGGACCAGTCTGCTCGCGCCGTCCCCTTGGACACCGCACGCAGTGGGGGTGCGGGCGGTGACGAAAAATCTATTCGACAGTCAGATCCGGCAGGCGACGTGCCTTCGTCGCGCGCAGCCCGGGTATGCCCGCCCGGTCGATGGTGCGGCGCCACGATTCCAGTTCTTCGCCGCTGAGGCGGTATCTTGCGCAGGCGTCGGCCAGCCCGATCAGCCCGCCATCGATCGCGGCAAGCAACTCCGCCTTGCGGCGCGCGACCCAATAGCCTGCCGTCGATGAAGGCAGATCGTCGATTGTCAGCGGCCCGACCGGCCCGGCGACCGATGTCGGCCTCGTCGTAAATTCGAGCACTGCGAACTCTCCATTCGCTCGGCTGCTGCCGTATGAGTGCCCCCCGCGGCAAAGATGCGGTTTTGAGGTTAACAAAAGGTTGCGGAGGGGCATGGGATGCGCCCAACCGTTCGTCGCTCATGGGACGCGACGGGCCAATTTATGTGCGGGAGGGCGAGCCGCCTGCGGTCCTCTCAACGATTGCCGCTATTGCCAGGCCGGGCGGAATGCTGCAGCATTTTTCCATTAAGAGGGGGAAACTTATGCGAAATGCGAATATTTTTATGGCGTTGGCGCTGGTGGCATCGCCGGCTCAGGCTCAGACGGTGCCGGACCTGCCAGCCAATCCGCTGAAGGCGATCGACGGCGAATGGTATGGCGTCGACCACAAGATCAAGTTGTCCGTGGCAAATGGCGTGGTAATGATCGTGGAGAACGACACCGCTGATCCCTACCTCAAGAAGATCGCGGCACCTGCTGGAACCGTCATCGCTCGCATCACGGGCATGGAATCGACCGGACCCAAGTCGGCGCGGTTCGTCGGCCAATGCCTCGAACTGATCGACACCTCGCGGTCCGACACGATCGCGTGCCCCGGTCACGCTTTCGTGCAGTCGGCGGCCTACGACGGCAAGCCCGGATTGAAGATCAATTTCTGGACCGCCGCTTTTCTTCGCAAGGGCAATATTCCCGAGTATCAATGGCAATATCGGAAGTGACTGACCAACGAGCGGAGCAATAATTTCCGGCAGCAAAATCAGGGGCCGCTTGGGCCAGATCCGATGTGATAGCAGCCCGTCCGCTATCAGCCACTAGCCGCGCTGTCGCGGTTCGGATGCCGCGCGGAGGTTCCAAATCCCGCCCGATGGGCCATGATCGGGGCAGGCCCACCGATAACCTTCATTTGTCGCGACCGGTATTTTCCGGAGCGCGTCGTTCCGTGGTGAATCCGTGCATGCCGAACCACCACTGCAATGCGATTATCGCGCCCTTGGCGGGTTGAAGGAACCCGATCATCAAAACGAGCATGGCGGTCACGATTATCGCGGCCAATGCGATGAGCGACAGCTTCGTGTCCTGAACGAGTGCAATGATGATCGGCGCCATAATATGCCCCGTCAGGAGGATCGCGATATAAGCCGGGAAATCGTCGGCTTGCTGATGCGTCCAGTCTTGCGCGCACGCGGAGCAAATAAGGACGGGTTTGAGAAAGCGATGAAATAGCTTCGCTTCGTTGCAGCGGGGACAGCGACCGCGCGCGCCGCGGAGCATCGCTTTCCAGGCCGAGGCAGGAAGCTCCGCGCTTTCCGTCTTAGGATTCCCGTGATTGGCGGAGATCGGTAATTTTCGGGCGTTGTCCGCACGATAAGAGCGATCCAGAGGCGTTTGCATGAAATCGGGCATCAGCCGCCTCCTGCGCGAAGGTGGGAGCAGCGAGCGGCTCCCGCCAAAGCAAGCATATTCGATATAATGGCGAGCATGATGTATATATACAGCATCGATCCGTAATGTTAAGATTGATAAATGATGTATGAAACATCATTGGAGTCGATATGATCACATCGCAGCAGATGCGCGCGGCGCGCGCGCTCCTCGGGATCGACCAGCGCGAGCTTGCCGAACTCGCGGGTCTCTCGCTTCCGACGATCCAGCGCATGGAGGCGTCGAACGGCCAGGTCCGCGGTGTCGTCGATACGCTGGTGAAGGTGATTACGGCGCTGGAAAGCGCCGGCATCGAACTGGTCGGCGAATATTCATCGAGTGTCGGATCCGGGCGCGGCGTGCGGCTTCGCGAGCCCGCCGACGCCGATCCCAAGGCGCCCGGCCGCGCGCTTCTGTCCGCCAAATTTCCGAGCCGGCCCGCAATCCGGTGAAGTCCGAGGCCTATACGCCGAAGCTCTTCACGGTCTTTCGCGAGGGTTATTCCGTCGCCACATTTCGCGCCGATGCGATCGCGGGTCTGACAGTTGCCATCGTCGCGTTGCCGCTTGCCATGGCACTCGGTATCGCCAGCGGCGCCTCGCCCGACAAGGGGCTGATTACAGCCGTCGTCGCGGGTTTCCTGATCTCGGCGCTCGGCGGATCGCGCGTGCAGGTGGGCGGGCCGACCGGCGCCTTCGTCGTCGTGATCTTCAACGTCATCGCGAGCCACGGCTATGACGGCCTGTTGATCGCGACCTTGCTCGCCGGGCTCATCCTCATCGCGGCGGGACTGCTCCGTTTCGGCCAGATGATCAAATATATCCCGCATCCGGTGGTGACCGGCTTCAC
Organism: Sphingopyxis sp. 22461; assembly: GCF_052044915.1. NCBI lineage: Bacteria > Pseudomonadati > Pseudomonadota > Alphaproteobacteria > Sphingomonadales > Sphingopyxidaceae > Sphingopyxis > Sphingopyxis sp. 22461. The sequence goes on from NZ_JBQENY010000020.1 coordinate 34,918, forward strand.
CGCGGGGATCGCGGTCATCATCGCCTCGAGCCAGGTCAAGGATTTCCTCGGCCTCGCCATCGACAAGGTGCCCGCCGACTTCCTCCCCAAGTGGCAGGCTTATCTGGGGGCGCTGCCCAGCGCGAACTGGGCCGCGATCGGAATCGGCGGCGGCGCGCTGGCGATCATTATCGCGCTCCGCAAATTCGCGCCGCGGCTGCCGGGCTTCCTGATCGCGGTGGTCGTGACCTCGCTCGCCGTCCCGCTTCTGAACCTGCCGGTCGACACGATCGGATCGCGCTTTCCCGACATTCCGGCGGGCCTTCCGTTGCCCTCGTTTCCCGACATCTCGCTCGTCAAGATCAATGCCGTCCTGCCGTCGGCCTTCACGATCGCCTTTCTCGCCGGGATCGAGGCGCTGCTGTCCGCAGTCGTCGCCGACGGCATGGCCGGTACGCGGCATCGTTCGAACCAGGAACTGGTCGGGCAGGGCGTCGCCAACCTCGGTTCGGCGCTGTTCGGCGGCCTCCCGGCCACCGGAGCGATTGCGCGCACCGCGACCAATATCCGGTCGGGTGCGAAGACGCCCGTCGCGGGCATGATGCACGCGGCCTTTCTGCTCGTCTTCATCCTCTTCGGCACGGACCTGATGGCCTATGTGCCGATGGCGGCGCTCGCCGCGATCCTGTTCATGGTCGCCTGGGGCATGAGCGAGTATCAGCGCTTCCTCGCGCTGCTGCGGATGCCGAACAGCGACCGGGCGGTGCTGCTCATCACCTTCGGATTGACAGTCCTCGTCGATCTGACGGTGGCGATCGCGGTCGGGGTGACGCTCGCGTCGCTGCTTTTCATGGCGCGTATGGCCGAAGCGGTCGAGGTCGATCGAAGCGGGCGGCGCGACGCCGAACTCGATGCCGAAGATCTCGACCAGCGCGATGACCTGCCGCCGGGCGTCGAGGTGTTCCGGATCGCCGGTCCCTTCTTTTTCGGGGTCGCGGGTGAGCTGCTCGACACGCTGCGCCGCGTCGGGCAGTCGCCGCGCGTCATCATCTTGCGCATGCGGCTCGTACCGCTCCTCGATGCGAGCGGCGCGCAGGCACTTGAGGAATTTGTCGAACAGGCCCGGCTGGCGGGCGCGCGGGTGATTGTCTCGGGGGTGCAGCCCCAGCCGCGGGCGATGCTCGGGCGGATCGGCCTTGGCGAAGCGGCGGGCCGCATCGCCTATGCGGCCGATTATGCGGGCGCGCAGGCGCTTGCGATCGATCTCGCGGGTGCGAAATGACAGCGGCCCCTGTGAGCGGCAGGCCATTCGCACGCGCCGTTTCTCGATCGGCCGGCGGCCGGGAAACCCAATTCTGACCAAGTCTGGAGAATGAAATGAGTGACAGTGACGACTATGCCTATGACGAGGAAAGCGGCGAGTGGATGCCGGCGTCGGAGCTTGCGGAACGCAAGGCCGCGGCCTCGCAGGTCGAGGTTCGCGACGCGGTCGGGAACCTGCTCGAGGATGGCGACAGCGTCGCACTGATCAAGGATCTCGAGGTCAAGGGGGCCGGCAAGACGCTCAAGGTGGGGACGGTCATCAAGTCGATCCGCCTGACGGGCGATCCGCAGGAGATCGATTGCCGTCACGA
>NZ_JBQENY010000021.1:0-23155 GCF_052044915.1 Sphingopyxis sp. 22461
GCCCGAGGTCTTCTCCTCGGCTTCGATGCGGCGGACGACCACACGGTCGTGCAAGGGACGGAAATGCATGCATAACCTCCATGTTGCATAACGATATGATAAGCCGGCGCGCCTGTCCGTGACGCGCGGCGCCGATGAGCTAGGAAGCGATATTTTTCGCTTCAAGAGGTCCGGCGAAAATTTTTCAGAGCTTGATGAAGCGAGAAACAAATGCCGCTTGTCAAGGGGCTGACACCTCTTGACTCGACTCGCTTCGTTCCCAAAATCTGTTCTCGCGGCACTGCACCGCACGACGAGAAAGGAATGGCGACAAGGAAGGAGGCACGATCATGTCCGAGCCATTTTCCCGTTTTCTTCACCCCTTCGAGGTGGCGCGTCACCCGAGCCTCGAGCCCGAGGTCAAGCGCGCACTGCTCGCATCCTGGGCATCCGATCGATCGGCGGTCCGTAACAAGCCCTCGCTCAGAAAACCGCCCGGCGCCCGGCGCGCGGTCCCCGTCGACGATGTGCTCGCGGCGCTGCGCTCGCTCGACGGCGGCAGCGAGCACCCTGCGCCCGGGTCATGAGCGATCGCGCCCTGGCGGCCCAGCTCGAAGGCTATCGGTTGACGACGGCCGAGGTGCATTATTATCGCCCCGATGCGCCGTCGCTGCTCCAGCTCTTCGTCTGGCAGGACTATGATCTCGCGCCCGACTTCCCGGTGCTCCTCGATTTCCTCGATCACTGGCGGCGCGAGATCTCCGCCGCGCTCCATTCGGTCCGGGTCGCGCATCCGCAGCTGGTCGGGCCGGCCGAATGGTGTGCGGCCAGCGATATATTCTCGATCCGGTGAGCGCGCAGCGTTGGCGTCGTCTGCGCCGCTTTCAGGGGCAGGGGCGCCGGCCGGGCGCGGCCGATGTCCCGGTCGCCGCCGCCCGCGGGCTGGCCGCGGCCACGGGAAACCGGCCCGGCGATCAGGGAAAGACCATCGTGAAGATATAGGCGGCCAGCAGCACGAGATGCACCGCGCCCTGCAAGATCGTCGTTCGGCCGGTTCCGAACGACAGGATCGCGACGCCGAGCGACAGCGCGAGCAATGTCGTGCTTTTGGCGTCGAGGCCGAGCGACAGCGGCCAGCCCATGGCGAGCGCCGCGGTCGCGACCGTCGGGATCGTGAGCCCGATCGTGGCAAGCGCCGATCCCAGCGCGAGATTGAGACTGGTCTGCAGGCGGTTGCGCCGCGCGGCGCGGAGCGCCGCGAGGCTCTCGGGAGCGAGGACGAGCGCGGCAATCGCGACGCCGACGAGCGCGCGCGGCAACAGCGCGGCGGCGATTGCCGTTTCGAGTGGTTTGGCCAGCGTCTTGGCGAGGAGAACCACGCCGATGAGCGCGACGAGAAGGAAGCCGAGCGACGCTGCCGCCCTGCGCGCGCTCGGCGGCGCGGCATGCGCGTCGCCGGCAAGCGCGTCCACGCCTTCGGGCAGGAAATAGTCGCGGTGGCGAACGGTCTGGACGAACACGAAGGTCGCGTAGAGCAGCGTCGACACGATCGCGGTGAAGATGAGCTGCGGCGCCGAATAGCGGTGCGCGCCGGCGCTTGATGTTATTCCCGGCAGAACCAGGACCAGCGTCGCCATCGCCGCCAGCACGCACAGCGCGGCATTGACGCCCTCGAGCACGAAGCGCTGCTCGCCGTGGCGGATGCCGCCGACGAGCAGGCAGCCGCCCACGACGCCGTTGAGAATGAGCATGATCGCCGCGAACACCGTATCGCGGGGCAGGGCGGGGTTTGCCGACCCGCTCAGCATCATCGACAGGATGAGTGATGCCTCGATAATCGTGACCGCGCCGGCGAGGATCAAGGTGCCGAAGGGCTCGCCGACCCTGTGCGCCACGACCTCGCCATGATGGACCGCCGCGAGGATGCAGCCGACGAGGATCGCGCCGGTCAGCGCCAGCGCGATCGCATCCGCCCGCTCGGGATGCAGCCAAAGCGCCGCTAGGCCGGCGGCGGGCACCCACCGCGGCCAGGTCGATGTGACCGCGCCCGAAAGCGACCGGATCGTCATGACATGCCCTTCCGCGAATAGCCCCGCGCCCGACGTCAGCCGGCCATTGCGAGCTCATCCCCGCCGCCGCGTGGATCGCGCGCGACCGGGTATCGCCCGCAGCACAGCGCGTGGGGTCCGGTGGGCGAACAGCAAAGGACTGGCGGAGGGTCGCCGAATAGCCGCGGACGGATCGGACGCCGCACGCCGCTATCGACGCGCGCGATGCACAGCCCCTGCCGGCGGCAATAATCCTCGGCCGCCGTCCGGTCGGGAAAACGCAATTCGATCGTCGCAAGCGGATCGCCGCCTCCCGTCCATCCGGTCAGCGGGTCGAGCTCCGATCGCCAGCGCGGCGCGAAGCGGAGCCGCCATCCGGACGCGCCCGGCCGACGATAGGGCGGGGACGGAACCGGTTCGAGAATCGCGCGGGCGCCGGGCGGATAACACCGCCAGTCGGGGCCCGCGACATTGCCGTTGGCGATCGGCCCGGGACCGAAGTCCCGGACCGGTTCGTCATGCCGCCCGCGCATTGATCGGGATCCGGCGAACCGTCTCGTTCGCCGCCTCGGTCTTCGGCAGGGTGACGGTGAGCACGCCATCGGCAAAGGTCGCGCTCGCCTGTTCGCGGTCGATCCCGCGCGGCAGGCCGATGCGCCGTTCGAAGCGGCCGTAGCTCCGCTCCGAATAGCCGCGATCCTTGTCCTCGACCTCCGAGCGCTTCTCGCCGCGCAGGGTAAGCGCGCCATCCTCGACGCTGATCTCGACGTCCTCCCCGCTGAGGCCGGGAAGTTCGGCGGTGACGCGAATATCCTTGCCCGTTTCGGCGAGTTCGATGTGCGGCCAGCCGGCTGCGCGCTCGAATCCGCCGAATGCGGGCACGCCGAAGCCGCGAAAGACATCGTCGAACAGCCGGTTCACCTCGCGGTGCAGCGACAGCAGCGGATGGCCTGACTGGTCCTGCGCGGGCTCGGCGCGCACGGGCACGGGAAGCCGGTTCTCGTGCCGGCTCCAGGGAATGAGATCACGAATTGCCATGGTTCATCTCCTTTCTGGCATGAGGGTGGAAGGCATGGCCCGCCGGCCGCCATTCCTTGCGGGCTGGCGCCGGCGAAGCCTTTTCTGTCGGATCAGGCCGTCGCGCGCGCCTTGTCCTTGGGTGCCTCGATTCGGTCGGCGACGGGGTGGCCGTTGCCGACCGCGATCTTGCGCGGCTTCATCGCCTCGGGAACGACGCGCCTGAGCTCGATGCTGAGCAGGCCGTGTTCGAAGCTCGCGTCCCCGACCTCGATAAAGTCGGCGAGCTGGAAGCGCCGTTCGAAGTCGCGCATCGCGATGCCCTTGTGCAGATAGGCGTCCTTGCCGTCGCTCGCGGCGCGTTTGCCGGTGACGCTGAGCTGGTTCTGCTGCGCGATCACCTCGATCTCCTCGGGCCGAAAGCCCGCGATCGCGAGCGTGACGCGGTAGCTGTCCTCACCGTCCTTCACGATGTCGAACGGCGGATAGCCTTCCGCGACGTCGCCGCGGGGCTCGGTCTCGAGCAGGTCGAACAGGCGGTCGAAGCCGACCGTCGAACGCCGATAGGGCGTAAAGTCAAAATTGGTTCTCATTTCCAAATCCTCCTTACTGAAGCAATCTGGGCATGAGATGCGCCGATATGGAGAGCCGGCGCTCTCTATGTCCAGCCGGACCCGGAATCGGCATCCGGCTCCGAAAAATTAGGAACGCGTTTTCCGGTTTCAAGAGGGGCCGCTCATCGCACGATCGGCCACGCCCCGGTTTCCCGATGCGGAATTGTCGAGCGACATTTTGCGATCGGAAGGTCGCCGACCGAAGCTTGAGGAGCCATGAGTATGCGGGCGGGCTTCACCGACGCGCGCCTTGGCGTTGCGAAGCAGAGGCGTCGGCTCACGATGTGGCGGCGACATCACACTTTGCACGATGGGAAGCTCAAAGCGTGCTTCTTTCTAATGCTTCGCCGCACCCGGAACGGGCGCGGGACATCCCGACGCGCGACGATTTTTCCCTCGCCATCGAGCCAGAAAATATCGATGCATCAGCGATACCTGCCCGGCCTGCGACACAAGTTCGGCGCGGCGGCGAGCGAATATCGTTCAGCGGTTGTTCGGGTCGGCCATTATAGAAACTCCCGTCGTTACAGGAGATCAGCCATGAAGAAGCTTCTTGCCGCTGCCGTTCTCGCGGCTCTCGCCATTCCATCTGCTCCGGCGTTCGCCGATCCGCCTCCTTGGGCGCCCGCGCACGGGAAGCGCGCGAAGGATCGCGGACTGTATGACAGCTCGGGCCGCTATTATGAACCGCGGCGCCTTTCGCACAACGACCGCATCTGGCGTGGCGATGACGGGCGCTACCATTGCCGCCGCGACAATGGCACGACGGGTCTGATCATCGGCGCAGCGGTCGGCGCGCTTGTCGGACGCGAACTCGACGGCGGGCGCGACCGGACCGTAGGCACGATCATCGGCGCGGCGGGCGGGGGCCTGCTTGGCCGAGCCATCGATCGCGGCGAAGTCAAATGCCGTTGAACTGAAAAGGGCGGCGCGAGAGGGACCAGTCTGCCCGCGCCGCCCTGCCGATGCCGAGCGTGTGGGGACGCCCGGCATCGATCGGTCATTTGACCAACCGATTACGATATTCCTGGATTCTGGTTACCCGAAGGCCCGGGATCCCCGCGCGATCGACCGAACGCCGCCAGGCAGCCAGTTCCTCGGCGCTCAACCGGTATCGCTCACAGGCCTCTCGCTCGCTGAGCAATCCGCCATCGATCGCGGCCAGCAATTCGGCCTTGCGGCGGCCGACCCAGTGCGCCGTGGACGAAGACGGCAGATCGTCGATCGTGATCCGGCCCAGCGGCCCCATGACCGATGCCGGTCTTTCATATTCGAGCACTGCGAATTCTCCATTCGCGCGGTCTGCGCCGCTTTATGCCCCCCACTGGAAATCTGCCGGAACAGAGTTAACAAAGGCTTGCAGGCGGGCGTCGGATGCGGTGAACCGTTCGTCGTTGCGAAGGCCCGCGGTCGGGGTCGTCCGGGTCGGCCGATGGCGCTCGGCCAAACGAAGCGAGACGGAATTCAATGCTTGCCGGGACGCCGCTCCGAGCGGTTCGTCGGCAGCCGGCCGGGTACGGGAGACGGCGGGGCGGCAACGCCGACCCGCCGTCGATATCCGTTCGTCAGTCGAACTTGACGAGATTGAGCGCGGGAAGCGGTCCGCCCGGGAACTGGACGAGCCGCGCGCCCACGGCGAGCGAGCCGAGGTCGACACCCGCGAAGCCGAGCCGGTCGATCAATGCGCCGATCTCGGCCTTGGCGCCCGCATCGTCGCCCGAGTAGAAGAGCACGCGCTTGCCGCCCTCGCTGGCCGGATCGCCGGCGACGAGATGGGGCTGAAGGTGGTTGAATGCCTTTACCACGCGGGCGCCCGGGACCATGTCGGCGAAGACTTCGGACGAACCGCGGCCGCCGAGGTCGAAGGGCTTGAACAGCGGCGCCTCGATCGGGTTGTTCGTGTCGACGACGATGCGGCCGCCGAATCCCGGAAGATCACCGAGCGCGGCGGGCAGCTTCGACCAGTTCACCGCCACGAAGACGATGTCCTGGGCCGCAGCTTCTTCGCGCGTGCCAGCGGTGATAGTGGCGCCGATCTCGGCGACGATGTCGGCGAGGCTCTCAGGGCCGCGGCTGTTGGAAAGCGTCGCCGGGATGCCGTTCTTTGCAAGGGCGGCGGCGATGGCGCGGCCGATATTGCCGGCGCCGATGATGCCAATGCTCGACATGGATTTATTCCTTTCTGTCTGGAGTCTCAGGCGGTGAGGCCGCCATCGGCGACGATGTCGGCGCCGGTGACGAAGGCGGCTTCGTCGCTCGCGAGGAAGGCGACGACGCTGGCGATTTCCGAAGGCTGGCCATAGCGGCCGATCGCCATGCCCGGACCGACGATCGCGGCGACCGGGCCATCGGCGGGATTCATGTCGGTGTCGGTTGGGCCGGGATGCACCGTGTTGACGGTGATGCCCTTGGGGCCGAGGTCGCGCGCGAGGCTGCGGTTGAAACCGGTGATCGCGCCCTTGGTCAGCGTATAGACCGATGCGGTAGGGAAGGCGGCATAGCGGGTCATCGACGAACCGATGTGGATGATGCGTCCGCCCGCCTTCATGCGGCGCGCGGCTTCCTGCGTCGCGACGAAGACGCCGGTGACATTGACCGCGAGCATGCGTTCATAATCCTCGAAACGGAAATCCTCGATCGGCGCATTCACCGCGACGCCGGCATTGTTGACGAGGATATCGATGCCGCCGAAGGCTTCGACGGTCTGGACGACCGCGGCGCGAACGGCGTCCGGGTCGCCGGCGTCGGCGGCAATAGCGATAGCCTTTCCGCCGGCCGCTTCGATTTCGGCAACGACGTCGGCGGCGCGATCGGGCGAGGCGCTGTAGGTGATGGCGACGGCGGCGCCGTCGGCGGCAAGGCGGCGAGCGATGGCGGCGCCGATCGAACGTGAGCCGCCGGTGACGAGGGCGACTTTGCCTGTGAGGTTGGTCTTGGTCATGGTCTTCACTCCTTTTGGTTGGGTGAAGCCAAGATGGACTGAAGTTTGCCGCTCGATTAGCCGGGAATGATTTGCTATATCTTCAACTATTGATTGAAAATGGAAACGCTCGCCAATCTTGAGTCCTTCGTTCGCAGCGCCGAGCTGGGCAGCTTTTCGGAAGCGGCGCGGCGGTTGGCGCTGACCCCGGCGGCGGTCAGTCGCAATGTCGCGATGCTCGAACGCAATCTGGACGTCCGGCTCTTTCATCGATCAACGCGCAAGCTGACGTTGACCGAAGCGGGGGAAGCGTTCCGCAGCGCAATATCGGGAAGTCTTGAGGATATTCAGGCGGCGATCGCCGGGATCGCATCCGACAGCGGCGAGCCGGCGGGGGTGCTGAAGGTCAGCATGGCGCCGACCTTCGGCATGATGCACATCCTGCCGATGTTGCCCGGGTTCCTCGCGCGCTATCCGCGTATACGGCCCGAATGGCATTTCGAGAATCGCGCGGTCGACATTGTCGCGGAGGGCTATGATGCGGCGATCGGCGGCGGTTTCGACCTGTCGCCGGGGATCGTCGCTCGGACGCTGGCGCCCGCGCACATCGTTGCGGTTGCGTCGCCAGCCTATATGGCGGGCCGCGTCGCTCCCACAGAGCCCGCAGCCCTGGCGGCGCTGGACGGCATCGTCATGCGGTCGCTCCAGTCGGGGCGCATTCGCCACTGGACGATGCGCAATGCCGAAGGGGCCGAGGCCGCGGTCATGTTGCGCGAGGATATCGTGGTCAACGATCCCGCCGCGATGCGCGAGGCCGCGCGGCTTGGTTTGGGCGCCGCGCTGCTCGCGATGCCAGATGTGATGTCCGACCTCGAAAGCGGCGCGCTCGTGCGGCTCGTTCCTCGCTGGTATGCCGATGCTGGCGCGATCTCGGTCTATTTCGCGTCGCGCACGTTGCTGCCCGGCAAGACGCGCGCGTTCGTCGATTGGATCGCCGATACGTTCAAGCGCGAGCGATTTGCTGAACGGCTGGCGGGCAGTATCGGGTCATGATGCCTTTATGGGGTGTCTGCTCGACCCCTTAGCCGCCGCCGAGCGGATGGTCCGGCCAATCGCCCTTACGTCCTGTTCGGGATCGCCATTGGAAGACCATATTGGTTCAGCGGGCGAGCGCCCTGACCGCGGCTTCGACGAGCAGAATCTGATGGGTTCGGGGGTCGGCGGACGATCGCCCGGAGAGCCATGCGCGGCAGAGGATTTGCGCTGGACCGATCAGCTGGGCGATGAACATCGCGGCCGGCATCGGAACCAGATCGCCAGCATCGACGGCGGGCAGGCGCCAGCCGTCCAGCGCGGCGGCGAAGCGCTCATTTTCCGCCGCCTGCTTCTCGCGCACCGAGGCCAGCCATTCGGCGCGTGCCTGTTCGAACAGGAATTTGGCTTTTGGCCGTTCCTCGGCAACCCAATCCAGATGCGCTTCGAGCAGGCCGGCGATCATGTCTGGCGCGGCGCGTTCTGTTCCGAGCGGGGTCGCAAAAGCGGCATGATAGTCGGCAACTATCGCCAGATATAGATCGGCGGCGAGCGCGTCCTTGGTGGGGAATGCGTGGAAGAAGCTGCCGTTCGAAACGTCGGCGCGCGCGCGGATCGCGGCGACGCTGGTGCGCTCGACCCCGTCCCTGTCGAACAGGGCAAGCGCTGCGGCACGGATACGGTCACCGGCTGTCATTAGAGTATTGCTCCAGAGTGATGCTCCGGCTACGAGCGGTAGCAAGCCGGAAGGGAGATTGCCATGATCATCGACGCCTGGGGACAGCATCCGACGCTGCGGCACGGCCAGGATTCGATCTTCGATTCGCTGCGCCGCTGGACGCGGCGCGAGGCGCCGAGCGAGGCGCTTCCCGTGGCGGCGACGGTGGCGGCGATGGACCGCGGCAGGGTCGACAAGATGCTGATCAGCGCCTGGGTGGCGCCGCGCAATGTGATGATTTCGAACGACGAGGTCGCCGCGTTCGTCGCCGAGGCGCCCGATCGTCTCGTGGGGGTGGGATCGGTCGACATCTCGCGCCCGATGGAGGCGGTTCGCGAGATACGCCGCTGCGTCGATACGCTTGGCTTCAAGGCGATCCGCGTTCTGCCCTGGCTGTGGGAAGCGCCGCCGACCGACCGGCGTTTCTATCCCGTCTATGTCGCGTGCATCGAGGTCGGCGTCCCCTTCTGCACGCAGATCGGTCACACCGGGCCGCTGATGCCCTCGGAGGTCGGCCGGCCCATCTATCTCGACCAGGTCGCGCTCGACTTTCCCGAACTCATGATCGTCGGCGGCCATATCGGCTATCCCTGGACCGACGAGGCGATCGCGGTCGCGACCAAGCATGAGAATGTCTATATCGACACCTCGGCCTATACGGTGCGGCGCTACCCGCCGCAGCTTCTCGATTATTTGCGCGGGCACGGCGCGTCGAAGCTGCTGTTCGGGACGAACTATCCGATGATCGAACCCGCCAAGGCGCTCGAAGGACTGGACGAACTCGGTCTCGATGCCGGATCGCGGTCGGCCTTTCTGGGCGGCAATGCCGCACGCATATTCGGGATATGACGCGCAATTGCAGCGAACTCGATCTATGCGGCCTGGTTCTCGTGAACACGCAGATTGAAAGACCGCTTTAGCTATTTCATTTGCTAGAAGCAGCCAGTCAGCAAGCGGCCAGACCCGGCGGTAGGGAAGCTGGCTCGGTGCGACTGAAATATCCGCAACGGAGCGATTTGCGCACAGCTCATTTTCGAGTCTTCACAGCCTCGGCAGCCGGGTCGTCCTTCAAAGCTTGGGCCGGCGAGAGACCCGTAACTGCTCGGTTGCCCCGGCCAGATCTGGATCTTCAATCGACACATAGCCGGTGTTGGTCAATCGATCGAAAGAGGTCATGCCAAGGCCTTGCAGATGCGCAACCGCGGCACCGAATAGCGATGATTTGAGGTCGGCAGAGCTGAGAAGCCGATGCCGGTAAAAGCCAAAAACCTTCACTTCGCATGACAGGAACGCGATTTCCCCGGGTTCGTCCGTATACCCCCGAGCGACGAAGCTCCTCCAGCCTCGGGAGAACCGATAGATGTCGTACTCATAGTGCCAGTCATGCATGCCCTTGGCATCGATATCAGAGGCATCAACATGATGATCGATGCTGACGTGCATGCGCATCTTCGAGGGCATAATGACGGTGGGACCTAATTCAAAAACTGTCCGGTCGCGGCATCATATGTTCGGGACGTCGAGCCATAATCGCTGTCGAATCCAATCGTGACAACAATGAATTTCCTCTCATCTATCGTGATGCCGGATGTGCCATTGATCCTTATCGTCGAGATTGCCGATCGATTGCTGAACCCGATGTAGGACAGCTGATTTTTGTCGCCGCGCATCAGCGCATCGCCCAGCGCATGCTCCAGCGTCGCGAACTTCGTATCGTAGCCGCGGAAAGTCTCTTCGGGTTTGATTGTAGCACTTGTCGCGTCCGGACGGGAATCAACGACCGCGCCGCGCATGGTGACGTCGTCATAGGCATTTTCCAGGGAGGGATTTTCGACCGTAAGCTTCACATAGTCCTTGTAGATATTCATGCGATGGATTCGCCGGTTGCCGGCATAGGCTAATGCGCGATCATAGGCTTTGCGCAGCTTCTCCTGACCGAAATTTCCGTCGTCGCGCCCGGTGATCGTTTTCGGCAAGTCCTGCACAAATGTCGTCACCGTCTCGATCCCGCCCGTCACGAGGGCGAAGGGAGCCAAAAAACCAAGCACAAGGAAGGCCAACGTCGCGATCAAATTGGCGATCAACCGAACCGGTGACATCCGGGCGGACAGATTGAGCTCGCCGCCGAACAACCCCGTGCCTTTGTCGGGATAGGATGTCTCGGCCTTTTGCGTCTTGTAGGCGAGGGGCGGCTCGGCGGCTTTCTGCTGCCAATCCTCGGGCGGGTCTTTTTCGATGACCCCATAGCCGGGGTTCGCCGGATCTTCGACGAACACGACAAAGCGTCCAGTGTAGAAATTGGGAAGCTCGCCCATCGTGATAAACTGGCGGATCACCGTTTCGTAGGGGGCGTCATGTTCCGGAAAAACCGTCAGCGTGAAAATGAACATGTGATTGAAGTTCGAAACGGTCAGCCCTGCCTCTTCAAGCTTGCCGACACGCGCCAATACGCGTCCACCATGCGAAGTTCCGCCTTTGGCGGACTCGAGAACCCGGTTCGCGACGCCGCCCTGTCCGGCCTCGAGCATCGGCTTCAGATTGCGCGTTAAGCCCGCCACGAACACGCCGCTGAACAGGAAGCTTGCCGCGATAAATCCGATCACCACGAACGGTATCCATGAATCGGGTGCCACCCCGTTCGCGCCAGCGACGATAAAGCCGATAAATGCGCCTATCGTCATCCACAGCGCGGCTAGAACGATGAAACGGCGCGGATTGAATGGGGCTTTCGGCGGGGCTGCGGGTTCGCTTTGCATCAACATGGATATGGTCCGTCGTCAGAATTTTGAGGCCCAGCTTCGCGTCTTCAAACAGTGGAGGTCGGGTCTCGTCTTGTGGTTGATGTTAGGGGACAAACTTGCGGCGCTGCAAGCAAAGGTGTTCTGCCGGGCAGCGGTCGGCCAGAGTCGGCGGTTTCGATGACTGGCGAGACAGTTAGTGCCTCCAACAGCCGAAATGGGGTGGGGAGATCATTGATCAGCCAAAGAGGCGACCCCATTTCCTCCAGTAGCCAGACGACGCGGAACCCGCACCCTTACCCGAGACCGTGAGCGACATGGCTCAAATCCTTTCAGTAAGACGCGCCATCAACAAGACGACGCGGCAAATCGCGCCATAAATCGGGTTCGAACATCCTGAGATTGACTGCCATGCGCTGGTAATTGGGATCAGTTGGCGTCCAGTGTGTCGTACAGCCACAGGCTTGGCAGTGCCACGTGTCGAGTGCGCGATCACCCTGCTGGTAGGCTACTCCCTCTCCCTCGACCGTGACTGACTTCGGCCGGCAATAGTGCCACAGTCCGGCAGTACGCCGACAAATCGAGCAATTGCATTCGCTGACTTCGGTTGGCTCGTCGCGCAGTACCAAGTGAACCCCCCCGCAATGGCAGCTGCCGTGGTGCTCGATCATCGTCGCTCCTTTTAACTCAAGTCATCTTGAGCGCCTACTTTTAACAATCCCGCCAGTCCAAAGCGATGACCGAAAACGGTCGCGAGCTGCCAACCTCGCCCACCGGTTTCGAACGTCCGCTTCTCCAAGTTCACCGCCTGAAAGCTGCCAGTCCGAAATCGGCCAGACCAAGCGGTTTTAGTTTCGGTCCGCAAGGGGCAGGGAAAAAGTCTCCTGCGGGGTAGACAGCTTAGCGAGCAAGCGCTCCGGAGTGCAGCCGCATCTGGTTTGCATAACTGTCAACGCGGAATATCTCATAGCCGTTGCACGAACGGAAATCATGCTTGCCCAAATCCGCAGAGTCGGACTGATATTCCGCCTTGCCGCCGTCGACGAACAGGCGAATGGTGTCGCCCTTGAGGCTGATCCTGTCGCCGACGGCGTAGGATTTTCCGTCGTAGGACAATGTTTGCCGCGCGTTGTTCCACTCTCCTTCGCCGTAGGGGAATAGCAGCAGCATTTGCCTCGAGCCGACCGCGATGCAGCCGTCCAGCAAGCGAAGGTCGCCCGTCCAGTTGGAGGTGAGCGGCGTGGGACCGGGTGTCCATCGCGCCAGTTCGGGGCGTTGTTTTTGGCCCTCGCGGACCACGGGTTTGTGCTGGAATACGGGGGAATCGAACATGCGACGAAGTGGGCCACCCGAATATCCCGGGATGAGTTGTTCGCACGGAACCGCGCCCATCAAGCTTCTCTGCTTCATGTCTTCGCGAGGGTCGCCTGCATTGAAACTGGCGGGAGGGGCCGGCTGTCGGAAGCTTGCTCTGCCGATGCGGGTAGCCAGTTGGCGGAAATAGGGGTGATCCAGCTGGCGGCAATGCGCGATGCTCGACCCGAAATTGGCCCAGTCGCCGAAAAATTCTTCGCTAAGACGCTTTCCGATCGCCTTGGTTATCGGCTCGTCGGTAACTTCTATGGTGATGGATTTGAGGCGGTATCCAAGGCCGAAGCCCTTGGTTAGGTCGTGGGGATCGACCAGCTCGACACTTCTTGGATTGCGCATATCTTTGAATGTCACGAGCGCAGGAACAGGGTTTGCCAATGCGGGCCGCCGAGTGACGGGTTTGTCCGGCCAAAGTTCAATTGCATCACCTTGCTTGCCGGAGGTCAGTTCTCTGAACATGAAATGGACGTCGCGACCGCCGAATTCATAGCTGCCGTCTGCATCTGCCAATAAAGCGAACAGGGTCTTTCCCGATGCAAAATCGACTGCCACCGCCTCACCTGTGACCCCGACACCTCCCCGATCCTCACCGAGCATCGGGATCGGCGGCGGCGTGCGAATTGCAATCTCGCGCACTGCATAACCGCTCCTAAGCCCCTGCGGCGTCTCCACCTCAACAGTCATTTTGTAGCGATAGCGTTCCACGCCGAGTAGACCATAGCCATAGGCGGCAATCAGAAGCGCGACGCCTGCGACCATCAATCCAAAAGTGATCAAGCATCCGCGCACCGCACTCTCCTCCGACAAAGCTCTATGCGGTGAGATATTTCGATCAGGCTAATGGCCTGCCGGCCTGAAGAGCAGATCATACTGTCGGTGGGCGGCCGGAAAATCAGCTATTCACCGTCAGCGTCCGCTCCTAGGCATTTCGCATCCTTCTGATGAATGCCCGCATCCCCTCGATTTCGGCCTTCTAATAGGAGTGACGGGGGAATGTCCGCTTCTTGAGATCTACCCCTGAAAGCAGCCTGACCGCAAACGGCCAGGTGCGATGCCACTTAACATCGCTAAAGCGCTGGCGGTTACTCCGCTTCTTTAAGTCCGTTTTTAACCAGTTCGGCTGCGTGCTTTAGCCAATTTGCTTTTACTACGCGTTCAGCGGTAGGGGATAGGCTAGCGGCCAGGTGCGCTGCCCCAACAAGCAGCCCCGTCGTCACTATGATGCTGGTAGCGCGCTTCGTTCCCGCGTTGACACCGTCCGAGACGGACCCAATGATCCCGCCGAATCCAGCGAATATCTTTGCGAACAAGTTCTCCAACGTTCGGATAGCGCCGTAGAGCGCACGCCGCGAAGATTGGTTGGGATTGCGCAAAGCCTCCAAAATCAGCTCGATCGATTTCGGTACCTGCGGATCGATCAAGCCTGTCGCGGAGCGGAGCTCGGGGATCAAGGCGTGCCCGACGGCTAAGGTGCGGTTGACGTCGTCGGCCTCGACATCAGCTTTGGCCGCATTTTCGGTAAAGCGAAGCCATTCCGGAAACTGGGCGACGTACAGCCCAATACCCATGCTGAAGCCCTGAAACCGTGCAGCGGCGACGTCCGGAATTTCCTCGGCGAAGCGTATAAACAGGTGGTCGCAAGTGAAGTTGACCAAGCCCAGCCGGATGACATCTGCCCCCGATACAATGATTTTCTGAATTTCTTCGACCGCTTCGATCAGGCGAGGGTCGCAATTGGATTCGGAGAGTGCGACGAGAAGCGCGTCTGCGCTGTCTTCCAGCGCGCGGCGGGCGTGTGCCACATTGTCGCGATCTTCGGGCACGGCAAACGCCGTCTGCTCCTTTATACGCAAAACGCCGTCTCGAATCTCAAACTGAAGCGGACCGGCTTGCTGTCCCGGCGTTATGCGAGAAAGCTCCTCGACCGCACCGGCGCGTGCACGGCGGACCGTGGGCGGCGATCTATCGTCAGAGATCGGTTCGGACTTACCCAGATCGTTGTCCAACGTTGGGCGATTATCTTGGACAAATCTATTGAATCGAGCGATTTGATCGGCAACGATCTCATCGAACGGGCGCACGCCGCCGCCCTTCTCGACATGTCTCTGCCGTGAAATACGGTTTCTGAAATAGCTGTTGGCTTCGATGCCTTTCAGTTCGTGCACCACCTCGTGCAGATTACCGAAAGCATAGTCGAGGCCGCTCCGATCGAGTGTGGAATCCAGCAGTCGCATCATCCGCTCGGTCGCAGCTTTGACCGCGCGACCTTCACCTGAATCAGGCCAATTATTAATGTCGGCAATCGCGGCTTTTCCGATGTTTACCGCAAGATTCTGGAGTTCAATGCGAGTGACGCGCGTCCACGTGTGAAGTTTGAGTGCCATCGACCTGCCTCACAGCCCGCCTGGCGGGACGTGGTGCAGGAGCAAAGAAGCGCGCATGTGAATGCCCCCAAGTTGAGACCAGAGTGTACCATAGTCCCCGGCTTTCGCTTCATGTACAGAATTAAAAGTTCTCCTTTAGACAGCCGGGCCTTTTGTGCTGCGCATGACGCGTCCAGACGGACCGATGTCTTCGCATGTAGACCTTGGCTCTTCTAGGTTCTCGCCTAAACGGGAGAGAGAATATCGTCAGATAGTGGATAGCCAATTTGCCGCTGGCGAGTGTCAGCTATCGAGGCCTCGTGTCCCGAAAGCCGCCTGACCACAATCGGCCATTGTGCAATGAGCTTGGGTCCGCGGAAACATCTCACAGGATGTTGAGCGAGTTGCTGCTCTATCGTTCCGGTATTCACCTGACCTTTACCCGGATTATAGCATCCCCTCCGATCAACCGGATCGGGGATCCGAATTTCGCCATTGGTCGGGTGTATGAATTATTATAACGTCATAGGAATTTTGAACACGAGCATGGCGGCGATATTCTGCATCGCGCTGCTGGCGATCTGGCGAAACAACCGGTCTCTGCATTATATTCGGGTATTCGGGCTGTCGTATGCGATCAGGTCGCTGTGTTTCGGCATATTTTACTTCGCCTTCTCGTTGGAAAATCCGGTTTTGCGCTATTCGGCGAACATCTTCCTGCTGTTCGCGATCATGCTGCTGTCCATCGGTTTGTCCAATCGGCGCGGGCAACGGCCTCGCTACGGTGCTCTCCTTGCTATCGGGGCGCTCACGCTGGGACCGCTCCACTATTATCAATTCATGGATCCGAACCTGCTGGCCCGGGTCATCATCCTCAATTCCGGGCTGGCTATGCTCAGCCTCCTGATGCTGCTGGATGTTGCAAGGGCGCCGCGCCGTACGCCGGTGGAGCAGGTGCTTCTCGGTTTACTGCTCGTCTCCTTCGCCGGCTATCTTCTTCGGCCGCTGTTCCTGATTGCATCAGGCGCCACTGGTCAGCGATTCGAGGGTTCGTACTGGCTCGTGGTTTCGATTTCCGACGCGCTCATCTGCGCGATGACGGCGGTTGGGGTCCTTGCGGTTATCGCTAGCGACGTGATGGACGGCATCAAGTCCGATGCGCTGATCGACACTCTGTCGGGATTGTTCAATCGCCGCGGTTTCGAACCTCGCGCGCTCAGAGCAATGGCGAGGCAGACGGCCGAAAAGCCGACGGCGATCATCCTCAGCGATCTCGATCATTTTAAATCGATCAACGATCTGTTCGGTCACAGCAGCGGTGATTTGGTCATCCGGCATTTCTCGGACGTCCTGAAGGAGGAAGCGCCCGGAGGTGCGATTATCGCGCGTCTGGGCGGTGAAGAATTCGCGATCATGCTACCCTCAGGCGCGCCGGTCGCCGCGCACCAGCTAGCCGAAGAGATCAGGACGGCGTTCAAGCAAACCGCCCAGGACATTATGTCCGGCGAGGCAAGCCCGACGGCAAGCTTCGGGGTCGCGATTGCGAGGGAAGATGAAAATCTGCAGGCTCTGATGGATCGCGCCGACCGTGCACTTTACCGAGCCAAGGGCGACGGCCGCGACCGCGTGCATCTGTCAGAATAGACCAAGCCCACGCGGTTCCGAGAGAGTGCGAACGCGCGAGAAGAATGTCCGCTTCCTCACTTAGATTTCTCAAAAGCGGATCGGCTGTAGTCGACCAGTGTGGGCGGTGATGGACTCTCGGCCCCGCCCACTTTTGGAGATTACTTCGGAGCCGTTAGGCAGGGGATATGGGCTCCCGTCGGCCTTTTGAAAAGGGGCGCGGTTTTCGCCACGCCCCCTTCCTTGTTTCATGTTTCGGAGAAGGTCAGCCCTTGCAGGGGCCGATGTTGGTGCTGGTGACCTGCATCTGCATTTCCATGTCGCCGCCGCCCATCGGCGTTTTGCCCTTCGAGGTGACGAGAACGTCGGTCTTCCTGGCACAGAGGGTTCCTGCGAGGGCGAGTTCGACCTTTTGCGTGCCCTGTGTGCAGCTGCCCGCGACATCGATCTTGCCATCGCCGATCCGGTTCTTGCTCCAGGTGCAGGCCTCGCCATAGCCTTTCGACAGCGCACCGGCGATATCCTCCTTGTCTGCCTGTTCCTGCGTCAGGCATTGTTCGGCGCCGCTGGCGGCCGCGAACTGCTTCGACATCTGGTCCTTCACATTATCAGGAACGCCCGGCATCTCGAACCTGACCAGCTTGACGTCGGTCATCCAGTTGCCTGCTTCGCGCTTCACCGTCCCGGCCGGCGCAGCCGCCGTATCGTTGCTCTTACCGCAGCCGCTCAGGCGAGAGGTCGGCCAGCGCAGGAGTCTGCAGCATGCAGATCGCAACCATGGCAAGGGCTAGCGGCGCGGCAGCGGTAAGAAGTCTCGATGCTCTGGTTATCAGCATTCCTCCATGGTGGCGGCCGAATGCCGCCCCCAAAATTCATTCTCTGATGTTGTAAAAACCGGCTGAACCAGCTTCAGAAGCCGAGGGTCATGCCCCCGCCGGCGGCAACCTTGCCACTGCCGGTGGTCCCGGCATTCAACCGGAACTGGACATTGTCACTCACCCGCCCGATGATCGCAGCGGAAAAGGCAAAGCGACCATCATAAGTGCCGGTGCCAACGCCGATGCCGATCTTGTTGTCGCCGTCGAGCGGGGGGATCGAGGCCATCGCGGTGGCAATTGCCACCCCGCGCCCGACTAGGCGATCGAGCCGACGGATATCGAAATCAAGGCCAGAAAGCCGGGCATCAACAGCATCAAACGCCGATCCGACATTGCTGAAGCTCTGCCCGCCGATCATATAGCTGGGGGCGGAGACGGTGCCGGTCGCCGCATTATATGCCGATCCGCCACCGAGCGCGTTCGCGGCGCTCGCACCGAGCGCATCCACGCGCACGATCGCCGTATCGGCGGTCTGCTGCGCGCCATTTGCCAGCCCTTCGATCCGATCGTCCGCGGTTGCCATGTCGGTCCGGATCGCGGCTTCGCGTGTGTCGGTATAGGCGTTGGCATCAGCCAGCATGGCGGCACCGGCTGACGCGACATCGGCGCGGATCGCGGCTTCGCGTGTGTCGGTATAGCCGTTCGCCGCATCCAGCGTCGCGGCATCGCCGGCGGCCATGTCGGTCCGGATCAGCGTTTCGCGTGTATCGGTATACGCTTGGGCATCGCGTTGCGCGATGAAATCGCCCTCGTTCATCTGGGCCACGTTGACCGCATCGGAGAAATTGGTGCCGTCGGCGACATTTGTGATCCGCCGCCTCATGGTGACGGAACCGACCGAAACGACATTGTCTTCATCGGCCTCGGATTTTCGTCCCAGGGCGACGCTGTTTTCGGCACTCACCGATGCGCTTTCTCCAATGGCCGTGCTGTCGTTCCCGAAAATGACGGCGCTGGCGCCGACTGCCGTACTGTTGCTCCCATTGGCGAAGCTGAAGGCACCGCATTCGGTCGAGCCTTCGATATCGTCGGGGGTGCCTGCGACACCATCGGGGCCGGGATTGTCGTTGGTGTTGCACTCGGGTGTTGAGTCGGCCCACGCCGGGACCGGTAGCACCACCATTGCGAAGATGATCGCCGCCGCGCTGCTGCCCAGAAATAGCTTTGGAATCCTGATCATGATGCACTCCTCAAAGGTCGAAGGCGGAATGCCGCCCTGCAATTTTTCCCTCTGAGGTGATAAAAACCACCGCCGTGCGGCGCATCGGCCAAATGGCCTGTCCACATGGCCGATGCGATAGCCAGATGGCCTACAACCCTTGCGCCGGCGCAGGATCGCGGCGAGATTGATGGTCATGGCCGACGACAGACAGCCCCTTTTCAAGCCCGGTGCGGCCATGCGGACGGATGGCGCCGATCGTGACAGCGCGCCGCAACGCGATGGTCAGATCGAGGCGGCGGCGGAGCATTATCCTATCGGGCTGCTGGCCAGCTTGCTGCGCTATACGGGGCTTGCCGCGGCATTTTATTCGATGTCGGTGCTTTTCGCGCCCTATGTGGCGCCGATCACGATGCGGTCATGGCGCGTCGTCACGATCATTTTCATGA
This sequence comes from Sphingopyxis sp. 22461, assembly GCF_052044915.1. Classification (NCBI taxonomy): domain Bacteria; kingdom Pseudomonadati; phylum Pseudomonadota; class Alphaproteobacteria; order Sphingomonadales; family Sphingopyxidaceae; genus Sphingopyxis; species Sphingopyxis sp. 22461. The sequence continues at coordinate 18,910 of NZ_JBQENY010000021.1, forward strand.
GCATTTGGCTGATCTCCATTTTTGTCCATTATCGGGTCAGGCCCGAGCGGGCGGAGGAGATCCGGCGCTGGAATCTGATCGGCAAAACCCTGCTGGCCGGCACGGTTTTGATCATCATGGCGATGATCTGGATATTTATGCCGCATGCGCCGGAACCGCTGCATCTGCTGATGACCATCTTCGTCATGGCCTATCTGTCCATCACGATCATCTCGGCGCCGCAACATAGCGCGGTCAACAGGTTCGCGATCATCGCGATGCTGGGCTCGATCCTCACCGTCTACGACTATCAGACGCCGTTGTTCAATGGTGTCATCATGGTGTTCGTCCTGCTGTTTGCAGCCATCATGTTTTTCCTGAGCAAAGTCTTTCCCGAGACCATCAGGCAGACGGCGCAAGCTCATGCGATTGCCGAAGCGGCGCGCATCGAGGCCGAGATGCAGCGCGACGCGAAAGGGCGGTTTCTGGCCTCGGCGTCGCATGACCTCGGCCAGCCGTTGCAATCGGCACGGCTATTCTTCGATCAGGTTGTGCGCGGCACCGACCCGGTACGGCGAGCGAGGGCGGCCATGCACACCGAGGCGGCCTTTTCACTGATCGAACGGCGACTGCATCAAATGATCGAGCATCTGCGGCTTGAATCCGCGGGGACCACCGCGACCCTCGCCGAACTGACCGTCGGCCATTCGATCGCCCGGACGGCGGCGCTGGCCGAAGCCATGGCGGCGCAACAGCAAGTTGCCATCCATGCGCTGCCCAGCAGCTTGCGCGCCGTCGCCGACTTTGAATTGCTGGAGCGGGCGCTGCTGAATCTGGTCGACAATGGATTGCGGCACGCGCAGTCGACGCGACTACTGATTGGCGCGCGGCGGCAGGGCTCGTCCATTCGCATCTGGGTCATCGACGATGGCGTGGGAATTGCGCCCGGGGATATCGCATCGCTGTTCGACGATTATTTCCAGGGCAGCAATCATGGCGACGAGGTGCGCGGCGGGTTTGGATTGGGACTGGCGTCGGTACAGCGGACCATGGCTTTGATGAACGGCACAGCCGGGCTTGATCCGAACTGGAAGCAAGGGGCGGCCTTTTTTCTTGAGTTGCAAGGAGCAGCTGCCTAGCTTGCGTTATGAACAATTGCCTGATCTGCGACGATCACCAAATGATGTTGCAGGCATTGAAAGGCAGTGTGCAACTATCATGGCCCGACACCGACATTCTTCTTGCCAGTGACTTCCCGTCCGCCTGGGCGGCTGCGAAAGCTCATCCCGACTTGATATTGTGCGATCTGGGGATGCCGGGAGCGGCCCCTGTCGACGGAATCCGGCGTCTCAGAGAAACGACCCCTAACTCTCCCATATTGGTGGTCACGGGTGTTGAGGACGACCAGTTGCTGCTCGACATGTTCGCGCTTGGTGTCGCCGGCTTCATACCAAAAGTGTCCAGCCCCGCGATTTTGGAACTGGCCGTGCGCCTGATCCTCGCTGGCGGTCATTACCTGCCCGAGCGGATGATCCAATTGACCGGCAGGCCCCATCAGGCAAATGGCACGTCACCGAATTTTGCCGCAAACGCCCATTTTTCAAAAATGACCGGGCGCCAGATCGAAGTGCTGCAAATGATCGCGACCGGCAAATCGAACAAGGAAATCGCCCGGGCGCTGTGCCTTTCGCCTGCCACCGTCAAAGCGCATGTCGCGGCCGTGATCGCCGCACTGGGCAGCGCCAACCGCACCGAAGCCGCATTCGCTGCGCGGAATTTTGGTCTTATCTAAGACCCGGAGTCATGGAACGAGCAGAATGAGCAATGTGTGAACCTTGTTGTCTGAGCCACCTATGATCAACGCCAGTAAGCGATGTTCGGGCCCCACCTTGTTTGGTTTCGTGATTGAGGCAGACCAGAGGGGATATGGACGACGCGACGCTAACGACCGGACTGGACACGCGCACTGGAGTTAGTCCGGAGCCGGCCCGGCGCCTCGAGGTGTTCAGTGGGACGGTCGGTCGACGCCGATCGTGGACCGTGGAGCAGAAGTTGGCGATCGTCGCAGAAGCGCAGCATTGCGATAATCTGACGGCGCTTGCTCAGCGGCACGATATCCGGACCTCCCAGCTCTACACCTGGCGCCGCGAGCTTCGTTACGCGCTGGAAGCCCAGCGTGGCTCGATGGATGCGGAGCCGATGTTCGTGCCGGTGGTCGCCGACAACGCCCGACGCAGCGATGTCGCGATAGAAGTGGAGATCGATGGTGCCGTGATCCGGATTGGGCGAACGGCCAAGGCCGATCTGGCTGCTGCCGTGGTGCAAGCCCTTCGGTCGGCTCGATGATCGGGCCTGGCGCTGGCGCCCGCGTCATGATCGCAACGCGGCCCGTAGATTTCCGCAAAGGGCCGGACGCGTTGGCGGCGTTGGTCGGTGCCGAGTATGGCGGCGATCCCTTTTCCGGGGTGATTTACGTCTTTCGGGCGAAGCGGACCGACCGGATCAAGCTGGTCTGGTGGGATGGAACCGGCCTGTGCCTGATGGCTAAGAAGCTGGAGTCAGGGAGCTTCAAGTGGCCGGGGATTCAGGACGGCGTGATGCGTGTGACGGCGGCACAACTTGGCGCTCTGCTGGAAGGTCTGGACTGGCGCCGAGTGCATGGCGGACGCCGCCCGATCGCTCCGCAGATTGCCGGTTGACGCGGCCTTCCCATGCTGATTCACTGCTTCCATGCTCATGGAAGCCGACCTTCCCGATGACGTTGAAGCGCTTCGCGCGCTCGTCCTCGAACAGGCTCGCGAGCTCGATGCGCTCAAGATTTTCAAAGCCGAGGTCGAGCGTCTACAAGCGATCATCGACGCCCTGCAGCGTCACCGTTTTGGCCGCCGGTCCGAACAGCTCGATCCCGATCAGTTCCAGCTTGCCCTCGAGGAAGTCGAGACGGCCTTGGCCGCGGCCGAACACGCTCGCGACAAGGCAAGCGGGGCTCCGGCACAGCGGCCGCGGAAGACCAACCGGGGTTCGCTGCCGACGCATCTGGAGCGGGTCGAACAGATCGTCGATGTCGAGACGAAGACCTGTGTCTGTTGTGGCGGCGCGCTTCATCAGATCGGCGAGGACGTCGCCGAGCGCCTCGATGTCGTGCCGACCACCTTCCGTGTCCTCGTCACCCGCCGCCCGCGCTACGGTTGCCGTTCATGCGAGGGTGCGGTCGTGCAGGCCCCGGCACCGCCGCGGATCGTCGAGGGCGGTATCCCGACCGAAGCGCTGATCGCGCAGGTGCTGGTCTCCAAGTATGCCGACCATCTTCCGCTATACCGGCAGACACAGATCTATGCCCGGCAAGGTATCCAGCTCGATCGCTCGACGCTGGCCGACTGGGTTGGCCGGGCGGCATGGTATTTGCGCCCCTTGCGCGATCACATCCTCGAGCGATTGCGAAGATCGGAACGCTTGTTCGCCGACGAGACGACGGCGCCGGTGCTCGATCCCGGACGCGGGCGGACCAAGACCGGGCAGCTATGGGCCTATGCACGCGATGATCGCCCCTGGGGCGGCAACGATCCGCCGATGGTCGCCTATGTCTATGCCGCCGACCGCAAGGCTGAGCGGGCAGAAGCCCATCTCGGCGATTTCGCGGGCATCCTGCAGGTCGACGGCTATGGCGGCTATGCCGCGCTGGCGAAGCGGCGTCAGCAGATTCGGCTCGCCTTCTGCTGGGCCCATGTGCGCCGCAAGTTCTACGAGCTCGCCGACACATCGCCGGTCGCCACCGAGGTGCTGCGCCGCATCGCCTTGCTCTATGCCATCGAAGACGAGGTGCGAGGTGCGCCGCCCGAACAGCGCCAACAAGCCCGGGGCGAGCGCAGCCGCGCCATCATCGACGATCTGCGTCGGTTTCTTGAAGCCCGCAGCCGTCAGGTCAGCGCCAAAGCGAAGATCGGTGAAGCAATCCGCTACGCGCTCACTCGCTGGGACGGGCTCTCCCGCTTCCTCGACGATGGCCGGGTCGACCTCGATAGCAATGCCGTCGAGCGGTCGATCCGCCCCCTCGCTTTGAACCGCAAAAATGCCCTCTTCGCAGGCTCTGATGAAGGCGGAGACAACTGGGCCGTCATCGCCACGCTCATCGAAAACTGCAAGCTCTCCGGTCTCAACCCCCACACTTGGCTGACCGAAATACTGACCAAGCTCGCCAACGGGCATCCCGCCAATGCCGTCCGCAACCTCATGCCCTGGACCGCCGTGGCCTGAAAACATCGCTTAC
>NZ_JBQENY010000022.1:0-11720 GCF_052044915.1 Sphingopyxis sp. 22461
GTAAGCGATGTTTTCAGGCCACGGCGGTCCAGGGCATGAGGTTGCGGACGGCATTGGCGGGATGCCCGTTGGCGAGCTTGGTCAGTATTTCGGTCAGCCAAGTGTGGGGGTTGAGACCGGAGAGCTTGCAGTTTTCGATGAGCGTGGCGATGACGGCCCAGTTGTCTCCGCCTTCATCAGAGCCTGCGAAGAGGGCATTTTTGCGGTTCAAAGCGAGGGGGCGGATCGACCGCTCGACGGCATTGCTATCGAGGTCGACCCGGCCATCGTCGAGGAAGCGGGAGAGCCCGTCCCAGCGAGTGAGCGCGTAGCGGATTGCTTCACCGATCTTCGCTTTGGCGCTGACCTGACGGCTGCGGGCTTCAAGAAACCGACGCAGATCGTCGATGATGGCGCGGCTGCGCTCGCCCCGGGCTTGTTGGCGCTGTTCGGGCGGCGCACCTCGCACCTCGTCTTCGATGGCATAGAGCAAGGCGATGCGGCGCAGCACCTCGGTGGCGACCGGCGATGTGTCGGCGAGCTCGTAGAACTTGCGGCGCACATGGGCCCAGCAGAAGGCGAGCCGAATCTGCTGACGCCGCTTCGCCAGCGCGGCATAGCCGCCATAGCCGTCGACCTGCAGGATGCCCGCGAAATCGCCGAGATGGGCTTCTGCCCGCTCAGCCTTGCGGTCGGCGGCATAGACATAGGCGACCATCGGCGGATCGTTGCCGCCCCAGGGGCGATCATCGCGTGCATAGGCCCATAGCTGCCCGGTCTTGGTCCGCCCGCGTCCGGGATCGAGCACCGGCGCCGTCGTCTCGTCGGCGAACAAGCGTTCCGATCTTCGCAATCGCTCGAGGATGTGATCGCGCAAGGGGCGCAAATACCATGCCGCCCGGCCAACCCAGTCGGCCAGCGTCGAGCGATCGAGCTGGATACCTTGCCGGGCATAGATCTGTGTCTGCCGGTATAGCGGAAGATGGTCGGCATACTTGGAGACCAGCACCTGCGCGATCAGCGCTTCGGTCGGGATACCGCCCTCGACGATCCGCGGCGGTGCCGGGGCCTGCACGACCGCACCCTCGCATGAACGGCAACCGTAGCGCGGGCGGCGGGTGACGAGGACACGGAAGGTGGTCGGCACGACATCGAGGCGCTCGGCGACGTCCTCGCCGATCTGATGAAGCGCGCCGCCACAACAGACACAGGTCTTCGTCTCGACATCGACGATCTGTTCGACCCGCTCCAGATGCGTCGGCAGCGAACCCCGGTTGGTCTTCCGCGGCCGCTGTGCCGGAGCCCCGCTTGCCTTGTCGCGAGCGTGTTCGGCCGCGGCCAAGGCCGTCTCGACTTCCTCGAGGGCAAGCTGGAACTGATCGGGATCGAGCTGTTCGGACCGGCGGCCAAAACGGTGACGCTGCAGGGCGTCGATGATCGCTTGTAGACGCTCGACCTCGGCTTTGAAAATCTTGAGCGCATCGAGCTCGCGAGCCTGTTCGAGGACGAGCGCGCGAAGCGCTTCAACGTCATCGGGAAGGTCGGCTTCCATGAGCATGGAAGCAGTGAATCAGCATGGGAAGGCCGCGTCAACCGGCAATCTGCGGAGCGATCGGGCGGCGTCCGCCATGCACTCGGCGCCAGTCCAGACCTTCCAGCAGAGCGCCAAGTTGTGCCGCCGTCACACGCATCACGCCGTCCTGAATCCCCGGCCACTTGAAGCTCCCTGACTCCAGCTTCTTAGCCATCAGGCACAGGCCGGTTCCATCCCACCAGACCAGCTTGATCCGGTCGGTCCGCTTCGCCCGAAAGACGTAAATCACCCCGGAAAAGGGATCGCCGCCATACTCGGCACCGACCAACGCCGCCAACGCGTCCGGCCCTTTGCGGAAATCTACGGGCCGCGTTGCGATCATGACGCGGGCGCCAGCGCCAGGCCCGATCATCGAGCCGACCGAAGGGCTTGCACCACGGCAGCAGCCAGATCGGCCTTGGCCGTTCGCCCAATCCGGATCACGGCACCATCGATCTCCACTTCTATCGCGACATCGCTGCGTCGGGCGTTGTCGGCGACCACCGGCACGAACATCGGCTCCGCATCCATCGAGCCACGCTGGGCTTCCAGCGCGTAACGAAGCTCGCGGCGCCAGGTGTAGAGCTGGGAGGTCCGGATATCGTGCCGCTGAGCAAGCGCCGTCAGATTATCGCAATGCTGCGCTTCTGCGACGATCGCCAACTTCTGCTCCACGGTCCACGATCGGCGTCGACCGACCGTCCCACTGAACACCTCGAGGCGCCGGGCCGGCTCCGGACTAACTCCAGTGCGCGTGTCCAGTCCGGTCGTTAGCGTCGCGTCGTCCATATCCCCTCTGGTCTGCCTCAATCACGAAACCAAACAAGGTGGGGCCCGAACATCGCTTACTTCGTAAGTCATCCTCGCCGACTTAAATCGGCGTCGCTCCTCAATCGGTTTGTCAAATGCCAGCGCGTCTTTATTGAGTCGTAGCTGCCGAGTTGCTGCTTCTGCACACACCGACGGGCAGGGGAGTGTCACAATATGAAGTGGCGCTCCCCTTAACTTTCAATGTCATCAACCAGCATGAGGCAATGCGATGAGCGCGAAGAAGACGCGGATCGCCGGTGTCAAGAAACAGGCTGTCGGCTTAACGCTTCGCCCATTCTTTCGTGTACCAATTTACAAAGGCCGGAATTCCGACAGACATGGGAGTTGCCGGGTAAAAACCGAGATCTCGACTAATGTCTTCGATATCTGCAAACGTCTGATGAACATCGCCATCTTGCATCGGCAATAGATTGATCTTGGCTTTTCGATCGCATGCCTCTTCGATTGCTTGAATCAGGTCGGTTAGCTGTTCGGGACGGTTGTTGCCGATGTTGTATAACCGATGAGGTGTCGTGAAGCCGCCCGGTTTTTCTCGATTATCGTCTTTGGGAGGATGATCGAGCGCCAAGATTACGCCGTTTACGATATCGTCGATAAAGGTGAAATCGCGAAGCATGTCGCCGTGATTGTAAACGTCGATTGGACCGCCACTCAGTACTGCTTCGGTGAACTTCCATACGGCCATATCGGGCCTGCCCCATGGCCCATATACGGTAAAGAAGCGCAGGCCCGTTAGCGGTATCCGGAAAAGGTGGGCGTAGGTTTCGCTCATCAGTTCATCGGCGCGTTTTGTCGCTGCATAGAGCGAAATCGGTGTATCGGCGCGATCGGAGACCCGGAAAGGCGTATCCGATCGCATCCCGTAGACTGACGAAGACGAGGCGTACACTAGGTGCGAAATGGCTCTGTGGCGCGCCAACTCCAGAATATTGACGTGGCCTGAAACGTTCGAGTGGATGTAGGCGGCTGGATTGTCGAGCGAGTAGCGCACGCCAGGTTGAGCACCGAGATGTACGATGCGTTCGATTGTCTCATTGGAAAGCGCATTGGAGAGCGCGTTGGCGTCGCCAAAATCGACATCCAGAAAAGAAAACGACCGACCATGGATTGCCTCAAGGCGCGAGATCCTCGCGCGCTTGAGGTCAAGGGAATAATATGGGGTGAAATTGTCGATGCCGATCACATGTTCGCCACGATCGAGCAATGCGGCGGCGACGTGCATCCCGATGAAGCCGGCTGCTCCGGTTATAAGCGTTGTCACATTCACTCCTCATATCCTACGCCGGCATCGGCGCGATGTCGCCGCCGGAAACGGCTAAGATTGAGCCGTCTTTGCGGCTTTTAGCGACGCAATGGTAAATTCGCAGGTAAGAACCGCTTGAGCAATGCTGCGCTGGAATGGGACCGCTGCCGCGGATGTTGGCCGCAGCATTCCAAATGCGGATATCGGGTTGTTGAAAAGTGGTGAGCCAAGTCATTGACGTTTCGAACTTTTTCCGAATATCTTCGATAACATCAAAGAAATTGGTCGAGCGATATCGGGCCGCGTTCGACGAAGCAGCCTGAGGCCGTAAAGCTTGTCGAAGCAGCTGGAGGCAATGTTGTTGGAATCGTGTGTGCGATCTGGCGCGGCGATGGCACGCCAGGAATCGCTTCATTGCCGGACCTGACCGTTGCGGCAGCTATGACCAAGGACGACCTGCTTGCTTAAACGCCGGAAACCGATCGATGCCGTCATTTCAGCCGGATCGGCGCCGAAAGGCTGAAACGGGGTGGAAAGAGGACGAGCAGTCTTGCGACTAAATTGTTGAAGAAGCCGCCGTGGCAAGGATGAGAATTGCACCGGCAGCGATCACAGCGGCGCCTGCAGTTCGACGGCGATCAACATGCTCGCGAAGCACAAATGCTGCGATGAACATCCCAAACACCACGCTCGTTTCACGAAGCGCCGCGACGATGCCGACGGGCGCAAGCAGAAGAGCGAACAGGGCTGCGCCGAAGCTGATAAGACTGGTAAAACCTGCCATCAGGCCTTGCCGACCTTCGGAGCGGAGGAGCGATATAACCCGCCCACGCCGGGCAAATGCAAAAATTGGAAACATTATGATGCCGTCGAGCAAGAAGAACCATGCCACGAATGTCATCGCGGCTGGTGCAAGCCGGATCGTATGAGCATCGACGACGGTATACGCCGTCGTCAAGAGCCCCGCAATGCTGGCTGCGATCAATCCCGCCACGGCTATCGAGCGTCCGACAGCAATGAGCAAAATACCTCCGCTGACCAGCCCAATTCCCAATACGCCCGCAACCGTGATACGATCGCCGAGCAGCGCCACCCCCAATATTGCCGTGGCGATCGGTGCGACCCCTCGCGCAATCGGATATGCCACGGCGAAGTCATTGGCTTCGTAAGCACGGATAAGAACAAGCTGATAGCTGGTATGCAGAGCGCATGCGGCCGCAAGCCAAGGGAGCATCGAGAGTGTCGGTAAGGGGACGAAAAAGCAGAAGGGCAAGAGCGCGAAGGTCCCAACAGCCCCGATCAATGCACGAACTGCCAGCTTATCTTTACCAGCCTTCAACAACGCGTGCGCCAAGGCGGTAGTAACCGAAGACAGCAATGCGAGCGAAACGCCAATGCCGATGTAGGTCACGCCCCTCGCATCCCCAATAAAAACCCCAGTGACTGACGCACCTATCGCGACCAGAGAAGGTCCGCTAGCGAGAAAGGCTCATGGCGGTCGAAGGAATCCTCAGCAGATATGCGACAGCGGCAAACGCCGATCTCATCGCAAGGCTTGAAGCCATTTCATCGCACGATGTCTATGCGCCTGTGCTGAACCTACTGCCGACAAAGCCCGTTAGAATGGCGGATATCGGAGCAGGAACTGGCCGTGACGCCGCGTGGTTCGCTGGGCAAGGTCATCATGTGCTTGCGGTTGAACCTGTCGAGGAGCTTCGAACCGCTGGAATGACACTCCACGATAGCCATGGGATTGAGTGGTTGGATGACCGGCTTCCCGAACTCACCAAGGCGCGAACGACGGGGGTGTTTAATCTCATCACCATTTGCGCTGTTTGGCAGCACCTTGACGACGATGCGCGCCAGCTCGCCATGGCCAATCTCGCACATATGACAACTGCGGATGGCCTGCTGATCATGTCGCTTCGGCACGGCCCCGGAGCCGACGGGCGACAAGTGTTCCCGGTGTCCGCAGACGAGACCGTTAGCGCGGCGGGCCTATGTGGCTTCGAATTGGTGCAACGGACGGAGGCTGCGTCGGTGCAGGCCAGAAATCAAGCAAACGGAGTCTTCTGGACCGGGCTTGCATTGAAAAAGGCCAGCTAATGGGGAGTTTTTTGCCTCGCTGCCACGACCGACTTCGGTCGTTCAGGTCGTCCACGCGAGACCTCTGAGAATGTCGGCTTTCTTGAATTAGTCCCCGGAAGCTGCCTGTCTGAAACCGGCCACCTGCCGACCCGGTCTACCTGAGCGGCATCGGTCCATTTCGGACCATTTCGTGGTGGCTAAACGCGCATCGTGAACCTTAGCCTCGTATCGAAGGGGAGCGTTATGCCATACTACCATGTGAACAAGAATGCTCAGTCGAATGGGGACCACGAGGTCCACCAGACTGGGTGCGGGCATGAACCGAATCCGGAGAACCGGGTTTCGCTTGGATCGCATGCAACCTGCCGAGGTGCCGTGCAGGAGGCAAAGAGGACCTACAGCCAATCAAATGGGTGTTATTACTGCTGTAACGAATGCCACACGAGCTAGCTTTCCCATTATCGGTTCCTACTCGTCCGCTCTTTTGGCCGGGTCTAAAGTGAAAGGCCATCTATCGGCCTAGCTTCGGCTGGGGACCGGGTCGTTGATGTCCGTTATTCACAGTTTTTGCTCGAAAGCCGCCCGACCGCAATCCGCCAAAAGCCGTGCACGATACTGAGCGAAGTGATGCACTCACCGAACCTTCGATGCGCTTATTGGCGCCGGATTTGGCAAAGACGACCCCTTTTTTCCGAAAATCCAAGTTTATGCCGATGGCGGGCGGTTTTTAGCCAAAATCGCGGGCAATCGCTCTGCGATCTCTCGCCAAGTCAGGGTGTCACCCATATGACCACGCGCAACGGCGTCCTGCAATTTTTCAGCAGCCGCGGCCTCTGCTTCAAAACCATGCTTGGCGGCAAACATCACGGCAGCAGACCAAAACTCCCATTTTGCTACAGTCATTGCGGTTCCCGATCGCCCAAGATTTCGCTGGCGAAGCGTTGCTCGCCCTTTAGCTGGTCAATACGCTGATCGCCGACCGATGCATTTGCTCCGACAGGCCCACTATGGGTTTTATCAAATACCGTGAAAGGAGGGCCGGCTTAGGACGTAGTGGCGAATCCGCATTGTTTCTGTTCCATCGCTATCTGCTTGGTCATGCGCGTCGCATTCTCCGCATAAGCTTCTGTCACGGAGCCCTGATTCACCGTCTTGCCGCGGAGCGTACTCACGCCCTCGCAAAGGTGGAAGACATGCGGTGTCGACGAGGTCTTGGCGCCATTTTCTGGCGCGATCCAATAGACCACATCCTGACCAGCGGGGTTTGCGGCCGTCTTCGTCGCGTCAGCCACCGCGGTGGAGTCGCGCGCGATGTCCTGCGCCTGAGCGGCAACCGCGGGGGAACAGGCGGTGGTTGGCTCGGCTGCTTTAATCTGCGCCGCGCACTGGTTCATGTCCTGAGTATATTGTTCGGTCGAAGGCGGTTTGAAGTCGATCCCGACCAAAGTGGCGAGCAGCGCCAATACGACGCCGACGCCGCCAGCGATCTTCTTGTTCTTGGGATCCATATCCTTGTCCATGAAAATCAGGACAATCAGCGGCAGGAACGCGATCATGGTGATGATCGCACCGAGCTGATTCTGGACGAAAAAACGGAAAGCGTCAGCCCGACTGGCCGGGTCGTGGGTGTTGGCCTTTTTCCACATCACACTGCCGGCAATCGCAAACACGGCGATCACGACCAGAAGGCCGATCAACAATAGAAGGTTGCCGTGGTCGAACTTGTGCTGCTTGAGCAAGACGATGCCGGCGATCTCGGTGCCAATGGCAACAACCCACGACAGCGCGGCGTAAATGCGAAGGCGCTTTGCGGCACCCTTCTGATCCTGCGTCGCTTGCCAAGCTTTCGTGACGTCGGTTTCTACCGTGGGCTGGTTGTCAGACAAGTTCAGATCTCCCCCTATTGACACTTCTTCTGCACGACAGACGCCGAACGAGAAGACTAAACCGCCTCGGACAGCAAAGAAAGTCCTACTTAAACTTCGCTCGGCAGATTGAGGCATATGGCGTTTCGACCCCGAACAGTCGGCGATTTCTTGCACAATGCCCTTTCGGTCGAATTGAGATTACCCATCACAGAGAAGATGGCACCGGGCGAAAGTAGAGTCATCGGCCGTCGGATTCGACCTTCTGCTCATGCTCTGTTATGGCGGGTCTTGGGGGAGAGAGCGATGATGAAGGCATTTATCGGCGCCTTGGCGCTGCTCGCGATGACACCTGCGTCATTGCCGCTATGCGGCACAGCAATGGCTGGAAGTTGCTGCAAGGTATGCAGCAAGGGGAAAGCCTGTGGCAATTCTTGCATAGCGCGAGAGAAGACGTGCCATCAGCCCACTGGCTGCGCCTGCAACGGCTAGAGGGCATAGCATGTCGAGAGGTGGGGTCAGGGCTCAGGAAAGGCCTTGCGATGCCGCTCTGTTCCAAAAACCGGCCGCATGTCCCGCTTGCGCAAATTTCTGGCCGAAAGATGCCGGTCTGCAGCCGGTCACATGACGCCGAAAAATGTGGCAGGCGGCAATTGTCTTCGCGAACAGCATTCATCGGGTGTTCGGGCACCGTCTGCTATTCGGTGAGCAGAAGCGAAGGAAAAACATGTCATGAGGAAGATTATCGTCGCAGCGATTCTCGCCGCCGTCGCCATGCCGACGGCTCCCGCTTTGGCCGATCCGCCTCCTTGGGCTCCGGCGCATGGAAAACGCGCCAAAGATCGCAGTCTCTATGACAGCTATGGGCGCTATTATGAACCGCGACGCCTGTCCCATGGTGACCGCATCTGGCGGGGGGATGACGGGCGCTATCATTGCCGCCGCGACAATGGCACCACCGGCCTGATCATCGGTGCCGCGGTCGGAGCCCTTGCCGGACGCGAGCTCGACGGTGGGCGCGACCGGACGGTGGGCACAATTATCGGTGCTGCGGGCGGCGCCGTACTCGGGCGCGCGATCGACCGCGGTGAGCTGCAATGCCGCTGAACGGGAGCGTATCGAACGCCGAGAGGCTGCGTTGACCATCTCCCGTGCAAAGCGTCACGCTTTGCGGTCACTCGCCTCCGGAGCGGGCCGTTCCCTCTCGAATCCGTGCATGCCCAGCCACCACTGCAACGCGATGATCGCGCCCTTCGCAGGCTGAAGAAACCCGATCATCAGCGCCAGCATCAACGGCACGATGATCGCGGCCAAGGCGGCGAGCGACAGCGGCGTATCCCGGATGAGTGCGATGATGATGGGCGCCATGATATGGCCTGTCAGGAGGATCGATACATAGGCCGGGAAGTCATCGGCCTGCTGATGCATCCAGTCCTGCAGGCAACGGGGGCAAATTGCCACCGGCTTCAGGAAGCGGATAAACAGCTTCGCATCGTTGCAACGCGGGCATTGGCCTCGTGCACCCCGGAACATCGCCGCCCAGCCCGAGGTCGGGAGCGCAAAGTCTTCGCTTCCCGGATCCTGATCGTTCGGCGGCGGCGGAGTCTTCCTGGTGATGGGGCGGTCGAAGGGCGACACCATAAAATTGGGCATTAGTCGCGTTCTCCGTGACGAACGCCCGAACTGCATTCGTGGCAGGCGCCCGCTTCGGCGTCATAGATTGATCGATTGCTTAGCATGATCGATATATACAGCATTAGATGATGGTGTTAAGATTGATAATTGATGTATAAAACACCAAGGAGCTGATATGATCACCTCGCAGCAGATGCGGGCCGCGCGTGCCCTTCTGGGGATAGATCAGCGTCAGCTCGCCGAGCTGGCAGGTCTTTCGCTTCCAACGATCCAGCGCATGGAAGCATCGAACGGTCAGGTGCGCGGTGTTGTCGATACGCTGGTGAAAGTGATCGGCGCCCTCGAAAGCAACGGCATCGAATTGCTCGGCGAATATTCATCGAGCGTCGGGACCGGGCGCGGCGTGCGCCTCCGCGAAGTGGCGGACACCGATCCCAAGCGGCCGGGGCGCGGACTTCTGTCTGCCAAATTTCCGAGCAGGCCCGAAATTCGGTGACACCCGAGACCTATACGCCGAAGCTCTTTACGGTCTTTCGCGAGGGTTATTCCGCCGCCACATTCCGCGCCGATGCGATCGCCGGCCTGACCGTCGCGATCGTCGCCCTGCCGCTCGCCATGGCGCTCGGCATCGCCAGCGGCGCCTCTCCCGACAAAGGGCTGATCACGGCCGTCGTTGCGGGTTTCCTGATCTCGGCGCTCGGTGGATCGCGCGTGCAGGTGGGCGGGCCGACGGGCGCCTTCGTCGCCGTGATCTTCAACGTCATCGCGAGCCACGGCTATGACGGCCTGTTGATCGCGACCTTGCTCGCCGGGCTCATCCTCATCGCGGCGGGCCTGCTCCGTTTCGGCCAGATGATCAAATATATCCCGCATCCGGTGGTGACCGGCTTCACCGCGGGGATCGCTGTCATCATCGCCTCGAGCCAGGTCAAGGACTTCCTTGGCCTTGCGATCGATCGGGTGCCCGTCGATTTCCTCCCCAAGTGGCAGGCTTATCTGGGGGCGCTGTCCAGCGCGAACTGGGCCGCAATCGGCGTCGGCGGCGGCGCGCTGGCGATCATCATCGCGTTTCGCAAATTCGCGCCGCGCCTGCCGGGCTTCCTGATCGCGGTGGTGGCGAGCTCCGTTGCGGTGGCACTTTTGAACCTGCCGGTCGACACGATCGGTTCGCGCTTTCCCGATATACCGGCCGGGCTCCCGGTGCCGTCGTTTCCCGACATCTCGCTCGTCAAGATCAATGCCGTCCTGCCGTCGGCCTTCACGATCGCTTTCCTCGCCGGGATCGAGGCGCTGCTGTCCGCCGTCGTCGCCGACGGCATGGCGGGGACGCGGCATCGCTCGAACCAGGAGCTGGTCGGGCAGGGCGTCGCCAACCTCGGTTCGGCGCTGTTCGGCGGCCTCCCGGCCACCGGAGCGATCGCGCGCACCGCGACCAATATCCGGTCGGGTGCGAAGACTCCCGTCGCGGGCATGATGCACGCGGCCTTTCTGCTCGTCTTCATCCTCTTCGGCACGGACCTGATGGCCTATGTGCCGATGGCGGCGCTCGCGGCGATCCTGTTCGTGGTCGCCTGGGGCATGAGCGAGTATCAGCGCTTCCTCGCGCTGCTGCGGATGCCGAACAGCGACCGGGCGGTGCTGCTCATCACCTTCGGATTGACGGTCCTCGTCGATCTGACGGTGGCGATCGCGGTCGGGGTGACGCTCGCGTCGCTGCTTTTCATGGCGCGTATGGCCGAAGCGGTCGAGGTCGATCGAAGCGGGCGGCGCGACGCCGAACTCGATGCCGAAGATCTCGACCAGCGCGATGACCTGCCGCCGGGCGTCGAGGTGTTCCGGATCGCCGGTCCCTTCTTTTTCGGGGTCGCGGGTGAGCTGCTCGACACGCTGCGCCGCGTCGGGCAGTCGCCGCGCGTCATCATCTTGCGCATGCGGCTCGTACCGCTCCTCGATGCGAGCGGCGCGCAGGCACTTGAGGAATTTGTCGAACAGGCCCGGCTGGCGGGCGCGCGGGTGATTGTCTCGGGGGTGCAGCCCCAGCCGCGGGCGATGCTCGGGCGGATCGGCCTTGGCGAAGCGGCGGGCCGCATCGCCTATGCGGCCGATTATGCGGGCGCGCAGGCGCTTGCGATCGATCTCGCGGGTGCGAAATGACAGCGGCCCCTGTGAGCGGCAGGCCATTCGCACGCGCCGTTTCTCGATCGGCCGGCGGCCGGGAAACCCAATTCTGACCAAGTCTGGAGAATGAAATGAGTGACAGTGACGACTATGCCTATGACGAGGAAAGCGGCGAGTGGATGCCGGCGTCGGAGCTTGCGGAACGCAAGGCCGCGGCCTCGCAGGTCGAGGTTCGCGACGCGGTCGGGAACCTGCTCGAGGATGGCGACAGCGTCGCACTGATCAAGGATCTCGAGGTCAAGGGGGCCGGCAAGACGCTCAAGGTGGGGACGGTCATCAAGTCGATCCGCCTGACGGGCGATCCGCAGGAGATCGATTGCCGTCACGA
>NZ_JBQENY010000023.1:0-3563 GCF_052044915.1 Sphingopyxis sp. 22461
GTAAGCGATGTTCGGGCCCCACCTTGTTTGGTTTCGTGATTGAGGCAGACCAGAGGGGATATGGACGACGCGACGCTAACGACCGGACTGGACACGCGCACTGGAGTTAGTCCGGAGCCGGCCCGGCGCCTCGAGGTGTTCAGTGGGACGGTCGGTCGACGCCGATCGTGGACCGTGGAGCAGAAGTTGGCGATCGTCGCAGAAGCGCAGCATTGCGATAATCTGACGGCGCTTGCTCAGCGGCACGATATCCGGACCTCCCAGCTCTACACCTGGCGCCGCGAGCTTCGTTACGCGCTGGAAGCCCAGCGTGGCTCGATGGATGCGGAGCCGATGTTCGTGCCGGTGGTCGCCGACAACGCCCGACGCAGCGATGTCGCGATAGAAGTGGAGATCGATGGTGCCGTGATCCGGATTGGGCGAACGGCCAAGGCCGATCTGGCTGCTGCCGTGGTGCAAGCCCTTCGGTCGGCTCGATGATCGGGCCTGGCGCTGGCGCCCGCGTCATGATCGCAACGCGGCCCGTAGATTTCCGCAAAGGGCCGGACGCGTTGGCGGCGTTGGTCGGTGCCGAGTATGGCGGCGATCCCTTTTCCGGGGTGATTTACGTCTTTCGGGCGAAGCGGACCGACCGGATCAAGCTGGTCTGGTGGGATGGAACCGGCCTGTGCCTGATGGCTAAGAAGCTGGAGTCAGGGAGCTTCAAGTGGCCGGGGATTCAGGACGGCGTGATGCGTGTGACGGCGGCACAACTTGGCGCTCTGCTGGAAGGTCTGGACTGGCGCCGAGTGCATGGCGGACGCCGCCCGATCGCTCCGCAGATTGCCGGTTGACGCGGCCTTCCCATGCTGATTCACTGCTTCCATGCTCATGGAAGCCGACCTTCCCGATGACGTTGAAGCGCTTCGCGCGCTCGTCCTCGAACAGGCTCGCGAGCTCGATGCGCTCAAGATTTTCAAAGCCGAGGTCGAGCGTCTACAAGCGATCATCGACGCCCTGCAGCGTCACCGTTTTGGCCGCCGGTCCGAACAGCTCGATCCCGATCAGTTCCAGCTTGCCCTCGAGGAAGTCGAGACGGCCTTGGCCGCGGCCGAACACGCTCGCGACAAGGCAAGCGGGGCTCCGGCACAGCGGCCGCGGAAGACCAACCGGGGTTCGCTGCCGACGCATCTGGAGCGGGTCGAACAGATCGTCGATGTCGAGACGAAGACCTGTGTCTGTTGTGGCGGCGCGCTTCATCAGATCGGCGAGGACGTCGCCGAGCGCCTCGATGTCGTGCCGACCACCTTCCGTGTCCTCGTCACCCGCCGCCCGCGCTACGGTTGCCGTTCATGCGAGGGTGCGGTCGTGCAGGCCCCGGCACCGCCGCGGATCGTCGAGGGCGGTATCCCGACCGAAGCGCTGATCGCGCAGGTGCTGGTCTCCAAGTATGCCGACCATCTTCCGCTATACCGGCAGACACAGATCTATGCCCGGCAAGGTATCCAGCTCGATCGCTCGACGCTGGCCGACTGGGTTGGCCGGGCGGCATGGTATTTGCGCCCCTTGCGCGATCACATCCTCGAGCGATTGCGAAGATCGGAACGCTTGTTCGCCGACGAGACGACGGCGCCGGTGCTCGATCCCGGACGCGGGCGGACCAAGACCGGGCAGCTATGGGCCTATGCACGCGATGATCGCCCCTGGGGCGGCAACGATCCGCCGATGGTCGCCTATGTCTATGCCGCCGACCGCAAGGCTGAGCGGGCAGAAGCCCATCTCGGCGATTTCGCGGGCATCCTGCAGGTCGACGGCTATGGCGGCTATGCCGCGCTGGCGAAGCGGCGTCAGCAGATTCGGCTCGCCTTCTGCTGGGCCCATGTGCGCCGCAAGTTCTACGAGCTCGCCGACACATCGCCGGTCGCCACCGAGGTGCTGCGCCGCATCGCCTTGCTCTATGCCATCGAAGACGAGGTGCGAGGTGCGCCGCCCGAACAGCGCCAACAAGCCCGGGGCGAGCGCAGCCGCGCCATCATCGACGATCTGCGTCGGTTTCTTGAAGCCCGCAGCCGTCAGGTCAGCGCCAAAGCGAAGATCGGTGAAGCAATCCGCTACGCGCTCACTCGCTGGGACGGGCTCTCCCGCTTCCTCGACGATGGCCGGGTCGACCTCGATAGCAATGCCGTCGAGCGGTCGATCCGCCCCCTCGCTTTGAACCGCAAAAATGCCCTCTTCGCAGGCTCTGATGAAGGCGGAGACAACTGGGCCGTCATCGCCACGCTCATCGAAAACTGCAAGCTCTCCGGTCTCAACCCCCACACTTGGCTGACCGAAATACTGACCAAGCTCGCCAACGGGCATCCCGCCAATGCCGTCCGCAACCTCATGCCCTGGACCGCCGTGGCCTGAAAACATCGCTTACGATCGTGCGGGCCTGACCGATCGTAAAGAACAGCGTCTCGTTGAGCAGCTCGTCGCGCATGCGACCATTGAAGCTCTCGACGAACCCGTTCTGCGTTGCATCATTTGGTGAAGGCTGCGGGTTCTATGACTTTGGTGTAGCGTGGGCTTTACGGTGGGGTTTTCGTTCCCACGCCAGACCGATATCCGTGAGGCGAATTGCGATGTCGGCGATATCGATTTTGTCGGGATCGAAATCGCCGCCCCATTCGAGCATGTCTTCATGCTCGGGATGGTCCGGATCAGCGAGTGCTTCGAGATACTCGGCATAGCCGGGAGACCCACCGACGTCCTCGGGCGGGCATCGGCCGGTGGCGGCGAGGAGCGAGGGGTAGGGAAAGCCCGGCACACGCGCTTCGATCCGTTCGACGGTGACGGCATGGTCCCAATAGTCGCCAAAATCATAGATATAGCGGAAGGTTTTGCCGCCGCAGTCGTCGATCGCGGAGCGCAGGGTGGTCTTGCGGGCATCATTCATGCTGGAAAGATAGTCGGGATCGGGAATGCCGAAGGCGGCGTCGCCGGCGAAACGGAACTCGTAGAGATGGGTGTCGGTCCAGCCCATGGCGATCTGGATGACCGTGTGAAGCCGGTCGAGATTGATCGACAGCGGCACCTCGATCCGGCGCATGACCTTCGGCTCGATATCCCTGAGGACGATCTTGAGGCGGGCGATAAGCGTCATGCGGCGACCTGAAGTGCGGGCTGGCGTGTCCGCCATCCCCGGGAGAGAAGCTCGTGGGGACGGTTTTGCGCGATGCTCGCGATGCGGTCAAGGACGTCGGCGAGCCAGACCTGCGGGTCGATATCATTGAGCTTGGCGGTGACGATGAGTGAATAGAGATCGGCGGCGCGCTCACCGCCGCGGTCGGAGCCGGCGAACCGTCATGACTTGCGGTTATGGAAAGGTATGCATAACCGCACGAACGCACTGTTTGCCGGCGCCGACGAGGGCGGCGACAACCGGGCGATGATCGCCACGCTCGTTGAAAACTGCAACACCAGCGGCATGGACCCACACGACTGGATGACCGAGACGCTCAGCAAACTCGCCAATGGTCACCCGGCGAATAACGTTGGGAATCTCATACCCTAGGTCGACGTGGGCTGAGAACAGCGCTTAC
>NZ_JBQENY010000024.1:0-524 GCF_052044915.1 Sphingopyxis sp. 22461
TATGCGCGCGGCGATGGTCACGACACGATTGTCGATAATGATGTTTGGGAAGGTGGCCTTGCCGATACGCTCGCTTTGCAGCAGATCGCCGTTGCCGATGTATCGCTGTCACGCGTCGGCGAGGATATCATTCTGACGATTACGGAGAGCGCGACCGGCGCGGGAGATGGCGGCAGCATCCGGCTGGTCAACATGAACCCCAACCGTGCCAATGGCATCGAGTTCGTGACCTTTGCAGATGGCACCCGCTGGGATGCCAATTACCTGCGCCAGCGGGTCGTGACGGAGGCCGCGACGGGTGGGAATGATGCGATCACCGGCTTTGACGGTAGCGAAGCCCTTTCTGGCGGCGGCGGCAACGACGCGCTCTTCGGCCGCTGGGGTAACGACACGCTCAACGGCGGCACGGGCAACGACACGCTCAACGGCGACCAGAGCGACGACACCTATGTCTATGCGCGCGGCGATGGCCACGACACGATTGTCGAAAATAATGTTTGGGACGGGGGCTTTGCCGATACACT